>CAJYXO010000023.1 GCA_913778765.1 uncultured Massilia sp. | reverse complement strand
TCGCGCAGCAGGTCGTTCGGGAATTCGATGTCGGCCTTGTCGATCTCGTCGATCAGCAGCACCACCGGTTCGGGCGCGGTGAAGGCCTGCCACAGCACGCCCTTGACGATGTAGTTGTGGATGTCGCGCACGCGCTCGTCGCCGAGCTGCGAATCGCGCAGGCGCGAGACGGCGTCGTACTCGTACAGGCCCTGCTGCGCCTTGGTGGTCGACTTGATGTGCCACTGCAGCAGCGGCATGCCGAGCGCGCTTGCTACTTCTTCGGCCAGCATGGTCTTGCCGGTGCCCGGTTCGCCCTTGATCAGCAGCGGGCGGGCCAGGGTGAGGGCGGCGTTGACGGCCAGTTTCAGGTCATCGGTGGCGACGTAGCTGTCGCTGCCTTCGAAGCGTGGGGAGGCGTGCATGGGCGTATGCGGGTGGTTGGGACAATGCCATCGAGTATATGCCAGGTGCACGGGTGACGCAGAATTGTTGCTTTGTAGACTGAGCCATGTTCTTCATATAGAATCGGCTATTCGTAGTACATTTGCTAAGTTTTTGAGCAGTTGCGGTAAACAATTCAACCCTACGATTGTGCAATCATGAGAAAACCCCTAGCAGTACTGTTGTTTGCCGCAGCTGCCGCCAGTACGGCGGGCCTGGCCGGCGCCGCAGAAGTCGTCGCCAACCCGAAAGCAGCCCCGAACAAGATCGAACAATGCATCGGCTGCCACGGCATCCCGGGCTACAAGGCGACTTTCCCCGAGGTCTACCAGGTGCCGATGATCGGCGGCCAGTCGGCCAAGTACATCGAAGCGGCACTGAACGCCTACAAGAAGGGCGACCGCAAGCACCCGTCGATGCGCGGCATTGCCGCCAGCTTGTCCGACCAGGACATCGCCGACATCGCCGCCTACTACGCGCAGCAGTCGGCTGCGACGCCGACCAAATAAGCCGGGGACGCCATGCAAAAACTCATCCTTGCCCTGAGCGGCGCCGTCGCGCTGACCGTCTCCGCTTCCGCCTTCGCCAGCGGCGATACGTCGCGCGGCGCCGAGCTGACCAAGAAGTACAACTGCGCGTCCTGCCACGGCGCCGACTACAAGACCCCGATCGACCCCAGCTATCCGAAGCTGGCCGGCCAGCACGCCGACTACCTGGTGCACGCGCTGACCGCCTACAAGCGCGGCGACAAGGCCATGAACGGCCGTAACAACGCGATCATGGCCGGCATGGCCCAGCCGCTGTCGGACCGCGACATGGTCGACATCGCGGCCTACCTGCACAGCCTGCCGGGCCCCCTGGTCATCCGCAAGTAAGCGTTCGACGGTAGAATAGCGGTCTCTCTGGTCCGCCGGTTCGCCGGCGGACTTTGTTTTTCTGGAGTCCGCCTTGTCCACCGTATCGCCTTCCCATATCAAGACCAACCTGCTGAGCGGCCTGACGGTCGCGCTGGCGCTGGTCCCCGAAGCCATCGCCTTCGCGCTGGTGGCCCACGTGTCGCCGCTGACCGGCCTGTACGCCGCCGTGCTGGTGTCCTTCATCACATCGGCCTTCGGCGGCCGGCCCGGCATGATCTCCGGCGCGGCCGGCGCGCTGGCCGTGGTCATGGTCGCGCTGGTGGTCCAGCACGGCGTGCAATACCTGTTCGCCGCCATCGTCCTGATGGGCGTGCTGCAGATGCTGTTCGCGCTGGCGCGGCTCGGCAAATTCATCCGCATGGTGCCGCACCCGGTCATGCTGGGCTTCGTGAACGGCCTGGCGATCGTGATCTTCGTGGCCCAGTTCGAACACTTCAAGACCAGCGGCGTGTGGATGAGCGGCCCGCAGCTGTGGACCATGCTGGGCCTGGTGGCGCTGACCGTGGCGATCATCTACGTGACGCCCAGGATCACCAAGGCCGTGCCGGCGACCCTGGTCGGCATCCTGGCCGTGTCCCTGCTGGCCCACTTTGCCGACATCGACACCAAGACAGTCGGCCAGCTCGGTTCGATCGCCGGCGGCCTGCCCAGCTTCCACATCCCGGACGTGCCCTTCAACCTGGAGACGCTGCGCATCGTGTTCCCGTACTCGCTGGTGCTGGCCGGCGTCGGCCTGATCGAGACCCTGCTGACGCTGACCCTGATCGACGAGATCACGGACACCCGCGGCCAGCCGAACCGCGAGAGCATGGCCCAGGGCGCCGCCAACATCGTCGCCGCGCTGTTCGGCGGCATGGGCGGCTGCGCGATGATCGGCCAGAGCATGATCAACGTCGGCAACGGCGCGCGCGGCCGCCTGTCCGGCATCGCCGCTTCGCTGTTCCTGCTGTCGTTCATCCTGGTCGGCTCGAGCGTGATCGAGCAGATCCCGCTGGCGGCGCTGATCGGCGTGATGTTCGTGGTCTGCGAGAAGACCTTCGAGTGGGGCACGTTCCGCTTGTTTGGAAAAGTGCCGCGCGCGGACGCGCTGGTGATCGTGCTGGTGGCCGGCGTGACCCTGGCCTTCAACCTGGCCACCGCCGTGGTGGCCGGCGTGATCGTCTCGGCGCTGGTGTTCGCCTGGCAGCACGCCAAGCAGATCCGCGTGAGCACCGGCGTGGATGCCCAGGGCTGGAAGGTCTACGAGCTGGAAGGCACGCTGTTCTTCGCCTCGGTGACGAATTTCCAGGCCCTGTTCGCGCCGAAGGACGATCCGCAGGACGTGGTGATCGAATTCCGCCGCGCCCGCGTGGCCGACCATTCGGCGATCCAGGCCATCGATGCGCTGGCCGAGCGTTACCGCAGCGTGGGCAAGCGCCTGCACCTGCGCCATTTGAGCCCGGACTGCCGCTCCCTGCTGGAGCGGGCCAAGGACATGATCGAGGTCAGCCTGCCGGACGATCCGCGCTACCGCGTGGCCGACGACAAGCTCGACTGATTCAACGAACCCGGCGGCGCACGCAGTCGATGTAGGCCTCCGCATCCGGCGGCAGGCCGCTGCGCTGCGAGGTCCACATCATCTCGCCCAGGCACTCCATGATCTCGTGGTGGGCCTCGTGCTCGCCGATGCGGGCGGCGAGGGCATCGTGCGCGGCCTTGATGCCGCGCGGCTGGTCGATCGACACCTGCTCGGCAATCGACAAATGCATGGACAGGTGCAGGAAGGGATTCGGCTGGCCGCCTTCGACCGAATAGTCGCGCGCCACGGCGGCGTCGGCGTCGAGCATGGCGTCGTGATATTCGGGATGCTGGTCGATCCAGTCGGCCGCGATCGCGTCCATCGGGGTCAGGATGTCGCCGGCGCGGCGCTTGCGCAGGGCTTCGCAGAAGAAGCGGCGCACGTCGTTGGAAGAGGGGGTGAACATGAAGGTGCCTGCAAACGAAACAGGCACCATTGTAGCGCGGCGGCGCCCGGGGCGCTCAGGGCGCTTTCGGCGCGGCCGGCGCCCTGCGCGGCGGGAAGGGATCGCCGCCCAGGTAGCTCATGTACAGGCGGTCCTGGCTCATCGCGAACAGGATGCGGTGGGCGCGCAGGAAGTCGGCGCCCAGCAGCATGTCGACCGCGCCGCGGCCCGTCGAGTTGTCGTCGAGGATGGGCAGTTCCACGCGCTTCATGCTTTCCGGCCCGATGCTGAAGCTGTCGAAGGTGGCGTACCAGGTGTCGACGCGCTCGTCGCCGATGCCGCCGGTCTTGGGCCCCTTCTGCACGCCCGGACCGTCGACCCGGATCCCGGCCAGTTCGGCGCCATGGCGGGTGACGCTGCTGCGCGGCGCGCCGGTGTCGAGGATCGCCGTCAGCTTCACGCCGTTCAGCTCGACCGTCACGTAGGGCTTGTTCGAGCGGCCTTCCTTGCCGGAGAAGGGGATTTCCATGGCGTTCGGATCCCAGTAGGCCAGGAAGGTGTCGCCGCAATCGGTGGCGCGGAAGAACTGCAGGTATTTGTCGGCCAGCGACAGTTCCATGTCGGTCTGCAGCAGGAAGTCGGCGCCGACCAGCGCGTCGCCGTCCGGCTTGCCGGAATTGCCGATGACATTGATGGGCGCCTTGCCGCTGTGCGCGATGCCGACCGAGAAATCGTCGACGCGGGTGACGTAGTTCACCGAGGTCCCGCCGATGCCGCTTGAGTATTTGCCCGTCGTGTCGAGCGGCAGGCCGAGGCGCTCGGCGCCGGCGCGGAACAGGGCCGTCTGGTAGGCGCCGGTATCGACGATCATGCGCGCGGGCTTGCCGTTGACGGCGCCCATCACGACCGCGCGGTGGCGGGCCTCGGAATAGTCGATCGGCAGCTTGGCCACCGGGACGTAGCGGCAGCTGCCGGCATTGCCGGCGGCGTGCGACAGCAAAGGGAACAGCAGGGGCAGTGAAAGCAAAGCGGTACGAAGTTTCATGGTGTCAGAGTCCAATCATGTCGAGTTCAAGCTTCATTGGTCCGCCGCTGCGGGGTCCGCCTTCGCTGGGCCAGCCGCCGGACGCGCCGGCGCACACTCGCTGCGCAAGCTCGCCAGCAGCGCCTCCGCCTGCGCCTTCTCGCCGCGCGCCGCATGCCACTCGCGCATGCTCGACTTGGCCATGCAGGTGCGTGCGTGTGCGGACTGCCTGTCCCTGGCGGCGCTCTCCAGCAGTTCCTGCGCATCCAGTTTGCCGAGGTAGAACGCGGCGATCGGCTGTGGCCAGTCGTCGTTGCGCTGCTTCTTCAGGCTGGCCTCGAGCTCGGTCTTCGCCAGCTCGGCCTGGCCCTCGTGCACGCGCGCGTCGAACAGCCACAGCGGCCCTAGGCGGTCGGCCGGCAGCTGGTCGAGGGCGGTGCGCAGCAGCGGGATCGCGGCGTCGAAATGCCCGGCCTGCATCTGCTGGCGGCCCAGCGCCAGCCTGGCGTTCGGCTGGCCGGCGGCGCCGGCCTTTTCCAGCCAGTACTGGGCCAGCTTGCGGTCGCGGGCGACGCCCTGGCCGTTGTTGTACATGGAGGCGATCGTGTACTGGGCATCGGCGTTGCCGCCGTCGGCTTCCTGCTGCATCCAGGGCTCGAACGTGCCGCCGCGGGTGAACACGTCGCCCCCCAGGTAGGCGAGATAGACCTTCTTCTGGCTCATCGCGAACAGCACGCGGTGCGCGCGCAGGAAGTCCTGGCCCAGCAGCAGGTCGGCATCGACTTCGCTCTGCACGTCGATCACGCCGAGCTCGGCGTCCCTGATGGACTCGCCGCCGATGTCCACGGTCTTGACCGGCGTGATCCAGCGCGCCGCGCGGTCCGTGCCGACGCCGCTGCTGAAGCCCAGGCGCGTCACGTCGGCGCTCTTGACGTCGATGCCGAGCCGTTTGGCGGCGCGCAGCGTCAGGAAGCTGCGGCTGGCGCCGGTGTCGATGAAGGCATCCACGTCCTTGCCGTTGACCCGCACCTTGAAGTGCGGATTCGGACTGGTGCTGCGGCTGTATTCGAAGGGGACGGCCACCGCATCCTCCTTCCAGTAGGCGAGCGACTGCTCGCTGGGGCAGTTCAGCGGGCGGAAAAACTTCATGCGCTTGGCGCGCAGGTCGAATTCCAGGTCGGCCTGCAGCAGGAAGGGCGCGCCGACCAGGGCGTCGAAGGCCGGCGTGAAGGCGGTTTCGCCGATCACCAGCAGGTTGGTGTTCTTTCTCGCACTCTTCACCGGACCGATCGCGAACTCGCCGACGCGCGCCGAATACAGGCGCGAATAGCCGGAAATCCCGTCCGCGAAGCGGCCCGTCATGTGCGGGAACAGGTCGCGCTTGACGACCGCGTTCATGGTCAGCGAGGTCTCGAAGGCGCCGGTGTCGACCAGCATGACGGCGGGCGTGCCGTCGATGACGCCATCGACCGCCGGCGCCAGGCCCTGGCCGACATACTTGAGCGGCAGGTTGCCCACTTCGACGTAGGTGCAGTGCGGCGTGTCCTCGGCCTGCGCGAGAGCGGGGTGGAGCAGGGTGCAGGCCAGGGATACGGCCAGCGGCAGCAGTGTTTTCATGGTGCGTGGGATCATGGTTTGTTCGGTTCGCAGGCTTCCGGCGCGGCGGCCGGTTCCGGGCCGCCGGCCAGTGCGGCCTCCATCGCGGCGATCCAGCGCGTGGCCTGGCAGGCCTGCGCTTTGGCGCGCTCTTCGTTCTTGCCGGCGGCGGCCAGCAGCGCCTGCGCGTCGATGCGGCCGAGGTAGTAGTCGGCGATCGGCGCCGGCCAGGCGTGGTCCTCGCTGCGCGCGAAGGTGGTCTGCAGTTCGCGTGCGCCGTTTTCGCGCTCGCCGGTGCGCAGGCGCGCCAGGTACAGCCACAACGCGCCGTAACGCTCGGCCGGCAGTTTTTCCAGAGCGGGCCTGATCCTGGCGATGGCATCAAGGTAGCGGCCGGCCTGGACCAGCTCGCGGCCTTCCAGCAGGGTGGCCTGCGGATGGCCCTGCGCGGCGGCTTTCGCGAGCCAGGCGGCGGCCAGTTGCGGATCCTTCGGCACGCCCTTGCCGCTGCGGTAGGTCAGCGCCAGCACCATCTGCGCATCCGGATTGCCTTCGTCGGCCTCCTTGCGGACCCACGGCTCGATCGGCTCGCGCTTGCCGAACACGTCGCCGCCGGTGTACGAGAGGTAGATCTTCTTCTGGCCCATCGCGAACAGGACGCGGTGGGAACGCAGGAAGTCGTCGCCGATCAGCACGTCGACCGGCACCCTGCCGCGTGTGTCCATGATGTCGATCTCGGCATCGCGGATGGTCTCGTCGCCGATTTTGAAGCTCGCCACTTTCGTGCTCCAGCGGTCGATCTGGCGTTCGCCGACGCCGACGCTGCTGCCGTAGCGATGCACGTCGAGACCGTCGAGGCGGATGCCGATGCGCTGGGCAGCGCGCGAATCGATCGCGGTGCGGTCGGCGCCGCTGTCGATGATCGCTTCCAGCTTCTGGCCGTTGATTTCGATGGTGAAGGGCGGATTGACGGGCCGGCTGCCCATCACGTTCCGTTCGAACGGGATCACGACGGCATTCCGGTCCCAGTAGGCCAGCCAGGCGTTCTCGCAGCCGATCGGCTTGTAGAAGCGGATCTCCTTTTCCGGCACCGACAGCTCCATGTCGGTCTGCAGCAGGAAGGGCGCGCCGACCGCGGCCTCGAACCAGGGCGGGCTGCCGGTGTCGCCGACCACCTTCAGCCATCCCTTGCTGGACTTGGCCGGACCGGCCGCGAAGCCGTCGACGCGGGCCGTGTAGACCGTGGACTCGCCGCCGACGCCTTCGATGCGGTCGGGCGTCGGATACAGCTTCAGCCCGCGCTTCTCGGTGCCGGTACGGGTCAGGTAGGTATCGCTGAAGCCGGTGTCGGCCAGCATCACGGCAGGCGTGCCGTTGATGGTGCCGTCCATCGTGATGCCGAGCGACAGCCCGGTGTAGTGCAGCGGCACCTTGGCCATCTGGACGTACTGGCAGGCGGGCTTGTCCGCGGCCAGCAGGGGGGCGCTTGCCAGGCTGCCGGCAAGCAGCAGCGCGAGGGGGATAGTTGGTCGCATCGTCATGAAAATGATTCTACAATGCAACCTTGTAAATATTGCAAGCAATAAATGCAAAAAGGCAGGCATGTGGTTGGGGCCACACACCTGCCTTCTTGTTTGTTGCTTTTACGCTACTACTTACTACGCTTACTTACTCCTTGTCGCGCGCCAGCAGCAGTTTCGAACTGCCCGAGGCATCGGCAATGGCCCTGGTGGCGGCCACCACCGCGTTGCTGGGATTGCCGGACTGGCGCCGATCGGACGGCGCGTTGCTCCGTTCCTGGCCGCGCCGCTCGTGCGGCTGGCGCAGGTAGCGCGAGCCGTGCCGGCGGTCCTGGCCGTTGGCCGGCCAGGTCAGGAAACGCGACAGTTCCTGCAGCGCGCGCTGGTAGACATCGCGCTTGAACTCGATGACCACGTCCAGCGGCACCCAGTAATCGTGCCAGCGCCAGGCGTCGAACTCCGGATGGTCGGTCAGGCGCAGGTTGACGTCGTTGTCGCGCGCAACCATGCGCAACAGGAACCAGATCTGCTTCTGGCCGCGGTAATGCCCGCGCACTTCGCGCTTGATGAAGTGGTCCGGCACCTCGTAGCGCAGCCAGTCGCGGGTGCGGCCCACGATCTTGACGTGCTCCTGGCGCAGGCCGATCTCTTCCTCGAGCTCGCGGTACATCGCCTGTTCCGGCGTTTCGCCGTACTTGATACCCCCTTGCGGAAACTGCCACGAGTGCTCGCGCACCCGCTTGCCCCACCACACCTCGTTATTGGCGTTCAGCAGGATGATGCCGACGTTGGGGCGGAACCCTTCACGATCGAGCATGATTCACCTCGAAACTTTCTGCCGGCCTTTGTCCAATCCTCTTGTATTTTTACTTACAACTCAGGTATGTCTGCCGTTTACTCGCATCGGAACAACGGCATGCACCACTTCTTTCAGAGCCATTTGTATAAAGATTGGATGCATCGGCCAGCTAATCCTTTAAAATTAGGTCGATTATAACCCTCTCTTTTTAAAAAGAATTCATCGATATGCGCGCCTCACGATTTTTTATTTCAACGCTCAAAGAAGCGCCTTCCGATGCCGAGATCGTCAGCCACAAACTGATGATGCGGGCCGGGATGATCAAGCGTCTTGGTTCCGGCATCTATACATACATGCCGCTGGGCCTGCGCGTGATCCGCAAGGTCGAGGCCATCATTCGCGAGGAAATGAACAAGGCCGGCGGTGTCGAACTGCTGATGCCGCTCGTGCAGCCGGCCGAACTGTGGCAGGAGACGGGCCGCTGGGACAAGATGGGCCCGGAACTGTTGCGCCTGAAGGACCGCCACGGCCGCGACTTCGCCCTGCAGCCGACCTCGGAAGAAGTCGTGACCGACGTGGTGCGCTCCGAGATCAAGAGCTACCGCCAGCTGCCGGTGAACTTCTACCACGTCCAGACCAAGTTCCGCGACGAGCGCCGTCCGCGCTTCGGCCTGATGCGCGGCCGTGAATTCACCATGAAGGACGCCTACTCCTTCGACCGCGACGTCGAGGGCATGCAGGTCTCCTACCAGACCATGTTCGACGCCTACGTCAAGATCTTCACCCGCTTCGGCCTGAAGTTCCGCGCGGTGGCGGCCGACAACGGCGCGATCGGCGGCACCGGCTCGCACGAGTTCCACGTGATCGCCAGCACCGGCGAAGACGCGCTGGTCTACTGCCCGACGTCAAGCTACGCGGCCAACATGGAAGCGGCCGAGGCGCTGCCGCTGATCGCGGCGCGCGGCGCGGCGACGCAAGAACTGACCAAGGTCTCGACGCCGAACACCGTCAAGTGCGAGGACGTGGCCAAGCTGCTGGGCATCGAACTGTCGCAGACCGTCAAGTCGATCGCGCTGACGGTCGAAAACAAGGACGAGCATGGCGTCGTGACCTCGAAGGAAAACTGGCTGCTGCTGCTGCGCGGCGACCACGAACTGAACGAAGTGAAGGTCTCGAAAGTGGCGGGCCTGAAGGACTTCCGCTTCGCCAGCGAAGGCGAGATCCTGGAAGCCTACGGCAGCAAGCCGGGCTACCTGGGCCCGATCGCTACGCGCCAGCCGGTGCGGATCGTGGCCGACCGCACGGTCGCCAACATGGCCGACTTCGTGTGCGGCGCCAACGAAGAGGGATACCACCTGACGGGCGCCAACTGGGGCCGCGACGTCGCCGAACCGGCCGTCGCCGACCTGCGCAACGTGGTCGAAGGCGACGCCTCGCCGGACGGCAAGGGCGTGCTGGCGATCGAACGCGGCATCGAAGTGGGCCACGTGTTCCAGCTCGGTACCGCCTACTCGGCCGCGATGAACTGCGTCTACCTGGACGAGAAGGGCCAGCCGGTCCCGATGCAGATGGGCTGCTACGGCATCGGCGTGACCCGCATCCTGGGCGCGGCCATCGAGCAGAACTTCGACGACAAGGGCATCGTCTGGCCGCAAGCCATCGCGCCGTTCGAGATCGTGCTGTGCCCGATGGGCTATGACCGCAGCGAGCTGGTGAAGGCGGAGACCGACCGCCTGTATGCCGAGCTGCAGGCGGCCGGCGTCGACGTCATCGTCGACGACCGCGGCCTGCGTCCGGGCGCCATGTTCGCCGACTGGGAACTGGTGGGCGTGCCGCACCGCGTGGTGATCGGCGAGCGCGGGCTCAAGGAAGGCAACCTGGAATACCAGGGCCGCCGCGATGCCGAAGCGTCGGCCGTGCCGGCAGCCGACATGGTCTCCTTCGTCAAAGGCAAACTGGGCAAGTGATGCTGTCTACTTTTGCAAGCCGGGCCGGGGCCTGGCTCGGTTCCGCGCTGTTTGCCGCTTTATTGATGAGCAGTGGCGCGGCAGTTGCCGGCAACCAGAAGGAAGAAGCGATGGCCGATTCGGTCCGGCTGGCGCTGGAACGGGCGATCCGCGACGGCCGCCCGCCCAAGCCGGTGTTCCGCGACGCTTCGTCCGAGGCGCGCTACCGGCAATGGTTCGAGGCGATGTCGAGCCGCCTGAAGCGCCGCCTGCCGGACGACCAGATGCGCACCGAGTTCCTCGAGTCGGCCTGGTACGAAGCGACCCGCGCCGGCCTCGATCCGGGCATGGTGCTGGGCCTGATCCAGGTCGAATCGGCCTACCGCAAGTACGCGGTGTCGATCGTCGGCGCACGCGGCTACATGCAGGTGATGCCGTTCTGGACCAAGGTGATCGGCGACTCCAACCGCCGCGCCCTGTTCGACATGCAGACCAACCTGCGCTACGGCTGCTCGATCCTGCGCATGTACATCGACATGGAAGGCGGCAATCTGTACCTGGCGCTGGGCCGCTACAACGGCAGCCGCGGCAAGCCGGAGTATCCGAATGCGGTGCTGGCGGCGTGGAAGAACTGGGAGTTCAAGGCGGCGGCGACCACGATCGCGCTGAATTGAACTAGGCGCGCAACGCATCCACCAGCTGCTGGGCATGCAGAGGCAGCGCATCGAAGGCCTTCACGCAGATGCTCAGCTGCCGCAGCGCCCACCCATCCGCCAGTTCCATCACCGTCAGCGCCATCGTCTGCGCGCAGCGCCGCGCCGCCGGTTCCGGCACGATGCCGACCCCGACGCCGGCTTCGACCATCCTGCACACCGCCTCGAAGCCGCGCAGGCGCACGCGCGCATGCAGGCTGCGGCCGAGGCGGCGCGCCTGCAGCGCCAGGTAATCGGACAGGGCGCTGCCGCCGGCCAGGCCGACGTGGTCGACGTCGAGCAGGCGCACGAACGCGACCGGCGCACCGCCGGGCGCCAGCAGCTGCGCCAGCGCGGGCGTGGCCACCGCCACCAGGCGGTCGACGCGGAAGGGAAAGTGCTCGAGCTGCGACAGGTCGACCGCGTCCGCCAGGATGCCGACATCGGCCGCGCCTTCGCGCACCGCCTTCGCGACCTCGTTGCTGGTGCGTTCTTCCAGGGCGACGTCGACGTTCGGATGGCGCGCCAGGAAGCCGGTCAGCGCATCGGGCAGGTATTCGCTCAGCGAGGCCGTGTTGCACAGCAGCCTCACCGTGCCCTTCAGGCCCTGCGCATGCTCGCCGAGTTCCGCGCGCAGGCGCTGGAGCTGCTGGAACACCAGGCGCGCATGCCGCACCAGGGCTTCGCCGGCCGGCGTCGGCGTCACGCCGCGCCGCGCGCGCAACAGCAGCGGCACGCCCAGGCTCGCTTCCATGCCATGGATGCGTTCGCTCGCGGAGGCCAGCGACAGATGCGCGCGGGTGGCGCCGCCGGTGATGCTGCCGGCTTCCACCACGTGCAGGAAGAGTTGCAGGTCGACCAGGTCGAATCTCATGGGTGCTTTCATTGTGCCTTCGGATGAGCCGAAGGCTAACTGCGGGAATCCCTCATTCAGAAAGACGCGTGGATCGGGGAAAATCCTTCTCCATGGACGCTCTTCTTTCAATCTTACACGCCTACGGAACGGCCGAGTTGGCCTGGATCTTCCTCGTGTTCATGCTCGCCGGCCTCGTCAAGGGCGTGGTCGGGCTCGGCCTGCCGACGGTCGCGGTCGGCCTGCTGGGGATCGTGATGGCGCCGCGCGAAGCTGCCGCACTGCTGGTCGTGCCTTCGCTGGTGACGAATGCTTGGCAGCTGGCGGCCGGTCCGGCGGCCGGGGTGCTGCTGCGCCGCCTGTGGCCGATGCTGTTCGGGATCGCGGCCGGCACCATCGCCGGAGGCCTGCTGCTGCCGGCCAGCGTTTCCGCGGATGCGGTGGCGGCGCTGGGCGGCGCCCTGATGATGTATGCGGCGGCCGGGCTGGCCTCGTTCACCCTGCACGTGCCGCCCAGCGGCGAACGCGCGGCCTCGCCGGTGGTGGGGCTGGTGACGGGCGCGGTGACGGCGGCCACCGGCGTGTTCGTGATCCCGGCCGTGCCTTACCTGCAGGGCTTGAAACTTGAACGCGACATGCTGGTGCAGGCGCTCGGCCTGGCCTTCACCACCTCGACCCTGGCGCTGGCGGCCTCGCTGCTGCTGGCCGGGCAGTTCGAGGCGCAGGCCGCCGGCCTGTCCTTCTATGCGCTGGCGCCGGCGCTGGCCGGCATGGCGATCGGACAGTGGGTGCGCGGGCGCATCGACCCGGCGACCTTCCGCCGCTGCTTCTTCATCGGCCTGCTCGGGCTGGGGCTGCATCTGCTGCTGCGTCCCTTCTTGAACTGGTAATGCGCGGCGGGTGAGGTGTAGACTGCCTGCTTTCCTCATCAGGGAGCAAGCAGAATGCGACTGACCACTTTCGCCGCCGGCGTGCTGCTGGCCTGCGGCGCCGCCGCGCTCACGGGCTGCGCCAGCGCGCCGCCACCCGGCAGCGCCGGCGCCGTGCAAGCCAGCGACATCGACCGCGCCCGCAACGTCATCTTCTTCCTCGGCGACGGCATGGGCATCAACACCCTGACCGCGGCGCGCATCTACGCGGTGGGCGAGAGCGGTGAACTGACCATCGACACGCTGCCCGAATCGGCCTTCGTGAAGACCTTCTCGAACGACGCGCAGGTCACCGACAGCGCGGCGTCGATGTCGGCCTACATGACCGGCGTGAAGCCGAACAACGGCGTGATCTCGATGTCCGGCGATACCCGCGCGATCGCGCCCGCTGCGGACGGCGGCAGCCGTTGCGGGAACGGTCAAGCGGCGCCGACCCTGCTCGAGCTGGCGAAAGCGCGCGGCCTCGCCACCGGCATCGTCACCATGACCAGCGTCACCGACGCCACCCCGGCCGCGACCTATGCCCACGCCTGCCACCGCAAGCTGCAGAACCGGATCGCGGCGATGATGGTGCCGGGCGGCGCCGGCTATAACTCGGCGCTCGGCAGCGGCATCGACCTCGTGTTCGGCGGCGGCGCGCAGTACTTCAGGCCCGCGGCCAACGGCGGCAAGCGGCTCGATGGCCGCGACCTGCTGGCCGAACTGCAGGCGCAGGGCTACCGCACGGCGCATGACGCCGCCGGCCTGGATGCGCTGGCGCCCTCGAACCAGCCCGCCATCGCCCTGTTCGCCGACGGGGATCTCGCCTACGACGCCGAGCGCGATCCGCTGAAGCAGCCCAGCCTGGCGCAGATGACGCGCAAGGCCGTGGCGCTGCTCGGGCAGAAAAGCGATCGGGGCTTCTTCCTGATGGTGGAGGGCGGCCTGATCGACCATGCGCTGCACGGCACCCGCGCCAAGCGCGCGCTGCAGGAAACCGTGGCCTTCGACGCCGCGCTGAAGGCCGCCATCGACGCGATGCAGCAGCGCGATCCGGGCCTGAAGCACACGCTGATCGTGGCCACCGCCGATCACGACCACACCCTGCTGATCAACGGCTACTCGCCGCGCAGCGGGCCGACCACGCCCGACAAGCCCGGCGTGCTGGGCCTGGTGCGCAGCCTCCCGGACGGCAAGGTCAAACTGGACAAGGACGGCGCGCCGTATGCCATCCTCGGCTTCGGCACCGGCGAGCACCGCGTGCAGGGCAGCCGCGCCGCCCAGGCCGGCCTGACCGATGCGATTGTCAGCGCCGACGACTATCACCAGGAAGCGGCGGTCCGCATGAAGTCCGAGACCCACGGCGGCGCCGACGTCTACCTGGGCGCGATGGGCGCGGGCGCCGAAGTCTTCCGCGGCACCATCGACAACACCCGCGTGTTCACGCTGATCAAAGAAGCGGCCGGCTGGTAAGGAGATGCTTATGAAAACGATTCGACTGTGCGCGCTGCTGACGGCCGCATTCACCACCCAGGCCTTCGCCCAGACCCAGGCGAAGAACGTCATCTTCTTCCTTGGCGACGGCATGGGCCCGACCACCATCACGGCCGCGCGCATCTACAAGGTCAAGGAAGAGGGCCTGCTGAACTTCGAGCGCCTCGAGCGTACCGCGCGCATCAAGACTTATTCGGCCGACGCCATGGTCACCGACAGCGCGCCGTCGATGGGCGCCTACATGACCGGCGTGAAGATCAACAACGACGTGATCTCGCTGAAGGACGCGAAGCCGATGGCGCCCGGGAAGGACGCGAACGGCAATCCGACCGTCGACCGCTGCGGCGACGACAACGGCAGCGCGCCGATGACCATGCTCGAACTGGCCAAGGCAAAAGGCAGATCGGTCGGCGCGGTCACCACCACCGAGCTGACACACGCGACCCCGGCCTCGACCTTTTCCCACGTCTGCAACCGTAATACTGTTTATACGATCGCGCGCCAGATCGTGCCCGGCGGCGCCGGCTACAACGAGCGCCTGAAGGATGGCGTCGACGTGCTGATGGGTGGCGGCCGGCCCTTCTTCACGCCCTTCGATGCGCAGGCCAATCCGAAGGGCCGCGCCGACGGCCGCGACCTGCTGGCCGAGTTCAAGGCGCGCGGCTACTTCGTGGCCGCGACCCGCGCCGACATGATGTCGGCCCTGCCGAACCGGAAGTTCGTCGGCATCTACGCCGACAGCCACCTCGACTACGTCACCGCGCGCAAGCCCACCCAGCCGACCCTGGCCGAGATGGCGACGAAGTCGATCGAACTGCTGTCGAAGAACCCGAACGGCTTCTTCCTGATGGTCGAAGGCGGCAAGATCGACCATGCGCTGCACGATTCGAACGCAAAGAATGCGCTGGAAGAGGTGGTCGATTTCGACAACGCGATCCAGGCCACCGTGGAACGCATGCGGCGCATCGACCCGGGCCTGGAGCACACCCTGATCGTGGTGACGGCCGACCACGACCACACGATGGTGATGAACGGCTACCCGAAGCGCGGCAATCCGGTTCTCGGCATCGTGCGCGACTACGCGACCGGCGAGCCGGCCCTGGACGCGGACGGCAAGACCTACACGACCCTGGTCTACGGCGGCGGTCCGAACCGCCAGGACGTCCGCACCAATGTCGACGAGGCGCGCGCGATGGCAGCGGACTACCACCAGGAGACCGGCGTGCGCCTGTCCGGCGAAGGGCATGGCGGCGGCGACGTGAAGCTGTACGCGGTGGGCGCTGGCTCGGCGCCGTTCAAGGGGACGATCGAGAACACGCGGGTGTTCGAGCTGATGAAGGCGGCGGCGGGGCTCTAGCCACGACGGTCGTTCCCGCAGCCATCACCGTCGTCCCCGCGGCCATCACCGTCGTCCCCGCAGCCATCACCGTCGTCCCCGCGGCCATCACCGTCGTCCCCACCGTCGTCCCCGCGCAGGCGGGGACCCAAGTTCGCGGCGACTCGCAAAACCTGGATTCCCGCCTGCGCGGGAATGACGACTCAAGGGACGCGGGAATGACGTAACTATATAAACAAAAAGCCCCGGCAAAACCGGGGCTTTTCATTTGGACTTGGTATCGGGCCAGTGGGGAGGCCTGTCGTCGTTTTTATTTGAGGTGATCCGAGATCAGCTTGGTCATCTCGAACATCGATACCTGGGCCTTGCCACCGAAGACGGCTTTCAGCTTGTCGTCGGCGTTGATCATGCGGCGGTTCGCGGCGTCCTGCAGGTTCTGGGCCTTGATGTAGTCCCAGACTTTCTTGGTGACTTCGGTACGCGGCAGCGGCTTGTTGCCCACCACTGCGGCCAGGGTTGCCGACGGGGTCATCTCTTTCATGAAAGCGGCGTTCGGCTTGCGCGCTGCGGCCGGCTTTGCTGCTTTCGGTGCTGCTGCCTTGGCAGGAGCTGCTGCCTTCTTGGCCGCAGGCTTCGCCGCTGCAGCCGGTTTTGCAGCGGCCTTCTTGGCCGGTGCTGCGGTGGTTTTTTTGGCTGTTGCCATCTTCGAGCCTCCTAATCGGAACACATGGAAAATTGCGCTATGTACGCACCGGCTTATATTGGTAGGGTTTTAGTGTTCGTGCAAGTCTTTTTCGAAATTTTTTCACTCTTACAAGGCCCAAAACAGCAGATGGTGCCAACAACGGCATCCCAGAGTGAAAAATCGGGTCTCCGGAAGGTAAAAAAGCCGTGCGCGGCGGCTGCCACGCACGGCTTTCCGGGAGCGCCGGCGAATCAGCGCATGCCGGGCATCATGCCCTTCATCCCGCGCATCATCTTCATCAGGCCGCCGCCCTTGAGCTTCTTCATCATCGTGTTCATCTGATCGTACTGGGTCAGCATGCGGTTCACTTCCTGGACCTGCACGCCGGCGCCGGCGGCGATGCGGCGCTTGCGGTTGGCCTTGATCAGCTCCGGCTTGGCGCGCTCCTGCGGGGTCATCGAGTCGATGATGCCGCACATGCGGCGCACCTGCTTCTCGGCCTGGTCCATGTTGGCGCCGGCCGCGGCCTGCTGGAACTGGGCCGGCAGTTTATCCAGCAGTCCGGACATGCCGCCCATCTTCTTCATCTGGGTCAACTGGGCCTTGAAGTCGTTCATGTCGAACTTGCCGCCCGACTTGATCTTGTTGGCCATGTCGGCCGCGGCCTGCATGTCCACGCCCTTGCGCGCTTCCTCGACCAGGGCGAGGATGTCGCCCATGCCCAGCACGCGGTTGGCCATACGGGCCGGATCGAAGGCTTCCAGGCCGTCCAGCTTTTCGGACACGCCGGCAAACTTGATCGGCTTGCCGGTCACGTGGCGCACCGACAGCGCCGCGCCGCCGCGCGAGTCGCCATCGAGCTTGGTCAGGATCACGCCGGTCAGCGGCAGCGCTTCGTTGAAGGCCTTGGCGGTGTTGATCGCATCCTGGCCGACCATGGCGTCGACCACGAACAGGGTCTCGATCGGCTTGACGGCGGCGTGCACCGCGGCGATCTCCTGCATCATCGCTTCGTCGATCGCCAGGCGGCCGGCGGTGTCGATGATCAGGACGTCGTGGTAGTGCTTCTTGGCCCAGTCGAGCGCGGCGAGGGCGATGTCGACCGGCTTGTCGTTGGCGGTGGACGGGAAGAAGTCGGCGCCGACCTGCTTGGTGACCGACTCCAGCTGCGCGATCGCGGCCGGGCGGTAGACGTCGGCGGAGACGGTCAGGACCTTTTTCTTCTGTTCCTTCAGGTACTTGGCCAGCTTGCCGGTGGTGGTCGTCTTGCCGACACCCTGCAGGCCGGCCATCAGGATGATCGCCGGCGGCTGCTGGGCGAAGGACAGCTGCGAAGCCTCGGGGCCGAGGTCGGCGCCCATCAGGGCCGCCAGCTCCTTCTGCACCACGCCGACCAGGGCCTGGCCGGGGGAGAGCGAGCCGATGACCTCTTCGCCGAGCGCCTTTTCCTTTACTTTGGCGATGAATTCGCGCACGGCCGGCAGGGCGACGTCGGCCTCCAGCAGGGCCAGGCGCACTTCGCGCAGCATCTCGGCGGTGTTGGCCTCGGTCAGGCGGGCCTCGCCGCGCATGGTCTTGACGACCTTGGCAAGGCGTTGAGTCAGATTGTCTAGCATGTCTGCGTCTCGGGAAAAATTAGCGTGCAATGCGCCATTTTACCTCAGTGCGGCTGCGTGGTTTTGCTGACTTCGCCGGCCGCAATTGCGCGGCATATTGCATCAATGGTAAATACGTACTTGTACGGTTTGACAATACGGCGATTAACGTTATAGCCTCGTTGAAATAATTAAACAGAAGCATTGCAGTGCACTTAAAGGAGACGACGATGACAGCAGCAACCTTTGGCAAGACCGTTCTGATGGCCGCCCTGCTGGCCGCGGGCAGCGCCCAGGCCCAGGAGGTGGTCCGCCTCGGCAACCTCAAGTTCGCGCACTATGGCGCGGTGTCCTATATAAAAGAGATCGCCCCGAAGTGCGGCATCAAGGTCGAGGAAAGGGTGTTCGCCAAGGGCCTGGACGTGATGCAGGCCATCATCGCCGGTGAAATCGACGTCGGCACCACCGCTTCGGAAGCGGCGATCTCGGGCCGCGCCGGCAATGCGCCGATCTACGTGGTGGCCGGTTTCGCCAAGGGCGGCGCGCGCCTGGTGGCCGGGCAGGGCACCAACATCAAGACCGTCAAGGACCTGAAGGGCAAGAAGGTGGGCGTGACCCGCGGCGGCATCCAGGAAGTGCTGCTGATGGCCGAGCTGCAGAAGGCCGGCCTGACCGCCGATCCGGCGCCGGGCAAGGACGTGCAGCTGGTGTTCCTGGCCTACGCCGACCTGAACCAGGCGCTGCTGGGCAAGAACATCGACGCCATGATGCAATCCGAGCCGCAGTCCTCGCAGGCCATCAACAAGGGCTTCGGTACCGAGATGCTGAAACCCTACGACACCCCGATCGGCGAGCCGGTGCGGACCATGGTCATGACCGAGAAGTTCTACAACACCAAGCGTCCGCTGGCCGAGAAGTTCATGCGCTGCTTCGTGCAGGCGACCAGCACCTTCATCAAGGACCCGGCGCTGG
This sequence comes from uncultured Massilia sp., assembly GCA_913778765.1. GTDB lineage: Bacteria > Pseudomonadota > Gammaproteobacteria > Burkholderiales > Burkholderiaceae_D > Telluria. The sequence continues at coordinate 11,166 of CAJYXO010000023.1, read as the reverse complement.
CCGAGAAGTACGTGCGCGAGAACGTGTTCAAGGGCCAGATCAGCAGCGAAGACTTCCGCGACGCGATGGACAACGCCGAATACACCTACGACATCACGCCGGAGCACATCCAGGTCACCACCGACATCATGTACAAGACCGGTGTCGGCCGCATGGCCAAACCGCCGGCAGCGAAGGAATGGGTCAAGACCGACCTGCTGGAAGCGGCCAAGAAGAGCCTGAACGTCAAGTAATCGGGAGATGGATGTCATGCGTGGGCACCCCGTGCCCACGCGGAAGCAGTGGAGGAGCAAGGGATGGTGAAAAGAAGGGCGCAGGACATCGCGGTCGGCCTGGTGGTGCCGGTCATCGCGATCGGGATCTGGCAGTGGGTGGCGAGCATGGGGTGGGTCAACGAGAACATCCTGCCGTCGCCGCTGGCCGTGTGGCGCAAGTGGGTGGCTTACCTGCTGCCGATGCAGGACTTCGCCACCTGGCATGGAAACAACCCCGGAGGCAGCTGGCTGTCCTGGGCGACCTCGGGCGAATTGATCATCGATTCGCTCGGCAGCCTGTACCGGGTGGTGGTCGGCTTCGCGGTCGGCGCCGGCCTGGCCCTGCCGCTCGGCCTGGCGATGGGCGCGAGCCGCGTCGTGTATGCCTGGATGAACCCACTGGTCCAGCTGCTGCGCCCGATCCCGCCGATCGCCTACATCCCGCTGTCGATCCTGTGGTTCGGCCTCGGCAACCCGCCGGCGATCTTCCTGATCGCGATCGGCGCCTTCTTCCCGGTGCTGATGAACACCATCGCCGGGGTGCGCCAGGTCGACGGCATCTACCTGCGCGCGGCGCGCAACCTGGGCGCCGGCGGCAGCACCATGTTCCTGCGCGTGATCCTGCCGGCCGCCGTGCCCTACATCCTGACCGGCATGCGGATCGGCGTCGGCACCGCCTTCATCGTGGTGATCGTCTCCGAGATGATCGCGGTGAACAACGGGCTCGGTTTCCGCATCCTCGAAGCGCGCGAGTACTTCTGGTCGGACAAGATCATCGCCGGCATGATCACCATCGGCCTGCTCGGCCTGGCGATCGACGCCGCCATGAATAAACTGAACAATTACCTGCTGCGCTGGCACCGCGGCCTGGAGCACTGACATGAGCGCCCATATCGTCATCGACAAGGTCAGCAAGGTATTCGAGACCGACGGCCGGCGCATGGTCGCGCTCGAGAACATCGAGCTCGAGATCCCGCGCGGCCAGTTCGTCTGCCTGCTCGGTCCCTCGGGCTGCGGCAAGTCGACCCTGCTGAACGCCATCGCCGGCTTCGCCCCGCCGACGTCCGGCACGGTGGTCGCCGACGGCGCCCAGGTCACCGGACCGGGTCCGGAGCGCGGCATGGTGTTTCAGGAATATGCGCTGTTCCCCTGGATGACCGTCGAGCAGAACGTCGGCTTCGGGCTGGAGATCAAGGGCATGGCGAAGCCGGCGATCGCGGCGAGGGTGAGCGAGCTCCTGAAGCTGCTGTCGCTGGAAGACTTCGGCAAGCGCTATCCGAAAGACCTGTCCGGCGGCATGCGCCAGCGGGTCGCGATCGCGCGCGTGCTGGCGCTGGACTCGCCGATCATGCTGATGGACGAGCCCTTCGGCGCGCTCGACGCGCTGACCCGCCGCAACCTGCAGGACGAGCTGCTGCGCATCTGGGCCGAGCTGAAGAAGACCGTCATCTTCGTCACCCACAGCATCGAGGAAGCGATCTACCTGGCCGACCGCATCGTCGTGATGACCTACCGCCCGGGCACGGTCAAGCGCGACATGCTGGTCGAGCTGCCGCGCATGCGCGATCCGGCGGCGCCGGAGTTCAATGCGCTGAAGCGCGAGCTGGGGCAGTTGGTGATGGAAGAGCAGCAGCGGCACCATGAGGCGGAGATGAAATCCGCAGCAGTCGACTGAGCCGCGAACCCAAGCAACGTCATTCCCGCGCAGGCGGGAATCCAGGTTCAGCCAGCATTTCGCGAACAAACTTGGGTTCCCGCCTGCGCGGGAACGACGTTTACAGGCCGCAGTCCGGATAGTGTAGACTCGCCCTATGCAAACCACCTTCTTCATCGCCGCGGCCATCCTGTACGCGGTGTGCGCCCTGCTGCCGCCGCGGCGGGGCGCCGTCATTTCCGGCGTGACCGCGCTGGCGTGGGTGCTGCACGGCGGCGCGCTGTGGCCGGACATGCTGGCGAACGGCACGCTGCGGGTCGGTTTCGCCTTCATGCTGTCGGCCGCGCTGTGGATTTCGGTGGCGGCCTGGTGGCTCGAGAACCGCAATTTCGCGCTCGACGGCATGCGCCGCATGGTGATGCCGTGCGCGGCGGTATCGAGCCTGCTGCCGCCGCTGTTCCCGGGCAGCCTGATGCCGGTCGAGGCGCAGACACCCGCCTTCGGCTGGCACGTGGCGGTGGCCGTGATGGCCTACAGCACGCTCACCATCGCCGCCTTCCACGCGGTGCTGATGGCGCTGCAGGAAACCCGCCTGCATGCCCGCACCGCAAAAAAGGGCTGGCTGGGCGCAGCGATCGACCAGCTGCCGGCCCTGCTGACCATGGAAAAGCTGCTGTTCCGGATGATCGGCATCGGTTTCGTGCTGCTCAGCCTGACCGTCCTGTCGGGCATCGTGTTTTCCGAACAGCTGTTCGGGCGCGCGCTGCGCTGGGACCACAAGAACGTGTTCGCGCTGCTGTCGTGGCTGTTGTTCGCCGCCCTGCTGGCCGGACGGCGCTGGCGCGGCTGGCGCGGCAAGACCGCCTTGCGCTTCACGCTGGCGGGATTCGCTACCTTGGCGCTGGCCTATGTCGGCAGCCGTTTTGTCTTTGAAGTCGTTCTGCACCGGGGGTTCACATGACGCGACTGTTATTCTGGATTGCGCTCGTCATCCTCGTGGTGATGGCGATCCGCAGCAAGCTGCGGGCAGCGGTGGCCGCACGCGGCTACCATCCGCAAGGGCCGCAAGGGCCGCAAGGGCCGCAAGGGCCGCACGCCGGCCCGGCCCGGGGCGCGCCGCGGGTCGAGGAATCCGAGCGCATGTCGAGCTGCGCCCACTGCGGCATCTACTTCCCGTCCTCGGAGGCGGTGCACGCGGGCGGGCACGAGTACTGCAGCCAGGCGCACGCGCGCCAGCCGGCCGCTTCCCGTCCAGACTGAGGGGCATGGGGCCGCATCACGCACTGACCGCCGCGTCGCGGGAGACCTTCTGGCGCTCGCTGCAGACCTTTACCGTGACGCGCATCGTGATCGCGTTCGTGCTGCTGGTCTACCTGAGCGTCGATGCGCGCCATGCGCCCCTCGGCGGCCAGCTGGGCGGCACGCCCTATGCCGAAACCTGCGGCGCCTACCTGCTGGCGGCCCTGCTGTTCGCCACCGTCACCCAGTACTGGCGGCACCGATTCATGTTGCAGCTGTCGGGCCAGATCCTGGTCGACATCGGCGCCATCTCGCTGCTGTACCTGTCCGCCGGCGGCGCGCGCAGCGGCCTCGGGCTGCTCTACCTGTTCCCGCTGGCCGGCGCGGCGGTGCTGGCGCCGCTGGTGCTGGCGCTGTTTTCGGCCTCGCTCGCGACCCTCTTCATCCTCGCCGAGAGCACCTGGCGGCTGTTCCTGAAAGACCAGGACGCGCCCCTGCTGCAGACCGGGATGATGGGCGCCGCCTTCTTTGCCGTGGTGCTGGTGGTGAGCCGGCTGGCGGCGCGCCTGATCGGGCAGGAAGAGCTGGCGGCCCGGCGCGGCGTCGACCTGAGCGTGCAGCAGGCGGTCTACCGCATCGTGGTCGACGACGCCGGCGACGGCATCCTGGTGGTGGGGCGCGGCGGCGTCGTCTTTTCCGGCAACCCGGCGGCGCGGCGCATGCTGGGCCTGGAGGCGGACAGCGCCGAATTTCCGGCCGATTTTCGCTTGCAGGACAATCCCGCCCTGGAGCCGGTGGCGCAGGGCTTCGAGGCCTGGCGCGACGCCGGCCCCGGCGACGCCTACGTCACCATCAAGCGCTGGCAGGAGCAGGACGGCCCGGTGCGCGGCCGCCTCGACCAGCCGGTGCACCTCAAGCTGCGTTTCGCCCGGGTCGACACGCCGATTGGCGCGGCCGAGCGCAGCGTGATCTTCATGCAGGACGTGAGCGCCATCGAAAACCAGGCGCAGCAGCTCAAACTGGCCTCGATGGGCCGGCTGACGGCCAGCATCGCGCACGAGGTGAGGAATCCCTTGTCGGCGATCGGCCATGCGACGTCGCTGCTGGCCGAAGACCTGAGCGGCCCGGCCGAGACGCGCCTGCTGCGCATCGTCGGCGACAACGTGGCGCGCGTGAACCGCATGGTCGAGGACATCCTCAAATTGTCGCGCAAGGTGCAGCCGGGCGCCGAGCCGGTGCACCTGAAAGCCTTCCTGGAAGAGCTGAAAGCCGAATTCACGGAAACCCACGGCCTGGCCGATAAGATGGTGTGGATCGGCGATGCCGGCAGCCGCACGGTGCGCTTCGACGGCCTGCACCTGCGCGAAGTGCTGGTCAACCTGCTCGGCAATGCGATCCGCTATGCGAGCGGCAAGCCGGCCAGCATCCGCCTGTTTCCGGTGCTGGACGCCACCGGCCGCGTCGAACTGCACGTGCAGGACGACGGCCCCGGCATCACGGCGGAAGTGCGGGCCCACCTGTTCGAGCCTTTCTATACCACCTCGAGCAAGGGCACCGGCCTCGGACTCTACCTGGCGCGCGAACTGTGCCTGAACAACGGCGCCATGCTCGACTACGAATACCGGGTCGACGGTCCCGCCGGGTTCGACGCGCCGGGCCGCTTCGTGATCACCTTCTCTATATAGATATATGAGTTCTCCCCGCATCCTTGTAGTTGACGACGAAGCCGACCTGCGCGAGCTGCTCGAGATCACCCTGGTCAAGATGGGTCTGGACGTCGACAGCGCTTCCACCGTGCGCGAGGCCCGTGCGCTGCTCGGCCAGAACGACTACGCGCTGGTGCTGACCGACATGCGCCTGCCCGACGGCACCGGCCTGGAACTGGTGCGCGAAGTGGCCGGGCAGGGACGCGGCACGCCGATCGCCGTGATCACCGCCTACGGCAGCGCCGAGAACGCGGTGGTGGCGCTGAAGGCCGGCGCGTTCGACTACGTGTCGAAACCGGTGGTGCTGGACGACCTGCGCACGATGGTGCGTTCGGCGCTGCGCCTGTCCGAGAAGCCGGCGGCGCAGGCGGCCCAGGATGCCGATGCCATGGACGGCGGCGGCTCGCGCCTGCTGGGACGCTCGCAGGCGATGCAGGCGCTGCGCGCCCAGATCGGCCGGCTGGCCCGTTCGCAGGCGCCGATCGCCATCAACGGCGAATCCGGCAGCGGCAAGGAACTGGCGGCGCGCGAGATCCATGCCCAGAGCGCGCGCGCCAGCAAGCCCTTCGTGGCCGTCAACTGCGGCGCGATTCCGGAAGCGCTGATGGAGGCCGAGTTCTTTGGCTACCGCAAGGGCGCCTTCACCGGCGCCGCCGACGAGCGCGACGGCTTCTTCCAGGCCGCCAACGGCGGCACCCTGATGCTGGACGAGGTGGCCGACCTGCCGCTGGCGATGCAGGTGAAGCTGCTGCGCGCGATCCAGGAAAGGCGGGTGCGCAAGATCGGCGCCACCGCCGAGGAAGCGGTGGACGTGCGCATCGTCAGCGCCACCCACAAGGACCTGGCCAGGCTGGTCGAGACCGGCCAGTTCCGCCAGGACCTGTTCTACCGCCTGAACGTGATCGAACTGACCCTGCCGCCACTGCGCGAGCGCCTCGACGACCTGCCGCTGCTGGCCGACGCCATCCTGGTGCGCCTGGCCGGACCCGGCAACGCCCGCCTCGGCGCCGGGGTGCTGGACGCGCTGCAGGGCTATGCCTTCCCGGGCAACGTGCGCGAACTGGAGAACGTGCTGGAGCGCGCGCTGGCCTTTGCCAACGACGGCGTGATCGAGGCCGGCGACCTGGTGCTGAAGAGCGCGCGCCTGGCCGCGCAGGGCGAGGCGGCGGCGCCGGTCACGCCGATCACGCCGCCGGCGCCGCCGGCGGCCGTGACTCCGGCGGCGCCGCCGGCGCAGCCACGGATGCAGCCGCTGCAGGAAGCCGCGCCGGCCGACGGCCTGCCCGCGCTGGGCGCCGGCGAGCTGCCCAGCAACCTGCCGGACTATCTCGAGCAGGTCGAGCGCGACATCATCCTGCGCGCGCTCCAGCAGACCCAGTTCAACCGGACCCAGGCCGCCAGCCTGCTCGGGATCAGCGTGCGCCAGCTGCGCTACCAGATGCAGAAGCTGGACATTCACGCGCCCGAACCTTGATCCGGCTCATCCATGAAGACCCGAGCTGTTGCCTTTTCGCCATCGCAGCATGGCCGAATCGCCGGCAGCGTGAACATCGAGCCGCACCACGACTGGGCCCTTGAATCGTTATGTTAGTGCTCACTTTCACCCCGAGGCCCGGAATGGTTCGCCTTAGCAAATGTCAAGCTCGGCGCTAGAAAAAAAACCGCTCAGCAGGCCCTTTGATCTCGCCGAATATCGACTACAATTAGGTTCATACGGCTGTCGGACACTAGATCTAGTGGTCAGCCACAGACAAGCAGAACAATAGGGGCAGGAGCGCATCCAGCGTTTTCCATTGTGCGTTCCAGTTCACCATTCTCAAAAAGTTATTAGGTTGCCAACTTTAGCAGGTTGGCATTGGGAGCCTTAATGCAAACATCCATGGACACCTCCATCAATACCGCACCGGTGGGCGCCAGCGCCGCTGAACTCGTCGCCAACGGCGATTACCGCATCATCCGCCGCAACGGCGCCGTGGTGCCGTTCGCCCCGACCAAGATCGCTGTCGCCATGACCAAGGCTTTCCTTGCCGTGAACGGCGAAGGCGCCCGCGAGTCGGCGCGCATCCGCGAACTGGTCGAGCAGCTGACCAACAACGTGGTCGCGGCACTGGTGCGCCGCCAGCCGAACGGCGGCACCTTCCACATCGAGGATGTGCAGGACCAGGTGGAGCTGTCCCTGATGCGCTCGGGCGAGCATGACGTCGCGCGCGAATACGTGCTGTACCGCGCCAAGCGCATGGACGAGCGCCGCGCCGCCAAGGAAGCGTCGGGCGCCACGGCAGTGGACGCGCCGCAGTTCACCGTGGTCGACGGCGGCGTGCGCCGTCCGCTGGACATGAACGAAGTGGCGGCCCTGATCGGCGCCGCCTGCGTGGGCCTGGAAAAGCACGTCGATGCCGACGCCATCCTGGCCGAAACCGTGAAGAACCTGTACGACGGCGTGCCGGTCGAGGAACTGCACAAGTCGGCCATCCTGGCCGCCCGCGCCCTGATGGAAAAGGACCCGGCCTACAGCCAGGTCACCGCGCGCATCCTGCTGCACACCATCCGCAAGGAAGTCTTCGGCAAGGAAGTCCCGCAAGCCGGCGCCGCCGCCGAATACGTCACTTACTTCCCGCAGTACATCGCCAAGGGCATCGACGCCGAGCTGCTGGATGAAGAGCTGGGCAAGTTCGACCTGCAGAAGCTGGCCCGCGCCATCGTCGCCGACCGCGACCTGCAGTTCGGCTACATCGGCCTGCAGACCCTGTACGACCGCTACTTCCTGCACATCCGCGAAACCCGCATCGAGATGCCGCAGGCCTTCTACATGCGCGTCGCGATGGGCCTGTCGCTGCGCGAAGAGAACCGCGAAGCGCGCGCGATCGAGTTCTACAACCTGCTGTCGAGCTTCGACTTCATGAGCTCGACCCCGACCCTGTTCAACTCGGGCACCCGCCGCTCGCAGCTGTCCTCGTGCTACCTGACCACCGTCGGCGACGACCTGGAAGGCATCTACGACGCGATCAAGGAAAACGCGCTGCTGTCGAAATTCGCCGGCGGCCTGGGCAACGACTGGACCCCGGTCCGCGCGATGGGCTCGCGCATCAAGGGCACCAACGGCAAGTCGCAGGGCGTGGTCCCGTTCCTGAAGGTCGCCAACGACACCGCCGTGGCGGTCAACCAGGGCGGCAAGCGCAAGGGCGCGGTCTGCGGCTACCTGGAAACCTGGCACCTGGACATCGAGGAATTCCTCGACCTGCGCAAGAACACCGGCGACGACCGCCGCCGCACCCACGACATGAACACCGCGAACTGGATTCCGGACCTGTTCATGAAGCGCGTGATGGAGAAGGGCTCGTGGAGCCTGTTCTCGCCGTCCGAAGTGCCGGACCTGCACGACAAGGTCGGCAAGGCCTTCGAGCAAGCCTACCTGGCCTACGAAGAGCGCGCCGCGCGCGGCGAAATGACCGTGTACAAGAAAGTCGAAGCGCTCGACCTGTGGCGCAAGATGCTGTCGATGCTGTTCGAGACCGGTCACCCGTGGATCACCTTCAAGGATCCGTGCAATATCCGTTCGCCGCAGCAGCACGTGGGCGTGGTGCACTCGTCGAACCTGTGCACCGAGATCACGCTGAACACCAATGCCGACGAGATCGCCGTCTGCAACCTGGGTTCGGTGAACATGCCGCAGCACATGAAGGGCGACGGCCTGGACGTGGTCAAGCTGCAGAAGACCATCCGCACCGCGATGCGCATGCTCGACAACGTCATCGACATCAACTACTACGCCGTCGAGAAGGCGAAGAACTCGAACCTGCGCCACCGTCCGGTCGGCCTGGGCATCATGGGCTTCCAGGACTGCCTGCACATGATGCGCGTGCCGTTCGCCTCGGAACAGGCGGTGAAGTTCGCCGACGTCTCGATGGAAGCCGTCTGCTACTACGCCTACCTGGCCTCGACCGAGCTGGCCGAAGAGCGCGGCCGCTACCAGTCCTACGAGGGTTCGCTGTGGGACCGCGGCATCCTGCCGCAGGATTCGATCAAGCTGCTGGCGGACGAGCGCGGCGGCTACCTGGAGCAGGACCAGTCGGAAACCATGGACTGGACCGTCGTCCGCAGCCGCATCAAGCAGTTCGGCATGCGTAACTCGAACTGCGTGGCGATCGCCCCGACCGCGACCATCTCGAACATCATCGGCGTGTCGGCCTGCATCGAGCCGACCTTCCAGAACCTGTACGTGAAGTCGAACCTGTCGGGCGAGTTTACCGAGATCAACTCGTACCTGGTGCGCGACCTGAAGGCGCGCGGCCTGTGGGACGAGGTCATGATCAACGACCTGAAATACTTCGACGGCTCGCTGTCGCGCATCGACCGCGTCCCGCAGGACCTGCGCGACATCTACGCGACCGCCTTCGAAGTCGAGCCGAAGTGGCTGGTGGAAGCGGCTTCGCGTCGCCAGAAGTGGATCGACCAGGCCCAGTCGCTGAACATCTACATGGCCGGCGCCTCGGGCAAGAAGCTGGACGAGACCTATAAACTGGCCTGGCTGCGCGGCCTGAAGACCACCTACTACCTGCGCACCATCGCGGCGACCCACATGGAGAAGTCGACCACCCGCACCGGCGCCCTGAATGCCGTGCCGGTCGATGGTGGCCTGTCGGCGGCAGCGGCAGCAGCTCCGGCCCCGGCCGCAGCGCCGGCAGCGTCGGCGGATGTGGTGGAAGGCGCGGCCTGCTACCTGCGTCCGGGCGATGCCGGTTTCGACGAGTGCGAAGCCTGCCAGTAATTTTTGATCCGTCGTCCCCGCGCAGGCGGGGACCCAAGTTGCGCTAGCGAACCGCGAACAAACTTGGGTTCCCGCCTTCGCGGGAACGACGTATAACGAACACTATATAGAAGGAAAAGATCATGGCTCTGTCATGGGACGATGAACCGACCACCAGCGCACCGGCCGCCGGCGCAGCCGCACCGGAAGGCGCCAGCGCCGCCGACGTCGCCAAGCGCGTGAACGCCGACGACAAGCGCATCATCAACGCCAAAACCGACGTCAACCAGCTGGTGCCGTTCAAGTACAAGTGGGCCTGGGACAAGTACCTGGCCGGCTGCGCCAACCACTGGATGCCGCAGGAAGTGAACATGCAGCGCGACATCGAGCTGTGGAAGAACCCGAACGGCCTGACCGAGGACGAGCGCCGCATCGTCAAGCGCAACCTGGGCTTCTTCGTGACCGCCGACTCGCTGGCCGCCAACAACATCGTGCTGGGCACCTACCGCCACATCACGGCGCCGGAATGCCGCCAATACCTGCTGCGCCAGGCCTTCGAAGAGGCGATCCACACCCACGCCTACCAGTACATCGTCGAGTCGCTGGGCCTGGACGAGAAGGAAATCTTCAACGCCTACAACGAAATCCCGTCGATCCGCGACAAGGACCAGTTCCTGATCCCGTTCATCGAGGTCATCAACGATCCGGAATTCAAGACCGGCACCCTGGAAAACGACCAGAAGCTGCTGCGCTCGATCATCGTGTTCGCCTGCCTGATGGAAGGCCTGTTCTTCTACGTCGGCTTCACCCAGATCCTGGCGCTCGGCCGCCAGAACAAGATGACCGGCGCCGCCGAGCAGTACCAGTACATCCTGCGCGACGAGTCGATGCACTGCAACTTCGGCATCGACCTGATCAACACGATCAAGATGGAAAACCCGCAGCTCTGGACCGCCGAGTTCAAGGAAGAGATCAAGCAGCTGTTCCTGAAGGCCGTCGAACTGGAATACCGCTACGCCGAAGACACCATGCCGCGTGGCGTCCTGGGCCTGAACGCGCCGATGTTCAAGGGCTACCTGCGCTTCATCGCCAACCGCCGCGCCGTCCAGATCGGCCTCGATCCGCTGTTCCCGAACGAGGAAAATCCGTTCCCGTGGATGAGCGAAATGATCGACCTGAAGAAGGAACGCAACTTCTTCGAGACCCGCGTGACCGAGTACCAGACCGGTGGCGCGCTGAGCTGGGACTGATCCCGGACCGGTTCCCCAAGCACGAAAAGGCTCGCTACGGCGGTAATGCCGTTCAGTTAAGGTAGCCTCGTCACCTTCCGGACGGCATAACGCTTCGGCGTTGCCTTGACGGCCCGGTCGCATTTGCGGCCGGGCCGTTCGTCTTTCAGAAGGATAACCAACCTTTCTCGCAAATGCTTCATCGAGGCGGGCAGTTTTCCATACGATCTGGTCACGCCTGCCCAGTGCAGCTCAAACTGGATCAGGTGGAAAGCCCGGATGAAGCTGACCTCAGTCGGTTCGCACTTCACCACCAGCGCAGCCTTGGCGATTTCGA
>CAJYXO010000022.1 GCA_913778765.1 uncultured Massilia sp. | reverse complement strand
ATTGCGCACCTCCACACCAGCGGCAGCCAGTGGCCGCAATGTCGATATCTGGATGCCGGAAGGCCCCGGTGAGCTGGCCTGGCGCAAGTTGCAAAATGAAGTGCAGATGCAGTGGTTCGCCGAATCGCTCAACGAACAGCGCGAGCTGCGCGGCCAGAAAGCCATCAACTCGATCTGGATCTGGGGCGGCGCCAGCGCCGGTACCCTGAGCCAGCCCGGCTATGCCGACAGCTTCGGCCTGCGCGGCTGGATGCGCGCCTTCGGCGCCGAGCGCAACGAGGCCGGCGCGGCCCAGGTGGTGCAAGGCAGCGGCCAGCGCCTGCTGGTGCTGGATGCCCTGCTGGAAGCCGCCATGGCCGAGGAATGGGGACTCTGGCTGCAGCATCTGCAACACCTCGACCGCGACTGGCTGGCACCGCTGCTGGTGTCGCTGCGCGCCGGCGCGGTCGACGCCATCGAACTGATCCTCACCGGTGCCGACCGCCAGTCGCAGCTGCAGGTCACCCGCGGCAGTCTGCGCCGCTTCTGGCACAAGCCGTCGCTGTCGAGGCTGGCAGCATGATCCGCGTCACCACCCGTCCCTATTCGCCGCAGCAGGCCGACCAGCTCATCGCCGAGGGCGTCCACCCGGTGCTGGCGCGCGTGTACGCGGCCCGCGGCCTGTCCAGCGCGCGCGAACTGGCCAGCGAACTCAACGCCCTGTTCCCGCCGTCGGGCCTGCTGCACATCGAGGCGGCGGCGGTCTATCTGGCCGATGCCATCGCCGCCCGCAAGAAACTGGTGATCGTCGCCGACTATGACTGCGACGGCGCCACCGCCTGCGCCGTCGGCCTGCGCGGCCTGCGCCTGCTGGGGGCGACGGTGGATTACATCGTGCCCAACCGCTTCGAGTACGGCTATGGACTCACGCCCGAGATCGTCGAACTGACCGTGCGCGAGAAGAATCCCGACATCATCGTCACCGTCGACAACGGCATTGCCAGCATCGACGGCGTGGCCGCCGCCAAGCAACGCGGCATCGATGTGGTCGTGACCGACCACCACCTGCCCGGCGACGCGTTGCCGGACGCGCGCGTGATCGTCAATCCCAACCAGCCGCAATGCGGCTTCCCCAGCAAGAATCTGGCCGGCGTGGGCGTGATGTTCTACGTGCTGCTGGCGGTACGCGCCGAAATGCGCAAGCGCGGCCTCTTCGATGCCAGCACCCAGCCGCGTCTGGACACCCTGCTGGACCTGGTGGCGCTGGGCACGGTGGCCGACGTGGTCAAGCTCGACACCAACAACCGCATCCTGGTCGCGCAGGGCCTGAAGCGCATGCGCGCGGGCCGCATGCATCCGGGCATCGCCGCGCTGTTCCGCGTGTCCGGCCGCGAGGCGCGCAATGCCTCGCCCTTCGACCTCGGCTTCGCACTGGGTCCGCGCCTGAACGCGGCCGGCCGCCTGGAAGACATGTCGCTCGGCATCGAGTGCCTGGTCACCGACGACGAAGGCCGCGCCTGGGAGATCGCCCAGCAGCTCAACGAGATCAACCTGAAGCGCCGCGAGATCGAAGCCGAGATGCAGGACACGGCCCTGCTGCACCTCGACGACTTCCGCCCGGCGGACGCCAGCACCATCGCCGTGTTCGACGACGGCTGGCACCAGGGCGTGATCGGCATCGTCGCCTCGCGCCTGAAGGAGAAGTTCTACCGCCCGACCATCACCTTCGCCCCGGCCGGCGACGGCTGGATCAAGGGGTCGGGGCGCTCGATTCCCGGCTTCCACCTGCGCGACGCACTGGACCTGGTCAGCAAGCGCGTGCCGGGGCTGATCGACAAGTTCGGCGGCCATGCAATGGCGGCGGGCCTGACCATCCGGCTCGAACACTTCGACACCTTTACCGAAGCCTTCGAGGCGGTCGGGCGGGCCTGGCTCAGCGAAGCCCAGCTCGAGCGCGTGGTCGAGACCGACGGGCCGTTGGAGGACGATTTCTACAGCGTGCAGTTCATCGAGCTGCTGGACGGCCAGGTCTGGGGCCAGGGCTTCGCGCCGCCGGTGTTTTGCGACGAATTCCGCGTGGTCAGCCAGCGCATCCTGAAGGACCGGCACCTGAAACTGCTGCTGGAACGGAACGGCCGGCGCTACGACGCCATCTGGTTCGGCAACACGGCATCGCTGGGCGAGCGCGCGCGGGTGGCGTTCCGGCTCGACGCCAACGAATACAACGGCGTCACCAAGGTGCAGCTACTGGTCGAGCACGCGGAACCGGCGTGAAACTCGATCCGGCCGAGGTCGAGTTCAGCGCGATCCGCGCCCAGGGGCCGGGCGGGCAGAACGTCAACAAGGTCGCCTGCGCGGTGCATGCGCGCTTCGACATCCGCGCGTCTTCGCTGCCGGACTGGATCAAGGCGCGCCTGCTGGCGCTGCGCGACAGCCGCATCACCGACGACGGCGTGGTGGTGCTCAAGGCCCAGCAATCGCGCAGCCTGGAAGCCAACAAGGAAGACGCGCTGCGGCGGCTGCAGGCACTGGTCGACCAGGCCTCGATCGTGCAGGCGTTGCGGCGGCCAACGAAGCCGACCCGCTCCTCGCAACGGCGCCGGCTGGACGCCAAGACCCGCAGCGGACAAGTCAAGGCCCTGCGCGGCAAGGTCAAAGAATAAATTCGGGGTCAGATCCCGAATTACGGCTGTTCGCCGCGGTCGAAGACGATGCGCCAGCGGCCTGGGGCTTCCAGGCGCCAGATCGAGTTGAAGCGGCCCACCTTCTTGCCGCTGGCGTCGTAGACCGGGCCGCCGCTGTAGGCCAGGGTGCCGGAATCGACCACCTCCACTTCTTCCGGCGCCCAGGAGAACGGCGCCTGCGGGCCTTCGTAGTACGGGCGCCAGGCCCTGGCGACGGCGTCGCGTCCGCGCAGCACGTTGCCGGGACCGGAAAAGAAGATCGCTTCCTCGGCCAGGAAGCCCGTAAACGCCGCATGGTCGCGCGCCTTCATGGTGGCGGCGAAGGCGCGCTCATGCTCCGTCACCTGCTTCTTCAGCTCGGCATTCGTCGGCCGCGCCGCGCTGGCCAGCGTCAACATCACCATGCTGATGCACAAAACCCCAATCGACAGCAGACGCATGCGTCCTCCACGCAAGTGTTTACGATTAGCAATCGAACAATTTTGTCACGGCAATACCGTTTGCACAAGCTGCTTGCGATGTCTCCGGAAGTGGAGTATAAAAACTCCATATTCGGAGGATTCCTATGAGTCTCGCCTACGCCTACCCCAAAAGCCGCTTCGAACCGGCGATTCTCGTCGACCTCAACGACCGCGCCGAACGCGAGCGCCTGTCGAGTTCCGCGCTGAAAGGCTTCTTCAAGCTGCTCGAGGCCTGGCAGGTGCGCGACGACGATGCCCGCGAGCTGCTCGGCGGCCTGTCCTCGTCCGCCTTCTACGAGTGGAAGAAGAATCCGGGCCGCGTGCTGGAAGTCGACCGCATTACCCGCATCTCCTATCTGCTGGGCGTCTACAAGGCGCTGCACATCCTGTACGGCGACAAGCTGGCCGACGAATGGGTCCACCTCCCGAACAGCAACCCGGTGTTCAACGGCCGCGCGCCGCTGGCCTTCATGCTGGGCGGCGGCCTGCTGGCCATGCAGACCGTGCGGCGCCTGCTCGACGCGCGCCGCGGAGGACTCTAGTGAAGACTGCGCCGCAACTGACCCTGCTGCGCCAGTTCGATACCGTCCGCCTGATCCCTTCCCGCTTCGCCGATGCCGAAGACTCGGTGCTGGCGCCGCTGGCGGAAAGCGATGCCGTGCTGCGCGACCTGTTCGACCTCGACAACGCCACCAACGACCGCCTGCGCGGCGAATCCGGCCAGCTGCCGGGCATCGGCATGGACGAACTGGTGTTCGGGGTGCCCAACTTCCGCATGATCAACGCGGCCTATACCTATGCGCGTCCGGAAGGCAGCCGCTTCAACGACGGCGAGCGCGGCGCCTGGTACTGCGCCTTCGAACTCGAGACCGCGCTGGCCGAAGTCAGCTTCCACAAGACCGTCGAGTACCAGGAAATCGGGCGCTTCGACGACAGCGTCAGCTACCAGGCCCTGCTGGCCGACTTCACCGCCGCCTTCCACGACATCCGCGGCAACCCCGCATTCGCCGACTGCCTGGCCGGAGACAGCTACCTGGCCTCGCAGCGCCTGGCCGCCGGCCTGCTGGATGCCGGCTCGATGGGCATCGTCTACCCGAGCGTCAGGCGGCCGGCAGGCACCAACCTGGCCTGCTTCCGCCCGGCCCTGGTCGGGAATGTCCGCAAGGGCCAGGCGTATCGGTTAACATGGGCGGATTCGCCGACGCCCGCCGTCGAGCCCATCTGAATCAGAAAAGCCATGAAGACCGATCCACTCAAAGACACTGAACTGCACGACAAGATCAACAGCGAAACCGCGCGCGTCAACTGGTCCGAACTCGAACGCCATTTCGCCCACGGCAACGTGGTCTGGGTGAGCCACGAACTCGACCTGGTCGAGGTCGCGCTGCGCATCGCCCACGACGACAAGCAGCCCATCGCGCGCTGGATGGACGAAGGCAAGCTGGCGAAGGTGTCGGACGTCCAGGCCAGCGCCTGGCAGGCCGCCGATGCCCGCCTGTGGGCTTCGGTGGTCAGCCCCTTCGTGCTGGTCCAGGAAGATAAGGCGGCGCCGAAAGACACCGTGCACTAAATAGAAGACGCATCAAACCTTGACCAGCGCCCGGACGCCGGCCCGGGCCCCGCCCGCCCGCTGCTCGAGCTGGAAGGTGTTCACCAGCGCCGCCAGCTGATCCGCCTGGTTGCGCAGCGACTGCGCCGCCGCCGAGGCTTCCTCGACCAGCGCCGCGTTCTGCAAGGTCATCTCGTCGAGCTGGACGATGGCGCCGTCGACCCGTTCGATCTCTTCGCTCTGGGCCTGCGTCGCGCTCGAGATGTCGCCCATGATGCCGTTCACCCGCTGCACGCCGTCGACCACGGTGCGCATGGTCTGGCCGGCGCGGCCCACCAGTTCGGTGCCGGCGCCGACCTTGCTCACCGAATCCTCGATCAGGGCCTTGATCTCCTTGGCCGCCGCCGCCGAGCGGTGCGCCAGGTTGCGCACCTCGGTGGCCACCACGGCAAAGCCGCGGCCCTGTTCGCCGGCGCGCGCCGCCTCGACCGCCGCGTTCAGCGCCAGGATATTCGTCTGGAAGGCGATGCCGTCGATGACGGCGATGATCTCGACGATCTTGCGCGAGGACTCGTGGATCAGGTGCATGGTCTCGACCACGCCCTCGACCGCGGCGCCGCCCTGGCGCGACACATCCGCGGCTTCGCCCGCAAGACGGCTGGCTTCGGCCGCATAGTCGGCATTCCGGCGCACCGAGGCGATCAGCTGCTTCATGGCGCCCGCCACCTCGGCCAGCTCGGCCGCCTGCGACTCGGTGCGCTGCGACAGGTCGAGGTTGCCGGTGGCGATTTCGGCCGAGCTCGAGGCGATCGCCTCGGTGCCGCTCCGGACCTTGCCGACGATCGACGACAGGCTGTCGCGCATCGCGCTCATCGCCGCCAGCAGGCTGCGCGGCTGGGCGCGGCGGGTATCGACGCTGTACTGCAGCTCGCCGCGGGCGATGGCGCGCGCCACCTTCGACGCATAGGCCGGCTCGCCGCCCAGTTCCCTCAGCAGGCTGCGGGTGATCGCCAGGCCGATCACGGCGGCCAGCACCACGCACAGCGCGCTCAGGCCGCCGATCATCCAGCGGGCGGTGGCGGCGCTCGCGCCGGCGGCGGCGCTGGCCTGGGCGCTGTCGGCCTGCAGTTGGCGCAGCAGCAGTTCGATGTCGGCGACGATCTTGCGGCGCAGCGGCGAGCATTCGTTGACCAGGAAAGCGCCATAGCCGGCCATTTCGCCGGCCGTGCGGTAGTTGCGCGGACGCTGGAGTTCGCGCACCATCGCCGCCATCTCCTCCCGCACTTTCAGGTAGGCGGGATTGCCCTGCAGCGAGCCGTCGAGCTGGACCATCGCGGCCTGGGCCAGGGCGACCTGCTTGTCGACCAGGTCAAGCTCGCGCATGGCGTCGGCATTATCGGTAAAGATATAGGCGTTGCGCGCGGCGATACCGGTCTGGTCAAGCGCCTCCCGTAACGCGTAGAGCGGCTCCAGCCGGCTGCCGCGCAGGCTGTCGGCATTCGCCAGCGCGGACTGGATCCCGTCCACCCGCAAGATTGCAAACACGGCGAGCACCAGCGTCACGATCACCACGAGGGCGAAGGACGCATACAACTTTGTTGAAATTGCAACACCCGCCGACCGCTCGCTCATTGTCATCCCCTTTATTGTGGTAACCATCATTTACGATCTAAATTTGAGGAAAGCGCCGATAGTGGCGCAGAGATAACAAACAAGCAAGATATTTCCACATGTCTATGCAAGTTTTTTCGCTTTGTGTGATAACCTTTTGCTATACGGCAAAAAAAGCCGTCCTGTCGCCGGAAAGAACAAAAGAAGATGTGAACAAATTTATCCGCTATACTGACGGGACAAGAGGAAGTTTATGCAGAGCAATATCAAAATGGACGATCCGATCATGACAACCAGCGAAGTAGCGCGCCTCCTCGGCGTCGCCACGAGCACGGTGCAGATCTGGATGGAAAGTGGCGCGATCGAATCCTGGAAGACCCCGGGAGGACATCGTCGTACCCGCCTGAGCCTGGTCCAGGGCTTGTTACATGGAAAAGACGACGCTGCCCACCTGCGTCCGGCCTCCAGCAACGACAAGGAATTCCTGCCGCCGGCCGCGCCGACCTATCCTGTGTCGATGGACGAGCGCGCGCGTTTGGCGGCCGTCGGCGCCAGCGGCCTGGTCGATACCGATGAGGAAGCGCGCTTCGACCGCATCGTGCGCCTGGCCACCATGGTGACCGGTTCGCCGATCGCCCTGATCTCGCTGCTGACCTCGAGCCGCCAGTGGTTCAAGGCCAGGGTCGGCCTCGAGCCGCGCGAAACGCCGCGCGACTGCGCTTTCTGCTCGCACGCCGTGCTGCAGGAGGACATGTTCGTGGTCGAGGACGCGCTGGCCGACGAACGCTTCCACAACAACCCGCTGGTGCTGCAGGACCCGCACATCCGCTTCTACGCCGGCGTGCCCCTGCGCGACCGCTCGGGACAGCCGCTCGGCACCCTGTG
>CAJYXO010000021.1 GCA_913778765.1 uncultured Massilia sp. | reverse complement strand
GAAGAGATGACGTCGACGGTCCGTCAGAACGCCGAGAATGCGCTGCAGGCGAACCAGCTGGCCGCCAGCGCGTCCGACGTGGCGCGCCGCGGCGGCGCCGTGGTCGCGCGCGTGGTCGAGACCATGGGCGACATCGACAGCGCCTCGCGCAAGATCGTCGAGATCATCGGCGTCATCGACGGCATCGCCTTCCAGACCAATATCCTGGCTCTGAACGCCGCCGTCGAGGCCGCGCGTGCGGGCGAGCAGGGCCGCGGCTTCGCGGTGGTGGCGAGCGAGGTGCGCAGCCTGGCGCAACGCTCGGCCTCGGCCGCCAAGGAGATCAAGCAGCTGATCGACGACTCGGTCGGCAAGGTCAGCCTCGGTTCGCGGCTGGTGGCCGAAGCCGGCGCCACCATGGACGAGGTGGTGGGCAGCGTGCAGCGCGTCACCGACATCATGGGCGAGATCAGCAGCGCCAGCCGCGAGCAGGAAGGCGGCATCACCCAGATCAACCAGGCCATCACCGAGATGGATTCGGTCACCCAGCAGAACGCGGCCCTGGTCGAGGAAGCGGCCGGCGCGGCCGGCAGCCTGCAGGAGCAGGCCGACCGGCTGGCGCAGATGGTGGCCGTGTTTAAGGTGCAGGCGGCTGCGGGCAAAAAGGTGCCGGCGCAGCGTTTGCCGGCGGTGGCGGCTGCGAAGTCGAAGACTGCGGCGCGGCGCACCGCCACCGCTTGACCGTCGTCCCCGCGAAGGCGGGGACCCAAGTTTGGCGGCGCGGTCGAAACGCACGCAGGGCCTGGATTCCCGCCTTCGGGAATGACGTTCAGGGGCCGCGGCGCTGACGTTCAGGGGCCGCGGGAATGACGTTTGCGGGCTGGCTATTTAATCGCGCTTTCCTCACTGCGCACCGCATGACGCGGATGCTTGCGCAGCCTGCGCGCCAGCCGTCCGAACAGGTGCTCGGCATCGTCCACATACGTAAACACCGCCGGCACCACCAGCAGGCTCAATAAGGTCGAGGTGATCAGGCCGCCGATCACCGCCACCGCCATCGGCGAACGGAAGCTCGGGTCGCCCGACAGGCCGAGGGCCAGCGGCAGCATGCCCGCGCCCATCGCGATCGTGGTCATGACGATCGGGCGGCTTCGCTTGTGGCAGGCGTCGACCAGCGCATCGAAGCGGTTCATGCCGGCCTTGCGCGCCAGGATCGCGTAGTCGACCAGCAGGATCGAGTTCTTGGTCACGATCCCCATCAGCATGATCAGGCCGATCATGGTCGGCATCGACAGCGCATCGCGCGTCAGCAGCAGGGCGACGAAGGCGCCGCCGATCGACAGCGGCAGCGCCGCCAGGATCGTCACCGGCTGCAGGAAGTCGGTGAACAGCAGCACCAGCACGCCGTAGATGCATAGCACGCCGATCATCATTGCGATGCCGAAGCTGGCGAACAGGTTCTGCATCTCCTGGGCGTCGCCGAGTTCCGCGATCTGTACCGAGGCCGGCAAATTGCGCAGCGCGGGCAGGGCGCGCGCCTCGGTATTCACTTCGCCCAGCGAGCGGCCGTTCAGCTCCACGTCCAGGGTCACGTTGCGGCTGCGGTTCAGGCGGTCGATCTGGGCCGGGCCGCTTTCCATCGTGATCCCCGCCACGTTCGCCAGCAGCACCGGGCCGTTCTTGCCCGGCACCGTCAGGCGGCCGATGGCGTCGAGGTCGGCGCGCACCGCGTCCGGTAATTTGACGCGGATCGGCACCTGGCGCTCGGACACGTTCATCTTCGCCAGCACCTGGTCGTAGTCGCCGGCGGTGGCCACGCGCACGGTTTCGCCGATGCTGGCGGCCGTCACGCCGAGGTCGGCGGCGCGCGCGAAGTCGGGGCGCACGATGATCTCGGGCCGCACCAGCGAAGCGCTGGAGCTGACGTTGCCGATGCCGTGCAGGGTGCGCAACTGGCGCTCGGCTGCGCGCGCGGCGGCGGTCAGCGCCACCGGGTCTTCGCTGCGCAGCACCAGCTGCATCTTGACGCCGGTGTCGGGCGGGCCGACCGTGAAGCGCGCGCCGGGGATGTCGGCCAGCTTCGCGCGCAGGCTCGATTCGATCTGCGCCAGCTTTTCCTTGCGGTCGCCGCGCGGCGTGGTGCTGACGGTCAGCACGGCGCGGCGCGCCTCGGCCGCCGCGCCCGGTGCGAAGGCGTCGCCGCTGGAGCCGCCGCCGATCGAGCTGAACACGGTCTTGATGTGCGGGACCGTCATCGCCGCCCGCCGCACCTGCTCGGCCACGGCGCGGGTCTGGGCGAGGGTCGAGCCGGGCGGCAGCTCGACGTTGATCTGGGTCTGGGCGCGGTCGCTGGCCGGCACGAAGCCGGTCGGCAGCAGCGGCACCAGCGAGATCGAGCCGACGAAGAACACGGCCGCCGCCAGCATCGTCAGGCCGCGGTGGCGCAGGCACCACTGCATGGTGCGCATGTAGCGCCGCATGATCGGGCCGTCCTTCTCTTCCGTGTGCTTCGCGGGTTTCAGGAAGTAGGCCGCCATCATCGGCGTCAGCAGGCGCGCCACCAGCAGCGAGGCGAGAATCGCCAGCACCGCGGTCCAGCCGAACTGCTTGAAGAATTTGCCGGGGATGCCGCTCATGAAGGCGGTCGGCAGGAACACGGCAACCAGCGAGAACGTCGTCGCGATCACCGCCATGCCGATTTCGTCGGCCGCTTCGAGCGCGGCCTGCATCGGGCTCTTGCCCATCCGGAGGTGGCGCGAGATGTTCTCGATCTCGACGATCGCGTCGTCCACCAGCACGCCCACCACCAGCGCCAGCGACAACAGGGTCACCATGTTCAGCGTGTAGCCGAACAGGTACTGGCCGAGGAAGGCCGGGATCACCGACAGCGGCAGGGCGGCCGCGGCGACGATGGTGGCGCGCCAGTCGCGCAGGAACCACAGCACCACCAGCACCGCCAGGATCGCGCCTTCGTACAGCATCTCCATCGAGGCGTCGAAGTTTTCCTCGACCGGCGCGGCGTTGTCGATCACTTCGCGCAGCACCACGTTGGGGTGCTTGGCCTGCAGCTCGCGCACGGCGTCGCGCGTGCCCTTGGCGACGTCGGTCTCGCCGGCGCCGCGGGTGCGGAAGATCTCGAAGCCGACCACCGGCCGGCCATCCTGCTCGGCGATGGCGCGCGGCTCGGCCACCGTGTCCGAGACCGTCGCCACCTCGCTGAGCGTCACATGGCGGCCGTCCGGCAGCGGGATCTCCATGCGCGACAGTTCCTGGGCCGTCTGCACGGTGGCCAGGGTGCGCACCGACTGCTCGGCGCCGCTGACGTCGCCGCGTCCGCCCGGTTCTTCGCGCTGCACGTTGCGCAGCTGGCGCGAGACGTCCAGGGCCGACACGCGCAGCGCCGCCATGCGCGCTTCGTCGAGCTCCACGCGCACTTCGCGGTAGACGCCGCCGACGCGCTTGACCGCGCCCACGCCCGGCACGCTGAGCAGGCGCTTGGACACGGTGTTGTCGACGAACCAGCTCAGGTCGGGCGCATCGAGGGCCGGCTTGCCGTTCGCCTGCGCCGCCGCGGCGGTGAAGGTCAGCACCACGCGGCCGGCGGTGGTGGTCTTGGTCACGCTGGGGTCGCGCATCTCGGCCGGCAGGTCGGCGCGCACGCGCGACACCGCGTCGCGCACGTCGTTGACGGCGTCCGACAGGTTCTTCTCGAGGATGAATTCGACGGTGATGGTGGCGACGCCGTCCAGCACCCGCGTGTAGATGTTCTTGACGCCCTGCAGGGTCGCCACCGAATCCTCGATCTTGCGCGCGACCTCGGTTTCGAGCTGGGCCGGCGCGGCGCCGTCGAGGGTGGCGCTGACGGTCACGATGGGCAGCTCGATGTCCGGGAAGTCCTGCACCTTGTTGGCCTTGAAGGCCAGGATGCCGGCCAGCGTGAGCAGGGCGAACAGCATGATCGCCGGGATCGGGTTGCGTATCGAAAGGGCGGAGAAATTCATCGTGCTTCCTTCAGCGCGCGGCCACCGGCGCAGCCGGCGCCGGGGCAGGCGCCACCGGGCGCACCAGATCGCCGTCGTTCAGGAAGCCGGCGCCGCCGACCACCACCAGCGCGTCAAGCGGCAGGCCCGCGGTGACCTCGACACGGTCCCCGAGCCGGCGTCCGGTGCTGACCTTGACCTGGCTGACCCGGTTGTCCGCGTTTAGCCGGAACACGTAGGCAAAGCCGTCGCGCACCGCGATCGCCTGGTTCGGCACGGTCAGCGCGTTCGACGCGCCGAGCTCGAACTGGCCGCCGGCGAACATCCCCGCCTTCAAGGGCGCATCCGGCGCGAGGCTGGGCGGCAGGTCGACGTAGACCAGGGCGATGCGGCTTTGCGGGTCGACGGTCGGCGCCACCGTGCGCACCTTGCCCGCGACGGTCACGCCGCTGGCGGCCTTGACCTGGGCCTTCAGACCCGGCTTCATGCGCGGCAGCTCGGCCGCCGTGACCTCGGCGCGCCACTCCAGCCGGCCCTGGCGGATCATGCGGAACAGTTCCGTGCCCGCGGCCGTGACCGCGCCCACGGTGGCGTTGCGGCTCGATACGATGCCGCTGTCCGGCGCCACCACCTGGGTGTATTTCAGGCGCAGCTGCTGTTGCGACAGCGTGGCGCGCGCGGCCGCCACCCGCGCGCCGGCGGTGCGCTCGGCCGTGATGTAGCGGGTGACTTCCTGCGCGCTCATCGCCCCCGAGCTTTGCAGGGCGCGGGCGCGCTGGGCATCCGACTGCGCCGCCGCCGCATTCGCTTCGGCTTCCTGCAGCGCGGCCCGGGCCTGGGCCAGGTCGGCATTGACGACGTCGGCATCGAACACGGCCAGCACCTGGCCCTTCCGGACGACGTCGCCGACGTTGACGCGCACCTCGCGCAGGCGCAGGCCGTTCGATTCGCTGCCGATCACGGCTTCCTGCCAGGCGGCGACGTTGCCGTTGGCGTTCAGGCGCAGCGGCAGGCGCGCGGTGGCCGGGCGCTCGGTGGTGACGGTCAGTGCGGGGCGCGCCGCGGCAGCCTTCTTGTCGTCGGCGGCGCGGCCGGTGGCGAGCACGCCGGCCAGGCCGGCCAGCAGGGCGACAGGGAGGAGGATGTGGGGGCGGAGTCGGGTCATCATCATCCCGCGAGTGTAGCAAAACAGGCATCCATCCCGCTGTCCCGTATGTACGGAAAAGTCGCGGTTACAAATATTTACTCATGCAAAGCCGCGGCCATCACTACACTGTCTAAAGTGCTTTACTGTTCGATTATCGACCGGAGCAATCATGTTCAGCCGTTCACTGTCCGTCCTTCTCGCCGCCTGCGTGCTGGCGCCGGCGCTGCATGCCGCACCCCTGAATCCCGACCAGCAGGCCGTGCACGTGCTGAACCGCCTGGCCTTCGGGCCGCGCCGTGGCGACGTCGACCGGGTGCGGCGCATCGGCGTCCAGGCCTGGATCGACGAGCAGCTGCACCCCGAGGCGATCCCGCTGCCGCAGGACCTGGCGGCGCGCCTGGACGCGCTCGAGACGACCCGGCGCAGCGCCGGCGGCGCCCTGCGCGACTACCTCGAGCTGCGCCGGGACGTGCGCAACGACGAAGAGGGCGCCAAGCAGCGCCGCCGCGTCGAGCAGCAACGCGCCGCGCGCGAGGAAGCCGAGGCGCGGCTGCTGCGCGCGGTCGAAAGCCCGCGCCAGCTCGAAGAAGTGATGGTCGATTTCTGGTTCAACCATTTCAACGTCTTCGCCGGCAAGGGCATCGACCGCGCGCTGGTGTCGAGCTACGAGCGCGACGCCATCCGGCCCTATGCGCTGGGTTCCTTCCGCACGCTGCTGGGCGCCACCGCCAAGCACCCGGCCATGCTGTTCTACCTCGACAATGTGGCTTCGTCTGCGCCGAAGGCTGATGCGAACGGTAACGGCGGCGCCAAGGGCAAGCGCAAAGGCAATGGCCTGAACGAGAACTATGCGCGCGAGCTGATGGAGCTGCACACGCTCGGCGTGGACGGCGGCTATACCCAGCAGGACGTCACCGAACTGGCGCGCATGCTGACCGGCTGGACCTTCGACCAGCGCCGCCTGGTGCGCACCGGCGAGACCTTCCGCTTCGACGCCGGCCGTCACGACCAGGGCGGCAAGACCTGGCTCGGGCGCGCGATCCAGCCCGCCGGCCAGGCCGAAGGCGAACTCGCGCTCGACGTGCTGGCCATGCATCCGGCCACCGCGCGCCACGTCAGCTTCCAGCTGGCCCAGTATTTCGTCAGCGATGCGCCGCCGCCCGAACTGGTCGAGCGCATGGCGCGCACCTGGCTTGCCAGCGGCGGCGACATCCGCTCGGTGCTGAAGACCCTGTTCTCGAGCAGCGAATTCATGGACAGCGGCGCCGCCGGCGCCAAGTTCAAGACGCCTTACCAGTTCGTGGTCTCCAGCGTGCGCGCCGCCGATGCGCCGCTGGTCAACGTCACGCCGCTGGTGAACACCATGAGCCAGCTCGGCATGCCGCTGTACGGCTGCCAGACCCCGGACGGCTACAAGAACACCCAGGCCGCCTGGCTGAATCCGGATGCGCTGACGCGCCGCATCGCCTTCGCCACCGCGCTGGCCCAGGGCCGCCTGCCGCTCGCAAGCCGGCCGGTGCTCGGCCCGCCGCCGGCCCCCGAACCCATGCAGAACCTGGCCGGCAGCGATGCCTCGGCCGCGATGTTCATGCCTGTGCCTTCGTCCCAACCGAAGCCTGCGCCGGCAGCCTTCGAGCCGGTCGATGCGCGCCGCCTGCAGGCCACGCTGGCCGGGGCGCTGTCGCCGGCCACGCTCGACGTCGTCGCGCGCAATCCCGCCAACCTGCATGCCGCGATGCTGCTCGGCAGCCCCGATTTCATGCAGCACTAAGGAGAATCACCATGAAGCGCAGGGACTTCCTGAATACGCTGGCGCTGGGCGCCGGCATCGTGCTGCCGCTCGGTCCCCATGCCTGGGCCGCGACCGGGCCGGCCAGCGGCGACAATCCGACCCGCAAGAAGCTGGTGGTGGTGATGCTGCGCGGGGCCGTCGACGGCCTGAACGTGGTGGCGCCGGTCGGCGACGAAAACTACCTGCGCCTGCGTCCCGGCATCGGCCTGGCCTCGCCAGGCATGGAAGGCGGCGCGCTGAACCTGGACGGCTACTTCGGCCTGCACCCGGCGCTCGCCAGCCTGCAGCCGCTGTGGCAGCAGAAGAAGCTGGCCTTCGTGCACGCCAGCGGCTCGCCGGACGCCACCCGTTCCCACTTCGACGCCCAGGACTACATGGAATCGGCCACGCCCGGCCGCAAGAGCACGCCGGACGGCTGGATGAACCGGCTGGTGGCGGCGCTGCCGGGCACCGCCACGCCGAGCCGCCTGCTGGGCATCGGCCCGGTCATGCCGCGCATCCTGGCCGGCCAGGCGGCCGCGGTCAACCTGCCGAACGTGGCGTCCGGGACCAAGTCCGATCTCCTCGACCGCCCGGCGATCGGCGCCGCCTTCGACCAGCTGTATGCGAATCACGCGCGCTTCGGCCGCGCCTACGAGGACGGCCGCAAGGCGCATCGCGAAGTCATGCAGGCGGCCCTTGAAACCCCGCAGATGCAGGCGGCCGACCGCGGCGCGCCGCTGCCGAACGGCTTCCCGGACGATGCCGCGCGCCTGGCGGCGCTGATGCGCAACGATCCGAAGATCCAGATGGCCTTCGTCGCGCTGGGCGGCTGGGACACCCACGTCAACCAGGGCGCTGGCGCGGGCCAGCTGGCGAACCGCCTGGCGCCGCTGGGCCAGGGCCTGGCGGTGCTGGCCGAACGTCTCGGCCCGCTGTTCGACGATACGGTGGTGGTGGTGATGTCGGAGTTCGGCCGCACCGCGCGCGAGAACGGCACCGGCGGCACCGACCATGGCCATGGGAATGTGATGTGGGTACTGGGCGGGAAGGTGAATGGCGGCCGCGTGCTCGGCGACTGGCAAGGGCTGGAAGAGGCTGCGCTGAATGAAGGGCGGGACTTGCCGGTCACAACCGATTTCCGTTCGGTGCTGGCGCAGCTCGCCGAACGGCATTTGCTTTTGACGGATAAGCAGCTGGAGCAGGTCTTTCCCGCAATGCCGCAAAAGTCGCCGGCCTTCCGGCTTGTTGGCGCCTGAATGTAGGATTGGTCCCACTGTGAAGGCGGTAAAGCCTCCTATCGTAGTTTTACCGTATTGCGCCGCACAATAAGTGGCGCTATAGTGGAACCGTCTCCTCCAGTTTTCTCCGAAAACCTGGATTCCGCCCGCTCCGCAAGGTAGCGGGCTTTTTTTTTGGTTTTTTTCAGCCGCCCTGGAAGTCGCCGGCGCGCCAGGTCAACACCAGCGTGTCGCGGTGCCCATGTTCGCCCAGCGGCTGGATCGGCGTCGATTCGTGGATCACCGCCGCATCGTCCAGCAGCAGCATGGTCCAGGGTTCCAGCATGGTGAAGCGCTGGCCTTTCGGGCCCTCGGCGTCGAACACGCGCGTCTCGCCGCCCTTGATGTTCTCGCGCCCGATCAGGATCACGGCCACGAAGTCGACGCCGTCGCGGTGCGCGCCTTCCGGCGTCGGCCGGCCGATGCCGTCGGCGGTATCGATGCGGAACTGGTGCGCTTCCACATACCAGGTCTGCGGTCCCTTCACCTGCGAGCACACATGGCCGAGCGCGCGCAGCAGATGCCGCCAGGCCGGCTGTGCGACGGTGCCCGGCTCGATCGGCTCGAACAGGCGGCGCATGCCGCCGTGCAGGGCGTTGTACTCGACCGGCTGCCAGTGCGCGCGGTGCGGGCTCTGGGCGAGCTGCCCGCCGTCGTCGACGAAGCAGGCGTGGCGCCGGCGCCGGTAGCGGCCGCCGTCCTTCAGGTAGTTGTCGAGTTCGAGGCGATCCCAGCTCGGCGCCAGCGCCTGCAGGTCGTCGAGGGAGCAGCCGGCGAGGCTGGCCACGTCCTGCGGACGCAGCAGCGCATAGCCGTCCGTGCGCAGCGCATCGACGATGCGCGCCGGGTCGGAATAGGGTGGTTGCGGTGTAGTCATCCTGCTAGCGTAGCACTTTTCATCTACCAGTTCTTGATCAGCGTGAGCCTGAACGAGCGCGATTCGAGCG
>CAJYXO010000020.1 GCA_913778765.1 uncultured Massilia sp. | reverse complement strand
GACGGAAACCTGGAAGGACTACCTGGCGCCGATCGTGCGCACGGACGCCGGCAACCAGCGCAGCCTGCGCCTGGCCAGCTACGGCATGGTGCCGCGCCGCCACATCCCGGCCGGCGTGAAGGTGTTCGACACGATGAATGCGCGCGCCGAATCGATCGGCGAGAAACGCTCGTTCGCGTCCGCCTGGCACCGCACGCAATTGTGCGCGGTGCCGATGACCTGTTTCTACGAACCGAACTACGAAAGCGGCAAAGCCGAACGCTACGGCATCGGCATGGCGGACGATGCGCTGTTCTTCGTGGCGGGATTGTGGCGCGAGTGGCGCGAAGCCGACGGCAACGTGGGCACCTCCTTCACCCAGATCACCATCAACGCCGACGAGCACCCCTTGATGAAGCGTTTCCACAAACCGGGCGACGAAAAGCGCGCGCTGGTGGTGCTGCCGCCGGAAGACGTGGATGCCTGGCTTGCCTGCCGCCATCCTGACCTGGCGCGCGCGTTCCTGCGGCATTATCCGGCCGAGCGGATGAAGGCGTGGGCGGCGCCGCAAGCGCCGCGGGCGAAGAAGGTGGCGGCGCCGGAGACCGGCTCGTTGTTTTAAGGCGACCGACAACCTGGGTCCCCGCCTGCGCGGGGACGACGTGCTAGGCGTCCGGCTTCGGCTGCTTGAAAAACTCGATCACCTCGGCCTGCACCCGCGTACGCTTGAACGGCGGCAGGCTCTGCCAGATGCGGCGGCCGTAGGGCTTGCTGATCACGCGCGGGTCGCACAGCATCAGCACGCCGCGGTCGTCGACGTCGCGGATCAGGCGGCCGGCGCCCTGCTTCAGGTTGATGATGGCCTCCGGCAGCGTGTGGTGCATGAAGCCGTTCATGCCCTTCTTTTCCATCACTTCGATGCGCGCCGCCAGCACCGGATCGTCCGGCGGGGCGAAGGGCAGCTTGTCGATGATGACCAGCGACAGCGCCTCGCCGCGCACGTCAACGCCTTCCCAGAAGCTCTGGCTGCCCACCAGCACGGCGTTGCCGGCGTTGCGGAAGGAATCCAGCAGCTCGGTGCGGCCGCGTTCGCCCTGCACGAACAGCGGGAATTCGAGGCCGCGCGCGGCGAATTCCTCGCGCAGGCGTTCGGCCACGCGGTTCACGGCGCGGATGGTGGTGCACAGGAAGAAGCAGCGCCCGCCCGCCGCTTCGATCACGGGCAGCGCCATGTCGACCACGGCGTCGGTGTAGCCGAAGGTATTTGGCTCCGGCAGGCCGGTCGGCACGTACAGGATGCCCTGCTCCTGGTAGTTGAAGGGGCTGGGCCAGGTGCGGGCCGGCTCGCCCGACATGCCCATCTGCGCCGAAAAGTGCTTGAAATCGCTTTTCACCGCCAGCGTCGCCGAGGTGAAGATCCAGCTGCGCGGCGTGCCCGCGCGCTGGCCGGCGAAGATCGGCGCGATCGACAGCGGCGTCTTGTGCAATTGCAGCGAGGACGAGAAGGCTTCGACCCACAGCACCGCGTCGGCGCCGCCGAATTCGCTGTAGTCCTTCTCTTTCGGCTCCTTCTTGACCGGCGCCGGTTTCCAGGCCTTGAAGCTTTCCAGCATCTCGACCGCGCGCACGCGGCACTGCTCGAGGGTCTCGGCGCGCTCGGCGTTTTCTTCCAGCACGTCGACCAAGCCCTCGATCTCTTCCTTCAGCTTTTCCAGCGCCGGGAAGAAGTCCGAGCTGGGCGGAATCTGCGGCAGGGACAGGCGGGTGCCGCCTTCCGGGAAGGTCAGGCGCAGGTCGCGCGCGGCCTTCTCGACCACCATCACGGTCTTGGCCCAGTCGGGGCCGCCACGCGCATGCGCCAGGCCCTCGGCCAGCACGTCGCGGCACAGCTCCAGCACCTGCGAGGTCGAGACCGTGGTGCCGAAGAACAATGTCGCCACTTCCGGCAGCTGGTGCGCTTCGTCGAAGACGATGGTGTTGGCGGACGGCAGCAGCTCGGCCATGCCGCCCTCTTTCAGGGCGACGTCGGCGAAGAACAGGTGGTGGTTGACCACGACCACGTCGGCCTGCTGGGCTTCGCGGCGCGCCTTCATCACGAAGCAGTCCTGGTAGTACTGGCATTCCTGGCCGACGCAGTTTTCGCGGGTCGAGGTCACCAGGTTCCACACGGAAGCCGTTTCCGGCACCTTCGCCAGCTCGGCCTTGTCGCCCGAGTTGCTCATCTTGATGAAGCGCGAGATTTCGCGCAGGTGGCCGACGTCGTCGCGCGAGGTCAGGCGCCCGTTCTGCAGGGTGCGTTCCAGGTTGTAATGGCAGACGTAGTTGGCGCGGCCCTTCAGCAGCGCCACCGAGACCGGCGCGCGCAGCGCCTGGCGCACGTTCGGGATGTCGCGCGAGAACAGCTGGTCCTGCAGGTTCTTGGTGCCGGTCGAAATGATGGTCTTGCCGCCCCACAGCAGCGCCGGCACGAGATAGGCGAAGGTCTTGCCGGTGCCGGTGCCGGCCTCGGCGATGAGCGTGCCCTGCTTGCCGATCGCATCGGCGATCGCCTTGGCCATTTCGGTCTGCGACTGGCGCGGGCGGAAAGCGCCGACGGCGGGCGCGAGCGGGCCACCGGCGCCGAAGATGCGGTCGATCTCGGCGTCGTACTTGCCCGGCGCGGTCACCTCCGCCGACGGCTCGGCGGCGTCGTTGGCAACAGGTGCGGCGGGGTCGGCAGGAATGGCCTCGGCGTCGGGGCCGGGCATGGGCAGGTGATCGGCCAAGGTCTTGGGAAAGGGGTAAAACTGAGAGCTTACGCCGGTACGTCCGGTACCAATTGCATTTTCAGCAAAGTGATGTGGTCCTTCAACTGCAGCTTGCGTTTTTTCAGGCGACGTAATTGTAGCTGATCGGCGTGGCCGTCACGGGTCAGCATGTCGATGACGGCGTCGAGGTCGCGATGTTCCACGTCGAGTTCGATAATACGGCGCTGGATCTCCTGAACGTCGATCATGTTGGGCATTTCCGGGGCTGAGTGGGAGGACGGAATTTTTTGTTACGGCTTGCAACAGTTGTACAAACCAGTGCATAGTTTAATCTACGCTGACCTTGCCGCCAACAAAGATCGGCAACCCGGCATCGGAAAGCCACGTTTATGAGTCCATACAAGTTAGAAGCGGGAACCGCGCAGCACATCGGCAACCGCCCGCAGCAGAACGACCGGGTCGCATTGATGACGGGGGCGCGCGCTCCGGGCTACGTGCTGGCCATTCTTTCCGACGGCATCGCCGGATCGGCGGCGTCGGAGCAGGTCCTGCACACCGCCAAGCAGGTGTTCGACCTGTTCAAGCCCGGCGACCATCCCGCCATCGAGCGCCTGCAGCAGCTGCTGCGCGACATCGTGCAGGAGACCCACCTGGTCATCAACATGAACGCCGTCGCCGCCAAGGCGGAAGCCCACGCCAGCTTCGTCGGCCTGGTGCTGAGTCCGCACGGCGAGGCCGCCTGGGCCCACGTCGGCGATTCCCGCCTCTACCACTTCCAGAACGGCGACTGCCTGGCGCGCAGCAACGACACCGCCTATGTCGAGCACCTGATCGCGACCGACCGCCTGCCGCCGGACGCGGCGAAAAACCACCGCAAGTCCAAGCTGCTGCTGAATGTGCTGGGCAATGGCCGCAAGGATCCTTACGTGACCGTCGGCCACCATACCGGGCTGGCCGCGGGCGACGTCTTCCTGCTCGCCTCGGACGGGCTGTGGCATTTCTTCACCGATGCCGAACTGGGCGCCGCCACCTCGCGGGCGACGCCGCGCCAGGCGTCCGAAATGCTCATCAACAAGGCCAACGAGCGCTCGCAGGGCAAGGGCGGGAATTGCACGATGGCGATCCTGAAGCTGGTGCGGCCGGCCCAGGATGCGGGGAATTACAGCGTCGAAAAATCAAGACGCGCCGTGTAGGGTGGGCTCGCCGAGCCCGCCCTAACCTGCCGGCTGTTGCGCGGCTTTCGCTTTCTCTTCCTCGGCCTTTTTCGCGGCCTTGGCGGCGCGCTCGGCCTTCTTGCGCGCCACTTCGCGCTGGCGCTCTTCCGATTCCGCCTTGCGGCGTTCGTACTCGCGGACGTTTTCCGCACGCTTTGGCGCCTCGGCGGCTTCCTTCGCCTGGGCTGCCTTCAGCTTGGCGTCGCGCGCGGCGATGCGGCCCGGGACCGTGGCGGCGCGCGGCGGCGGCGCCGCTTCGAGTTCACGGGGCGGCTTCGGCGGCGCCGTGGCCAGTTTCGCTTCCTCTTCGCGGTATTTCTGGTCGGCTTCCGCCAGCTTGCGGTCGCGCTCGTCGACCAGGGCCTGGCGCTTGAAGCGCTCGGCCTGCACTTCGATCGCGCGCTGGGCCGCGAGGGCCGTGCGGCGGCGCTCCTTGGCTTCGTCCAGGCAGCTGGTGACGAAGAATTTGGCGTAGCAGACCCGCTCGCGCTCGGCGAAGCGGGCTTCGATGCCGGCGCGTTCGCGCGCGACCGCGGCCAGCTGCTGGTCGGCCTGGGCGGTCGACGTCACCGGCGGCGGCGGCGCTTCCTGCGGGGCCGGGCCGTTGGTGCCGCAGGCGGCAAGCAGCATGGCCGACAGCGCCGCCAGCAACGCGGCGGGCAAAACACGGTACTTGGGCTGAGCGGTCTTCATCTTCTTGTTGTTCTCCTGTTCGAGGTGGTCACGCGAGCGCGTCGGCGGCGCCGCGGCGCTCGGCCAGCATGTACTCGCGCGATTGCATCTCAATGATACGCGACACCGTGCGGTGGAACTCGTTCGACATCGCACCCTCGGTGTAGAGCTGTTCCGGCGCCACCTCGGCCGACATGATCAGCTTGACCTTGTGGTCGTAGAACACGTCGATCAGCCAGGTGAAGCGGCGCGCCTCCGACGACATCGCCGCCGACATGCGCGGCACCGCGGACAGGATCACGGTGTGGAAGCGGCTCGCCAGTTCGAGGTAGTCGTTCTGCGAGCGCGGGCCGCCGCACAGGGTCGCGAAGTCGAACCAGATGGCGCCGCCGGCATGGCGCAGCGCACGCAGTTCGCGCTGCTCGATGTGCACGATGGGGTTTTCGTCGGCGGTGTCGGCGACCTTGGCCCAGGCTTCGCGCAGCTCGTGGTCGCTGGCGGCGTTCAGCGGCGTGTAATAGGCCTGCACCTGTTCCAGCACGCGGTGGCGGTAGTCGATGCCGGCGTCGACGTTCATCACGTCCAGCCTTTCCTTCAGCAGCGCGATGGTGGGCAGCATGCGGTCGCGGTGCAGGCCGTCCGGGTACAGCAGGTCCGGGTCGTAGTTCGAGGTCATCACGAAGGACACGCCGTGCTCGAACAGGGCACCCAGCAGGTTGTACATGATCATCGCGTCGGCGACGTCGTTGACGTGGAATTCGTCGAAGCAGATCAGGCGGTATTTCTTGGCGATGCGCTTGGCGACCTCGAGCAGCGGATCTTCCACGCCCTTCAATTCGTCCAGCTGGCGGTGCACCGCGCGCATGAATTCGTGGAAGTGCAGGCGCGTCTTGCGCACTACCGGCACGACGGAATAAAAGCTGTCCATCAGGAAGGACTTGCCGCGCCCCACCCCGCCCCACATGTAGACACCGCGCGGCACGTCGGGCCGGTTGATCAGGCGCTTGAAAGCGGACGACCGCTGGGCCTTGTAATGGACCCAGTCGTCGTACGCCTGCTGCAGGCGGTCCACTGCGCGCTGCTGCGCCGGATCGGATTTGAAGCCGCGCTCGGTCAGCGCGTGCTGGTAATACTCTTGGACGTTCATCAGGAATGTGTGCGATAAAAACGTAGGGTGGACGGCTCGCCGTCCACGCGGTGATAGTTGACGGCTCCGTCATCGTGTACGAAAGCGGAGCCCGCGCCTATCAC
>CAJYXO010000019.1 GCA_913778765.1 uncultured Massilia sp. | reverse complement strand
ATGCTGGACTGGAACTCGGGCGCCCAGGGGCTGCGCAGGCCGGCCTGCAGCAGGCCGCCCATCTGGATCGGGGTGATCCGCTCGGTGCGCGACAGGCCGGAACCGTTCTCCAGCACCAGTCCGGTGTCGTCGATGCCATGGGTCCGCATCCAGTTGCGCACCACCGCATCGCTGCGCGACAGGGTGGTTTCGGCGCTGCCGGCGGACGGGCGGCTGCCGAGGGCGGGGTCGGCTTCGAGCGCGCCCAGGCTCAGGAAGGTCAGGCGGGCCAGCAGGTTGTCCGATGGTTTGTTGGTGTCGCGGACGATTTCCGGCAGCGTGCGCGAAAGATGCGCCGCCAGTTGGCGTGCGCCCGGCGGCGTCACGCCTTCGATGGTCGTGTCGGCGATGCTGCCGCCGAGCCGCTTCCAGGTGGCGCGGAACAGGCGGTCCACGTATTCCTGGCGGTCGACCACGTTGATGGAATAGCTCTGGTTGCAGTTCTTCGGGAAGGTCCCATGCAGCATCACCTTGATGCCGCCGTTTTCCTGCGGCACCGCTTCCGGCAGCTTCCAGCCGCTTTCCCAGTTTTCGCAGTTGGCGTCGATCAGTTTCATGTCGTGCGCGATCGTCACGCCCTGGAGTTCGGGCTGCATTTGCACCTTCAGGCGCGAACCGGTCGAGCGCATGTCGAGCTGCAGCATGTTCTTGTTGACCATGGCCGCATCGGGAATGACGTTGTAATACGCTTCCGGCGATTCGTCGAAGGGCGGCGTGCCCAGGTCCGTGCGAGCCGGATTGAACAGTTGGCGGTCGATGACGAGGTGGCCCTGGATCTTGCGGATGCCCTGGTAGCGCAGGCTGCGCAGCATGTTTTCCAGCGCCTCGCCCGAGAGGTCGACGTCGGCGCCGCCGCGCAGGATCAGGTCGCCCTTCAGTGTCTCGCCGTCCAGCTCGCCGGTGGTGCGCAGCTCGGTGCGGGTGCGGAAGACCGGACCCAGGGTTTCCAGGCCGATCAGGGTCGACACCAGCTTCATGGTCGAGGCCGGCTGCATCGGGCGGTCGGCCAGGTGGGCCAGCACGGTCTGGTCGCCGCGCAGCACCAGCACGCTGAGGGCGTCGTCCGCGATGCCGGTCGTGCGCAGCGCTTGCGTCACCGGCTCGGGCAGCTGGGCCTGGGCGAGCGAAGACGCGGTAAGAAAAGCGGCGAGGGCAAGCGAACGAAGACGGAACATGCTGGTCCTTTAATAAGCGGTAATCAAATCACCCGAAGAACACGTAAGCCACCGAAATGGCGGCGACGATGCCGGCCAGGTCCGCGATCAGGCCGCAGGAAATGGCGTAACGGGTCTTCCTCACGCCGACCGAACCGAAGTACAGGGCGACGATGTAGAAGGTCGTATCGGCGGAGCCCTGGAAGATGCAGGCCAGGCGGCCGACGAAGGAATCCACGCCGTAGGTCTTCATGGCGTCGATCATCAGCGCGCGCGAGCCGCTGCCGGACAAGGGCTTCATCAGCGCGGTCGGCAGGGCGGGGGTGAAGGCCGTGTCCAGGCCGGCCATGCGGATCAGCCATTCCAGGCCCTGCACGATATAGCCGAGCACGCCCGAGTTGCGGATCACGGAAATCGCCACCAGCATGCCGACCAGGTAGGGGATGATGGTCAGCGAGGTCTGGATGCCGCCCTTCGCGCCCTCGATGAAGGCTTCATAGACGTTCACCCGCTTGCGCATGGCGCCGACGATGAAGGCGACGATGATGGAAAACAGGATCAGGTTGCTGGTGACCTTGGAAAAGGTTTCGATTTCCGGCTTGGAAAGAAACGTCGTGAGATACCAGATGAAACCGGCGATGGCGGCCGTCATCCCGCCCAGCCAGCCCAGCACCACGCGGTCGAGCAGGTCGATGCGCTGGCGGATCGCCACCGCGATGATGCCGGTGACGGTGGCGACATAGGTCGCGATCATGCAGGGAATGAAGATGTCGGACGGATCCTTGGCGCCGAGGATGGCGCGCTGGGCCATGATCGCCAGCGGAATCAGGGTCAGGCCCGAGGTGTGCAGCACCAGGAACATGATCTGGGCGTTACTCGCCGTGTCTTTTTGCGGGTTCAGGGTCTGCAGGCTTTCCATCGCCTTCAGGCCGAAGGGGGTGGCGGCGTTGTCGAGGCCCAGCAGGTTGGCCGAGAAATTCATCACCATGTGACCGGTGGCGGGATGGTCCTTCGGCACTTCCGGAAAAATGCGCGAGAAGAAGGGCGAGATGATCTTCGCCAGCCAGCCCACCGCGCCGGCCTTTTCGCCGACGTTCATGATCCCCAGCCACAGGGTCATCACGCCGGCGAGCGGCAGCGCGATGTCCATCACGCCCATCTTGGCGGAATCGAAGGTGCCGTCGATGATGCGCTTGAAGATCTCGGTATCGCCGAGGAAGATCCACTGGGCCAGCGCCGCGACGAAGCCAACCAGGAAGAAGCCGATCCAGATGTAATTCAGTGCCATGTGATGTCGTTCGTTTAACCGGGCGCGAGCGTGCGCTCGATTGTGCAGCGGAGAGTATAGGCGCAGTGCAAGCTGCAAGGATGAAAGATTGGGACGAAGCTATGTGAAAAAGTTATGTATTGCTTGTGGCTAAGGGCTCGGCCTATGATAGCCGCCATGCCGAAACTTCGTTCCCTTGCCGCCGCGCTGGCGTTCTCCCTGCTGCACCTGCCTGTCCAGTCCGCACAGCCCGCGCAGTCTGCCGATCAGCAGCCGAAGACCCTGCACATGTTCCTGTCGACCAGCGAAGCCGGCCTCGACCCGGCGGTCGGTTCGGACCTGGCGTCGCTGTCGCTGCTGGAAAACCTGTTCGATCCGCTGCTGCGCTACGACTACCTGGCGCGGCCCGTGAAACTGCAGGGCAATACCGCGACCGGCCTGCCGACCGTCGACGATGGCGGACGGACCTATACCTTCCACATTCGTCCGGGCATCTATTTCTCGCCGGACCCTGCCTTCAATGACAAACAGCGCGAAGTCACGGCCCAGGACTACGTCTACAGTTTCAAGCGCCTCTACGATCCGACCCTGCGTTCGCCCTTCGGCTACATCTTCGACGGCAAGCTGGCGGGCGACGCCGCGCTGAAAAAGAATTTCAGCTACGCCACCGAGATCCCCGGCCTGCAGGCGGTCGACCGCTACACCCTGCGCATCCGCCTGAACGAGCCCGACAACAATTTCCTGTTCTATATGGCGATGCCGGCGGCCTCGGTGGTGGCGCGCGAGGTGATCGAGGCTTATCCGGGCCAGGCCGGCAACCACCCGGTCGGCACCGGTCCCTTCATGATCGGCGACTGGAAGCACAGCGACCGCATCGTGCTGCTGAAAAATCCGGCGTCCAGCGCCGTGTTCCATACGAGCCTGGGCGCGCAGAACGATGCCGGCGACAA
The DNA here is from genome assembly GCA_913778765.1 of uncultured Massilia sp. Lineage (GTDB taxonomy): Bacteria > Pseudomonadota > Gammaproteobacteria > Burkholderiales > Burkholderiaceae_D > Telluria. Next base: position 105,602 of record CAJYXO010000019.1, on the reverse strand, counting down.
GACCCTGGCCGCTGCCCTCGAAGGCCAGCGCCTGCCGCGCGTCGACCGCGTCGAGGTCAAGATCGCCGAGGAATTCCAGGGCCGCGTGCTGGGTTTCCTGAACGGTGAATACGATTACCTGGAACAGGTGCCCGAATCGGTGACCGACATGGTCATCAAGGACGGCAAGCTGAAGCCCGAGCTGGGCGCGCGCGGCATGCAGCTGTATCGCTTTCCGGTGCTGCAGACCTACTACATGTGGATGAACATGGACGATCCGGTCGTCGGCGGCTACACGAAGGACAGGATTGCGCTGCGCCGCGCCATCTCGCTCAGCTACAACAACGCCGAGGACATTGCCCTGCTGAAGAAGGGCTTTGCAACCAAGGCCGACTCGCCGCTGCCGGCCGGCGTGCTGGGCTACGACCCCGATTACCGCAGCCCGGTGCCCTACGATCCGGCACTGGCGAACGCGCTGCTGGACCGCTACGGCTACGGCAAGCGCGACGAAGACGGCTTCAGGCGCCAGCCGAACGGTCAGCCTCTGACCCTGGTGATGAGCAGCGAAGCGACGGTCAGCGGCCGTCTGCGCGACGAATTGTGGCGAAATTGCCTGAATGCGATCGGCTTGCGCGTGGTGTTCAAGTCGGACAAGAAGACCGAGATCATCAAGGCTTCGCGCCTGGGCAAGGTGCAGATGTTCGAAAGTAACTGGGTGGCCGACTTCCCCGACGGCGACAATTTCTACCAGCTGCTCTACGGCCCGAATGCCGGCCGCGCCAACTATGCGCGCTTCAACCTGCCCGCCTATAACCTGCGCTACGAACAGGCGCGCGCCCTGCACGACAGTCCCGAGCGCCAGAAGCTGTATTTCGAGATGAACCAGCTGATCCACGCCTATAACCCATGGGTGCCGCTGACCCATGTGCTGTCCGCCGATATCCGGCAACCGTGGCTGAAAAACTACAAACGTCACCCGGTGGAATTCACCCAATGGCGTTATCTGGACCTCGATGTTGCGGAAAGAGCACGCGCTACCCGGGGCAAATGATAGTTTTCGCTAGATTTTCCCTAGTAAAACATTCCCTCTAGTTATACTCAGCTCCGGATTTTTCATTGGAACGCGTAAATTCGTCCGCGTACTCTCGAAATCAACAATAGCGTAATGCAAAGACATTACCAGGCAGTTACTTACCATCCCAAAGCCAAACGCTGCAGCACTACCCAAGGAGAGACGCGTGAAGTTAAAGAAGTTAGCCCAGATGATTGCCCTGATCGGCGTCGTCGGTCCGGCCATCGCACAGGAAACGGCGCCGGCCAAGCCGATCCAACGCGTCGAAATCACCGGTAGTAGCATCAAGCGCATCGCCAAGGAAGGCGCGCTGCCGCTGGAAATCATCAGCCGCAAGCAGATGGAAGACCAGGGCATCGTCACCGCCGAGCAGCTGATCGCGAACCTGAACGTCAACGGCAACGGTTCGGACAACCTGGCATCGAACTCCGACGTCACCAGCGGCGCCCAGCGCGGCAACAATGGCGCGTCGAGCGCCAACCTGCGTGGCCAGGGCGCCGACTCGACCCTGGTCCTGCTGAACGGCCGCCGCGTGGCGACCTACGGCATGAAGGGTTCGGCAGTCGACCTGAACGCGATCCCGTTCGCCGCGGTGGAGCGCGTCGAGGTGCTGAAGGACGGCGCTTCCGCGATCTACGGTACCGACGCGATCGGCGGCGTGATCAACTTCATCACCAAGAAGAATTACCACGGCCTCGAAGCGCAAGCCTTCGAGGACGCCACCCAGCACGGCGGTTCGAACATCGCGCGCGCCTCCGTCACCGGCGGTTGGGGCGACCTCGACAAGGACGGCTGGAACCTGCTGGCAACCGGCGCCCGCGCCGAGAACAATGCCCTGAAAGGCAGCCAGCGCGACTTCGTCAACACCTTCCAGCCGAACCGTGGCGTGTCCGTCGATACCCGTGGCGCGCCGTTCGCGAACGTGTTCGGCGTGTCGCCGACCTCCTACGGCAAGACCCTGCTGGGCACCAACGCCGGCGGCGTGGCGGCAGCGACCGGCACCCAGCTGTACAACGGCATCAGCGTGCTCGACCTGCCGGGCGGCAAAGGCTGCAACAGCATCGACGGCATGGCCGCCTATGACGAAAAGCTGTGGGACACCCCGAGCGCCGCCTACGGCTGCGCATGGGATACCGGCCGTGCGGCCGTCCTGCAGCAGCCGGTGACCAGCAACAACGGCCTGGCGCGCCTGACCATCCAGCGCGGCGAGCACCAGCTGTTCGCCGAACTGGTCGGTTCGCAGGTGACCTCGAAGAAGAGCTTCTCGCCGAACCAGATTTCGCCGTCGACCGTCAACTTCCCGTACAGCTCGTTCTACCCGAGCACCGGCTCGGCGTACAACATGGTGTACAACGAGCTGGTCAAGGTGTTCCCGAGCATCGCCGCCAACTACGGCGCGCCGATCGCCTACCGCTGGCGCTGCATGGAGTGCGGCAACCGCGAGATCGAGACCGAAAGCAAGGCAGGCCGCTTCCAGGTCGGCGCCGACGGTCCGCTGACCCTGTTCGGCCGCCGCTTCGACTACCGCATCGGCGCATCGAAGGCCTACAGCGAAGCCGAATCGCACCTGGGCAAGGGCTACAACTACACCGTCGCCCTGGCGAATGCGCTGGGCACCGGCATCATCAACCCCTTCCTGCTGCCGGGCGAAAAGCAGAGCCAGGCCGCGATCGACCTGATCAACAGCACCTCGGCCGAAGGCGTCACCATGTACGGCGGCAAGACCACCCTGACGCAGGCCGATGCCGCGCTGTCGGGCGAGATCTTCAACCTGCCGGCCGGCGCCGTCATGGCCGCCATCGGTACCGACCTGCGCCGCGAAGGCTACGAGTTCAACGGCGACGGCCGCGCCGCCGCGGCCCGTCCGGCGATCCTGAACGCGCCCTTCGACGACCAGAACGCGCTGCAAGAGAAGCATCGCGACGTCAAGGCGGTGTACTTCGAATTCCTGATCCCGGTCACCAAGTCGCTCGAGCTGAACATCGCCGGCCGCCAGGACCATTACTCGGGCTTCGGCAACACCTTCAACCCGAAGTACTCGTTCCGCTTCCAGCCGATCGAGTCGCTGATGTTCCGCGGTTCGTACAACACCGGCTTCCGCGCGCCGTCCTTCAACCAGCTGTTCAACGGCATCACGGAATCGCAGTATGCCGGCAAGGACCTGGCCGATCCGGCCAAGTGCCCGACCCTGAAGGTCGACAGCAGCAAGCCGGGTTGCGAGCCGGTCACCCCGGTGATCCTGACCGGCGGCAAGGCCAACCTGGGTCCGGAAACCGCGAAGCAGGGCACCCTCGGCGTCGTGTGGCAGCCGTTCGGCAATTTCTCGATGAACGCCGACCTGTGGGAAATCCGCAAGCAGAACACGATCGACTCGTTCACGCTGGCGACCATGACCGCGAACTACGGCCTGTTCAAGGACCAGTTCATTCGTGACGGCGCCAACAACCTGATCGCTGTCGACCAGCGCTGGGTGAACGCCGGCGAGCGCATCACCCGCGGCCTGGAGCTGGGCGCCCGCAGCAACGGCAAGCTGGGCATGGGTACCTGGAGCGCCAGCATCGACGGCACCCGCCTGCTGGAGAAGAAGTCGCGCGCGACCCAGAATGCCGAGTTCGGCGAGAGCGAAATCGGCCGCTTCACCTTCACCGGCGACCTCGGCCTGAAGTGGAAGCACGTCGCCCTCGTGACCTACAAGCAGGGCGACTGGAGCACCACGCTGACCAACGTCTACCGTGCGGGCTACAAGGACCAGGTGCTGCCGGGCGTGGCCAACGGCGTCGTCACGCCGTCGAACTACAATCCGGACGTCAAGGCGTACTCGATCTTCCACCTGTCGCTGAGCTACACCGGCGTGCCGAACACCACGATCACGGCCGGCATCAAGAACCTGTTCGACAAGGATCCGCCGTTCGCGATCACCTACGACAGCAACTCGGGTGCGGGCAGCACCTGGGAGCCGCGTGTGGCCGATCCGCGTGGCCGTTCCTTCACCCTGCTGGCGAACTACAAGTTCTTCTGATCGCCGGCATCGAAGCAGAGCGACAACCCGTGCGCGTGGGAGGCGAATCTCCCCTGCGCACGGGTTTTTTCATTGTTTAACCCGGACGTAAAGACATGTCGAGCAACAGCGGGATCAGCAGGCGTGGTTTCGGCAAGCTGGCGGCTGCATCCCTGCTGCTACCGGCCTCCTTCTCCAGCGCCGCGTCCAGGCGTGCGCGCACCTCTCCCATGAAACACCTGATCAAACCTCCACGCCTGCAAAAAGGCGACGTGGTCGGCCTCATCGCACCGGGCGGCTACACCAGCGACGCCTCGATCCAGAAGGCGGTCAAGAACATCGAAGCGCTGGGTTTCCGCGTCAAGTTGGGCAACTACCTGCGCGACGTCTGGGGCAATTACGGCGGCACCGTCGCCGCCCGCATCGCCGACCTGCACGGCATGTTCCGCGACCCGGACGTGAAGGCGATCTGGGCGATCCGCGGCGGTTCCGGCTGCATCTCGCTGCTGAAGCACCTGGACTTCGAACTGATCCGCAAGCACCCGAAGATCCTGCTCGGCTACTCCGACATCACGGCCCTGCATCTCGCCATCCACCGCCACGCCGGCGTGGTGAGCTTCCACGGTCCGGTCGCATCCAGCACGCCGTCCGACTATTCGAACGAGCACATGCTGGCGGTGCTGATGGACCCGCGCGAACGCTACACGATTCCGATGTCGCTCGAAAATGCGCGGCGCGCCGTGCAGGAGCCGCACTTCGGCGTGCGCACCGTGCACGGCGGCGTGGCGACCGGTCCGCTCATGGGCGGCAACCTCTCATTGGTGGCGGCGCTGGCCGGCACGCCCTACGCCGCGGATATCAAAGATAGCCTGCTGTTCATCGAAGAGGTGAACGAAGAGCCCTACCGGATCGACCGCTGGATGACGCAACTGGACCTGGCCGGTGGCCTGGACCGGGCGGCCGGCGTCATGATCGGCATCTGCGAGAACTGCGGGCCGCAGGGCAACGGCTCCTCCTTGACGCTGGACGAAACCTGGGACGTGCACCTGCAGCCGCTGCACGTGCCGGCGGTGACCGGCTATTCCTTCGGCCACATCCGCAACCAGTTCACCATGCCGGTGGGCGTGCGCGCGACGCTGGATACCGAGCGGCAGACCTTGACGTTGCTGGAGCCGGCGGTCAGCTAGTTCTTTGCTTCGAAGACGAGGCAGGTGGTGGTCGCATGCGCGATCAGCCTGCCCTGGGCATCGACGATTTTCCCTTCGGCGGTAGCCAGCTGGCGGCCGCAGTGCAGGACGGTGCCGATCGCGCGCAGCGGCCCGCCGTCCAGGCGCGCGCCGCGCACCAGGTTCACGCTCAGCTCCGCCGTCGTGTAGCCCTGCCCGGGTTCGAGCATGGTCTGCACCGCGCAGCCGACCGCCGAATCGAGCAGGGTGGCGTACCAGCCGCCGTGCACGGTCCCCATCGGGTTCAGGTGCTTCTGCTGCGGCGTGCCCTGGAAGGTGGCCTGGCCGCGCTCGACGTCGATGAGGTGGAAGTCGAGGGTCTCGGCGATCGGCGGATACGGAAAGCGGCCTTCCAACAAAGCCTGCATGATGTCCAGGCCCTTCATCGAGCGCGCCTGCTCGAAGGGCACCACGCCGGCACGGGCGCCGTTCTCTTTTGCGCGCGCGCGGACTTTGTCCAGCTGCCTCTGCCATTGTTCGATCGTCGCCTGTGCGTCCATGCTGCCTCCTCGTTGATGAAAGAAGCATTCTGCACCGGCGCCGCCAACTCCGCTGGCGAGGCCCGGTTTTCCTCAGGCGCCGAGCATCGCGCGGCAGCGGCCGACGAGGAATTCGCGCAGCACCCGCACCGCCGGCGACAGCTGCTTGCGGTTCGCCACCAGCATGGTCAGCGGCGCATTCACACCTTCCCACTCCGGCAGGATCAGGCGCAGACGGCCGCTGGCGAGGTCCGCATGCACGTCGATGCGCGAGCGGTAGCAGATGCCGAGCCCTGCCAGCGCCCAGCGTTTGACGATTTCGGAATCGTCGGCGACGCGGTCGCCCTGCACCGCGATCTCGACTTCCTCGCGGCCCTTGCGGAAGCGCCAGCGGTCGTTGACGGTCTCGTCCAGCATGAAGCACAGGCAGTTGTGGTCTTGCAGTTCCCGCGGCGAAGCCGGCACGCCGCGCCGTGCCAGATAGGCCGGCGCGGCGCACAGCACGCGCCGGTTTTCCGCCAGCAGCGGCAGCGCCACCATGCTCGACTCCGGCTGGACGCCGAAGCGCAGCGCGATGTCGACCGGCTCTTTATAAATGTTGGCCAGGCGGTCGGTGAGCTGCAGCCTGAGCTTCACGCCGGGGTAACGCGCCTGGAATTCGTTCAGCCAGGGCAGGACCACGTGGCGTCCGAGGTCGGACGGCATCGAGATCTGCAACTGGCCTTCGATGGCGTCCTGGCCTGCGCGGACTTCGTCCTCCGCCTCGCGCAAGCCGTCCAATAAAGCCTTGCTGCGCGCCAGCAGGCGCTCGCCGGCCAGGGTCAGGCGCATGCTGCGCGTGCTGCGGACGAACAAGGCCGCACCGAGGTCGGCCTCCAGACGCTTCAGGCTGGCGCTGGCGAGCGCCGGCGAGACCTCCAGCATTCTGGCTGCGGCTGACAGGCTGCCCTGTTCGGCGGTGGCGACGAAGATGGCGAGGTTTTGCAGATTCCGGATTTTCAAAGAAATGTTGAAAGTGATTTCGGGATTGCCCAGTTTATCAAAAAGCCGGCGCTGGTCAGAATGGCATCCATCGCATCGTTCATCCAACCAGGAGCCTGTACATGAAAGCCATCGGATACCAGAACAACCTCTCGATCGACCAGGCCGCATCGCTGGTCGACATCACGCTGCCCGATCCGGTCGCGCAAGGCCACGACCTGCTGGTCGAGGTGTGCGCGGTGTCGGTGAATCCGGTCGACACCAAGGTGAGAAAAAGCGCGAAGCCGGAAGCAGGGCAGTGGAAGGTGCTGGGCTGGGATGCGACCGGCATCGTGAAGGCGGTGGGCCCGGACGTCACCCTGTTCAAGCCGGACGACCGCGTCTGGTACGCCGGCTCGATCGCCCGCGCCGGCAGCAACAGCGAGCTGCAGCTGGTGGACGAGCGCATCGTCGGCCGCATGCCGGCCTCGCTGGACTTCGGCGCCGCCGCGGCGCTGCCGCTGACCGGGCTGACGGCCTGGGAGATGCTGTTCGACCGCCTGCAGGTGCCGACCGGCGCCGAAGGCAAGGGCAAGACCCTGCTGGTGATCGGCGCGGCCGGCGGCGTCGGTTCGATCCTGGTGCAGCTGGCGCGCCAGCTCACCCAGTTGACCATCATCGGCACCGCCTCGCGCCCGGAAACCGTCGAATGGGTGCGCGAGCTGGGCGCCCACCACGTGATCGACCACCGCAAGCCGCTGGCCGCGGAGATCGCCGCCGCCGGCCTGCCGGCGCCGGACTATGTGACCAGCCTGACCCACAGCGACGTCCACTTCGACCAGGTGGTCGAGGCCATCGCACCGCAGGGCAAGTACGCGCTGATCGACGACCCGGCGACGCCGCTCGACATCATGAAGTTCAAGCGCAAGGCCATCTCACTGCACTGGGAGCTGATGTTCACGCGCGCGCTGTTCAACACGGCGGACATGATCGAGCAGCACCGCATCCTGAACCGGCTGGCCGAGCTGGTCGATGCGGGGACCATTCGCACCACGGCCAACGAGAACTTCGGAACCATCAATGCGGAGAATCTGCGGCGGGCGCATGCGCTGGTCGAGTCGAATACGGCGCGGGGGAAGATTGTGCTGGAGGGGTTTTAACTGCCTATTTCACAAACAAGTTCGCAGTGGCGCTCATATGTTTTTTAAGATAAATTAATAAATAAAGCAAAAAATGAGAAATTTCAAAATTGTAAAACTCTTTATTTTTTAATGTTGAGAATTGGGAGCGAGAAAATTGAATCGCACTTAGCAGTTCATCTAATACGTCGGCGACAAGTGCCGCCGACGTGCTTTTTTATATTAATTTAGAATATGATATAGAGCCTTTCCAATATCTTTTCCGATTGAATAACCGGCGCCCCAGATGGCGGCAGCAGCGACATATGGGGCTACCGGTAGGCCTCCGCCAACTAACTCAAGCTCGCTCTCGTTAAGTTCACGAATTCTATTTTTATTCGTTTCAATGGTTTGAATTTGCATTTTTTCTCCTTAATCAATAAAATTCTTTGTTATTTCCCCTTTTTTGCCTCTTGATAAGCGTTGTAAGCACCAGCAGCAACGCCAGCCAAAAAGATGACCGCCGCAATAACAGGAACAATTGGCACACCCCCAGAAACTTGAGAAATCTCGAGATCACTCAGTTCATGCATATTTTTGCTTTCCATAAATCCTCCGAAAGGTTAGTTAAGAAAAAAATATAAAGATTTCCCTAAGGATCGTCCAATCCATTCGCCAGACCAAAAAATTAACGTTATTCCAAAAATGTTAATTAGTGTGTGTGCGGAAAATGGAATGTCGTTAACGATTTTTGTGATGGCGTCGCAGTATTGATTCATAGTTAATGATCTCATTTGTGGTTGACGTTCATCCGCCTCGACAAATTTCCCGGAGTCAAGGTAAAGTGATTTTAGGAAATATTTTTGGCTTTGTCCTCTGCAATCAGATTCGCAAATGACCTCCATCAATCTTGCGGACATAGTAATGATTTTAATCAAATTTATTGATCAAGTAATGTGATCACTACTTTACATTTGCTCATTAAATTTTAATTTAAATTAAAATTTTGGAAATTTATGTTTGATAAATGATGAGTCTTCCTTAAATTGCATTTAGAAGCGCTTTAAAAACTCCGAAACAATTATGATTTCTAAACGGTTCACTCTTGCAGGAGTACGCTGTGTGGACAGCAGAGCGGCGTGCGCGACATAAAATCATCCGGCCAAGGAACAACGAGGCTACTCGCCCGATATCAGCTTAAGGAATGGAAGCTCGTCGAGCCGCTACTACCAAGAGCAGCCCATATCGGATGCCCTTGAAAGACAGCACTTAGCGAGGTCATAAATGCGCTGCGCTACCTGGTCCGTTCAGGCTGCGAGTGCCGCATGCTGCCCAATGGTTTCCCTCCGTATCATGCGGTTAATTACTGGTTCAGAAGGCTGATGCGGCGCTTCCTGTTCCGGACGATTGACGACTTGGCCCTGATGCTTGACTAGATGTGCGAATAACAAGAGGTCGTTCCTTCAGATGACATCATCGACAGCCAGTCGATGAAAGCACTGGGCGCGTGAGCGCGGCTATGACACACACAAGAAGATCAGTGGGCGAAAGAGGCATATTTCCGTCGACACCAATTGGCGACTGCTGGCGGCGAACTGACGCCCGCCGACATGGCTGATTCGACCGGCGCCCAACTGGTATTTGATGCCTTGGTCAATTGCTGGCGCTGCGTAAAGCATTTGTTCAGTGACGCCGCCTACGGTCGCCGAACTTTGCTGGACAAGGTAGCGTATCTCGACTTTGCGTTGGGTAATGCGTGGCCTACAGGGCCAAGACGGCTTTCAGGTGCAGCCGCAGCGCTGGGTCGTCGAGCGCACATTTGCATGGCTGATGCGATACCGCCGTCTGGTCCGCGATTACACGCAGCGTCTCGACGCATCTCAAAACTATGATTTATATCTCGCTCGGCTCATCTTTACTAAACAGGATGGGTTTCCGGTTAGTTCTTAACTGTTTTTTAGCAAGTATGACCATGCGAACTATTTCGACTAAGTACTCGCCCGCAAATAAATGTGCTTTCGGCTGCCAGAACCGGTGCGTTGCTGCGTTGGCTCCTGCTTGCAGCACTCGGAATGCGGCGCGCTTGCCGCCATGCACCGCATCCGGTTCTGTTTGCCAAAATTAACATTTATTTCTGGTCAAGTACTTAAATCGTCGAGGCTATTTCTCCGAAGGGCAATCTGATCTGGTCGCCAACCCCGCTCGACGCATTTAATTTCAGCGCAAACTTGGGTTCCTGCGCTATCTCATGAAAGTGGAGGAAGATATATCAAGAGTGGGAGTCTATTTTTTGGTAGTTAGTCTGTATTTCTTTGTTGTTTGATTTTTCTGTTTGACAGGGTATCAAAAGTGGCGGAGCTTATTGCCTTTCTGCAATATTGTTATGGGCAATGAGAATGACTGAAAAGAACCCAAATCCTTTTTCCGGGACCCTACTTCCCCAAGTAAAGCCCCTTTTTCGTCAGCAAGCCATTGAGTTTGCCAACACACGACAGTACGGAACAGTAATCCTCGCGAGCTGTACTAGCCACAGAATTTTGGTCGCTTTATTTTGTGCAATTACGATTGCCATTATCGCCTTTTTTATTTTCTTTACTACAGCGCGTAAGGCCGAGACTTCAGGTGTACTGCTGCCGAGTAAGGGACTGATCCGTATACGACCTGGGCAAGCGGGAATCGTGACACAGGTCCGGGTTAAAGAAGGGCAAAAGGTGAAGTCTGGTGATGTGCTGTTCGTTTTGTCCAACGAGCGCAATATCGGCACCCTCCAATCGGCCGAAAGCACGGTCTCAGCGCTGTTGCAGAACCGGCGCGACAGCTACCGTAACGAGTTATTGCAGGCCGGCAAACAATCGAGTCAGCGTTTGGCAGCGGCACTGAAAAGGGCTAACGCGCTACGGGAAGAAGGGACGCGTCTTGAGTCCCAGGTCGTGTTGCAGAGATCCCGCGTGATACTGGTGACGCAAGCCTTTCAGCGCTTCAAGGATTTGCATGCAACGAATTACATATCCGCAGCACAACTTGAGGAGAAAGAAGGGGAACTGCTGGACCAGCGTCAGCGGCTGGCTGAGCTCAAGCGCCTTAAAGGAATCAATGAGCGCGATTACTTATCGGCCGAGGCGGACTATCGTGACTTGCAATACCAAACGAAAAGAGACGAGGCGGCGTTGAATCGGAACGCGTTGGCAATCCAGCAAGATCTTGCCGAGAGCGAAGCCAGGCGGAAAATCCAGGTCATTGCGCTAACCGCAGGTACAGTCACCGCGATTGCAGCGGAAGTCGGCAAACCGGTTTCGGCAGACTCGACGCTAACCTCCATATTGCCTGCTAATTCCGATCTGGAGGCGGAGATTTATGCTCCTTCCCGCTCTGTCGGCTTCATTAAACCAGGAATGACGGTGCTGCTGCGCTATCAAGCGTATCCGTATCAGAAGTTCGGCCAATATGAGGCAGTCGTCCATGAGGTTGCAGGCACATCGATGCCGGCGCAGGAACTGACGCTGCCTGGCGCTGCAATGGCTACGAACCAGAGCTCCGAACCCTTGTACCGCATCCGTTTGAAACTGAAGCAACAGTCGGTTCTCGCCTACGGCAAGTCGGTCAGTCTCAAGCCAGGCATGCTGTTGGATGCCAGCATCATCCTCGAGCATCGGCGTTTATATGAGTGGATTCTCGAGCCACTGTTCAGTATTTCCGGCCGGGTTAGGTGAAGCGGTCCGCCACCCCGATCGAATCTTGGTCGCCCCTATTTTTATCAAGCGCTTATGAAAATCGCCTCCTCTCTGCAGCTGTCGTTCTGGCGCGGCAAGCGCCTTCCCGTCATTCTCCAGACCGAAGCTGCTGAGTGCGGTCTGGCCTGCGTTGCCATGGTCGCGTCCTATTGGGGCCATCGGATCGATCTGTCTAGCATGCGTCAGCGGTTTTCAGTCTCGCTCAAGGGCGCCACGCTGAAGAGCTTGATGGCAATGACGCAGGGCTTGCGCCTGCAACCCCGGCCGTTGAAGCTCGAGATCGAATGCCTGCCCAAGCTGAAGCTTCCGGCAGTACTGCACTGGGACATGAATCACTTTGTCGTGCTGAAAAAGGTTAGCTATACCCATGCATTCATCCACGATCCAGGGGTAGGAGAGAGGCGCTTAGCGCTTAGTGAAGTTGCCAAGCATTTCACCGGCGTGGCGCTCGAACTGACGCCGACGGGCGAGTTCGCGCCAAAGAATGAAAGCAGGGACTTTTCGCTACTGTCCCTCATGGGACGGGTGGTGGGGCTGCGGCGCGGCTTAGCCCAAGTGTTGCTCCTTGGCTTGGCACTGCAGGTATGTGCGCTGGTAGCCCCGTTCTATATGCAATGGGTGATCGACGAGGCGTTGCTTGCGGCCGACCGTGACCTGGTGACGATCCTCGGTTGCGGCTTCCTGTTGCTGGTCGTTTTGCAAGCTTCAATCGGCGCTGTCCGTTCATGGGTGACCACCGTGCTGTCGACGAATCTCAATTTTCAATGGCTCGGAAACGCTTTCACGCATCTGATGAAGCTGCCGTTGCCCTATTTTGAAAACCGTCATACTGGGGATATCGTTTCCCGATTCGGCTCGATCCAGACGATACAAAAAAGCATGACCATTCAGTTCGTCGAAGGAGTCATCGACGGCGTGCTCGTGATCGGTACGTTCGTGATGATGTGCCTCTATAGCCCGAAACTCGCAGTGGTAGCTTGTTGCGCGGTCGTGTTGTATGTCGCACTGCGCGTGCTGATCTTCGCGCCTTTGAAAGACGCGACTTCCGAGCAGATCATTCATGCGGCAAAACAACAAACACATTTCCTGGAATCGGTTCGCGGTGTCCAGAGTGTCCGCCTGTTCGGCCGCAATGACGAGCGGCGTGCCGGTTGGCTAAACGCTCTCGCTGACCAGTTCAACTCCGAGTTGCAAATCGCTAAGTTGGGCGTGTCATACCATACTGCGAACACCTTTCTGTTCGGGGTGGAGCGTGTTATCGTCATCTGGCTAGCCGCCTTGACTGTTATGGACGCGAAGTTTTCCGTCGGTATGCTGTTTGCGTTTATCAGCTATAAAGATCAGTTTAGCGAGCGTATGGCCAGCCTAGTCGACAAATTGTTCGAGTTCAGGATGTTGCGTTTGCATGGCGAACGTGTAGCCGATATCGTGCTGACAGAAGTCGAACATGATACTCTTACCCATGAGGTTGAACCAACTGAAATAACACCATCCATCGAGTTACACCAGCTGTCCTTCCGCTACTCGGATAGCGAACCGTACATCATCAAAGACCTCGATCTGAAGATTAATCCGGGTGAGTGCATTGCCTTGACTGGCCCCTCGGGTAGTGGCAAAACCACCCTGGTGAAGCTGTTACTTGGATTGCTCGAGCCCACGAGCGGCGAGATCTTCATCGGCGGTGTGAAGCTGGCGAATCTGGGCCTATCGAATTACCGCCAGCTGATAGGAACGGTGATGCAGGACGACACGCTGTTTGTCGGCTCGATCTCGGACAATGTTAGTTTCTTCAGTCCGTCTCCGAACCAGAAGCAGGTTGTCCAATGCGCGCGCCTTGCCGCCATCGACAACGAAATCATGTGCATGCCGATGGCCTACAATACGCTCGTCGGGGACATCGGCACGGGCTTGTCCGGCGGCCAGAAGCAGCGAATCCTGCTTGCTCGTGCCCTGTACAAGAACCCGCAAGTGCTAGTTCTGGACGAGGCCACCAGTCATCTCGACGTCTGGAACGAGCAGGCAGTCAATGCGGCGATCCAGAGCCTCAAGCTGACCCGTATCATTGTGGCACACCGACCAGAAACCATTGCGATGGCTGAGCGTGTCGTGGTCCTGCATAGCGGGAAGATCGTCCAAGACGTCAAACAAGAGAAGCGTCAACCGGAAACCGTGCAGGCAGCCTAATAGAAAAGTGTTCACCCCAGCGCAGCGCCCGCGTCATATGAGTCAGGTTATACCCAACCCCATCAATCCTGAGCATGTCCGACACCCGCGCCAGCATCGTAAAACCGGTACGCAGGTAGGGCGCAACCGCCGGCTCGTTCTCCGACAGCACTTCCAAGTCGATCCAGCCGATGCCGGCCCATTGGGTAGCGGTTTCGATGAGCGAGCTGGCGAGGCCCTGGCAGCGGTGCGCGCGGTGCACGCCCATGCCGAGTAGGGCGCGATGGCGCGCCGCCATCTCGGGACGGCTGCGCAGGTCGATGTGGCCGGCAATGTCGCCGGCGGGGCCGATGGCCAGCCACAGACAGCGCCAGCCCAGGCTGCCGACCTCGATGTCCAGTCCCTTCAGGAAGGACAGGCGCATGCTGCCTGACAGGCGCGATTCGCCGCGCGGCATCGGCTGGAACAGCGGGCCGCCGTCCGCGCCGTTGTCGCGCAGGTGGTCGTCGAGGTAGGCGAAGAAAGGCGCCAGGTCGGCTTTGGCTGCCGTCCGGATCAGCCAGGTGTACTCCCTCTGCGCCATCGTCGTCACAGCGCGCGTGCGATCAGGATCTTCTGGATGTCGCTCATGCCCTCGTAGATCTGGCACACGCGCACATCGCGGTAGATGCGCTCGACCGGGAAGTCGGCCACGTAGCCATAGCCGTTGAACCCTGCATCGCGCTGGATACGACTTTTTCGGCCATCTCGGAGGCGTAAAGCTTGGCCATTGCCGCTTCCTTCAGGCAGGACACGCCCGCATCCTTCAGCGATGCCGCATGCAGGATCAGCTGGCGCGCGGCTTCGACCTGCATCGCCATCTCGGCCAGGCCGAACTGCACGACCCTGATGATAAAAAATCGCGGTGCCGAAGCTCTCGCGCTCCTTGGCGTAGGCCAGCGCCGCTTCGAAGGCGGCGCGCGCCATGTTGACCGATTGCGAGGCGATGCCGATGCGGCCGCCTCCCAATCCCGACAGGGGCGACCTTGTACCCTTGCCCCTCTTCGTTGATCACGTTGTCAAGCGGGGCGCGGCAGTTGTTGAAGACGATCTGCGCTGTGTCGGACAAGTGCTGGCCATCTTGTCAGTGGCCCCTAGTCATAGCTCCTGCGACTTGCCTGGGACACTCATACCCTTATCCACGTTACCGAATTCGGTAAGTACCGTACCAGTAAACTCAGGTTCGCCAAATCACTCATGCAGACCGTGCCAAATAACTCTCTGACGATTTCGACCGTGCATAAATTTGATTCCGAATAGAATAAAAGTTGCATATAGTCAATCTTCTCTCGTCAGCTCTTTCTTACAATCAAGTCGTAACTTCCTTAAACCTTGACTTTGGAGCGACCATGCGAGTTATGTCTACTTTCTTTGCCGCCACCGCGCTGCTAGCGACTACAGTCGCTGCACATGCCGAAAGCGGATCGACCAAACTGCAACGTGCGAGCACCGAACATATGTATCAAATATGCGGTACGTACACGCTTAGCGACGGCCGAAAGGTCAATCTCTTCCTTCTTCATGAAAGGCTTTACGTGAAAATCGCGGATGAACAACGGAAAGAGATCCTGCAGGCGAATCGAAACCAATTTACATCGCGCGATGGCTCGATCTTAATCCAATTCGGTCCTGAGCTTGATGCAAGCAGCATCGAGCTCGTACAAGCTTTTGGCATTGTCCCTCAGGACGCGGCTCGTCTTGCTGCCAATATGCGGTCAGGTCAAGGCAGAGCCGACTAACATTGCACAAATGGACGTAGACGACTCTCGCTAATCCACTATTACTTTGCCCCTTCGGGTAATTAGCTTAGTTGGTGGGCAAAAGATTCACCAAAAACGCCGGCCTTCAGGATTGGCGTTTTTGCTTTAACCGTACCTAAAAATCATCTCTAAAAAGCATTTTAAGAAGCGGCTCAAGCACAGCTAAGTTGCGGAGCTTTTGGTCATTTACCAGCCTGCCTGATTAGCATCAAAGCTTGGGGGCGCACTCATTGCTGGGCAAGAAGGCTGCAGGCACTCGGTCACACGGTGAAGCTGATAGCGACACCGTTTGTCAAACCCTATGTAAAAAAGAACAAGCACGAAGCTGCTGATGCGGAAGCGATTTGCGAGAGTGTCCTGCCGCCGAGCATGCGGTTCGTGCCAGTTAAAAATATCGAGCGGCAGCCAGTACTGGCGTTATATCGGGTAAGGCGGGGATGGATTAAGGCAAGGGCAGTATTTCGAGGAAGATAAGAGACCACTCTCGTTCCCGGTTAACGTCAGCGTAGATGGCGCGTCATATAAGTCAGGTCATGCCCAACCCCATCGATCCTGAGCATGTCCGACACCCGCGCCAGCATCGTAAAACCGGTACGCAGGTAGAGCCCAACGGCAGGCCGGTTCTCGGACAGCACCTCAAGGTCGATCCACTTCAGCCCATCTTCCTCACGCGCCCAATCGACCGCGGTGGCCAGCAGCTGCGCGCCCAGGCCGCGGCGACGCCAGGCGCGATGCACCCCCATCCCCAGCAGCGCCCGATGCCGCGCCAGCGGCTCGGGCCGCGCTCGCAAATCGATATGTCCGGCGATCGAGCCGCGCGTGTCGAGCGCCAGCCACAGGCGCCGCCATCCCGCCTGGCCGACCGGGATCGCCAGGCCTTCGACGAAGGTCACTTTCAAACCCGGCGGCAGCTGCGACTGCGCACGCGACAGCGGCTGGAACAGCGGCGCGCCATCGCGGCCGTTGTCGCGCAAATGGTCGTCGAGGTAGACGAAGAAGGCCGGCAGATCGGCCGCCTGCGCCGGCCGGATCTTCACAGCGCCCGCGCGATCAGGATCTTCTGGATGTCGCTCGTGCCCTCGTAGATCTGGCACACGCGCACGTCGCGGTAGATGCGCTCGACCGGGAAATCGGCCACGTAGCCGTAGCCGCCGAACACCTGCATGGCGCTGGAGACCACGCGCTCGGCCATCTCGGAGGCGAACAGCTTGGCCATCGCCGCTTCCTTCAGGCAGGGCAGGCCGGCGTCCTTCATCGATGCCGCATGCAGGATCAGCTGGCGCGCGGCCTCGATCTGCATCGCCATCTCGGCCAGGCGGAACTGCACGGCCTGGTGATCGAAAATCGCGCTGCCGAAGCTGGTCCGGTCCTTGGAATAGGCCAGCGCCGCCTCGAAAGCCGCGCGCGCCATGCCGACCGACTGCGAGGCGATGCCGATGCGGCCGCCCTCCAGGCCGGACAGGGCGATCTTGTAGCCTTGTCCCTCTTCGCCGATCAGGTTCCCGGCCGGGACGCGGCAGTTCTCGAACACGATCTGCGCCGTGTCCGAGGAGTGCTGGCCCATCTTGTGCTCGATGCCGGCGACGATGTAGCCGGGCGTGTTCGTCGGCACCCAGAAGGCGCTGATGCCCTTCTTGCCGGCGGCTTTGTCCGTGACGGCCATGACGATGGCGACGTCGCCATTCTTGCCGCTGGTGATGAACTGCTTGGTGCCGTTGATGATGTACTCGTCGCCGTCGCGCACGGCGGTGGTGCGCAGCGCGGCGGCATCGCTGCCGGTGTGCGGTTCGGTGAGGGCGAAGGCGCCCAGCATCTCGCCTTGCGCCAGCGGGCGCAGCCACTGTTCCTTCTGCGCTTCGTTCGCGTACATCATCGCGATCGAGCATACCGGGCAGTTGTTCACCGAGATGATGGTGGAGGTGCCGCCGTCGCCGGCCGCGATCTCTTCCAGCACCAGGGCCAGCGAGACGTAGTCGAGGCCTGCGCCGCCGTACTGCTCCGGCACCGCCACGCCGAACGCGCCCAGCTGGGCCAGTTCCTTCAGCTCTTCTTTCGGGAAGTGGTGTTCACGGTCCCAGCGTGCTGCGTTGGGCGCCAGGCGCTCCTGCGAAAAGCTGCGCAGGGCGTCGCGGATCATCTGGTGTTCTTCGCTCAGTATCATGTGATTCGTGTCTCGTGTGTCGTTATCGTTGTGTCGACGGGCTCACCACGCGATGGGCGTGCCGTCGTGGTTCAGGAAGGCGCCGTTCTTCGATGCGTCGGCAGCGGCCAGGGTCGCGCGCAGGGTGCGCACGCTCTCGTCGACGCTGAGCGGGGCGCCGGCGCCGCCCATGTCGGTCTGCACCCAGCCCGGGTGGAAGCTCAGGCAGGTCACGCCCTGCGGTCCGAAGGTCAGCGAGGCGTCCTTCAGCACCGAGTTCAGCGCGGCCTTGCTGGCGCGGTACAGCGAGCCCGAGGCGCCGCTGCGTTCGCCGATCGAGCCCATGCGCGAGGAGATCACCGCCAGCTTGCCGCGCGCGTTCGCCACCAGCGGCGCGACGATGGGCAGCAGGCGCATCGCCGCCAGCACGTTGGTGTGCATGACCGCGTCGAACTCCTGCTGGGTCGGGAAGCCGTCGTGGCGCGGGCCGTAGACGCCGGCCACCAGCCAGGCATGGTCGATCTTTTCGTCGTCCAGCTTCCAGCCGAGTCCACCGATCGCTTCGGGATTGGTCACGTCGAGCTGATGCGCTTCGACGCCGAGCTGGCGCAGCGCCTCGCAGTCTTCCGGCTTGCGGGCAGTGGCGATCACGCGCCAGCCGTCGGCGCGGTACTGGCGCGCCATTTCGTGGCCGATGCCGCGGGATGCTCCAATGATCAGGGCGGTGGACATGTCTTTCTCCTGTAGGGTGAACGGGTTCCGTTCACCCTATCATGGTACGTCGCTTCCTGCTTACACCATCTCGATCGCCATCGCCGTCGCTTCGCCGCCGCCGATGCACAGCGAGGCCACGCCGCGCTTGCCGCCGGTCTTCTTCAGCGCGCCCAGCAGGGTGACGATGATGCGCGCGCCCGAGGCGCCGATCGGGTGGCCGAGGGCGCAGGCGCCGCCGTGGATGTTGACCTTGTCGTGCGGGATGTCGAGGTCGCGCATGGCGGCCATCGGCACGGCGGCGAAGGCTTCGTTGATTTCGAAGAGGTCGACGTCGCTGGCCTTCCAGCCGGTCTTCTCGAACAGCTTCTTCATCGAGCCGATCGGCGCGGTGGTGAACAGGTTCGGTTCCTGCGCGTGGGTGGCGTGGCCGACGATGCGGGCGATCGGGGTCAGGCCCAGTTCCTTGGCGGTCGATTCGCGCATCATGACCAGCGCGGCGGCGCCGTCGTTGATCGACGAGGACGAAGCGGCGGTCACGGTGCCTTCCTTCTTGAAGGCAGGCTTCAAGGAAGGGATCTTGTCGACCTTGGCCTTCAGCGGGCCTTCGTCCTTTTCGATGATCTGCTCGCCCAGGCGGTTGGCCACGCTGACCGGCGCGACTTCCCATGCGAACGAGCCGTCGTTGTTGGCGGCCTGCGCGCGTTTCACGGATTCGATCGCGAAGTTGTCCTGCTGTTCGCGGGTGAACTGGTAAGTGGCCACGCATTCTTCGGCGAAGGTGCCCATCGAGCGGCCTTCGCCGGTCTTCTCGTTGCGCGAGTAGGCGTCTTCCAGGCCGTCCAGCATCATGTGGTCGAACATCGGCGCGTGGCCGATGCGGTAGCCGCCGCGGGCTTTCGGGATCAGGTAGGGGGCGTTGGTCATCGACTCCATGCCGCCGGCGACGATCACGTCGGCGCTGCCGGCCTTCAGGGCGTCGTAGCCGAAGATCGCGGCCTGCATCGCCGAGCCGCACATCTTCGAGAGGGTCACGGCGCCGGTGGACAGCGGCAGGCCGGCCTTGATCAGCGCCTGGCGCGCCGGGGCCTGGCCCTGGCCGGCCATCAGGCAGTTGCCGAAGTAGACGTGTTCGACCTTTTGCGGGTCGACACCGGCGCGTTCGACGGCGGCCTTGATGGCCACGGCGCCCAGGTCGCTTGCGGTCTTCGAGGAGAAGTCGCCCTGGAAGGCGCCCATCGGGGTGCGGGCTGCGCCGACGATAACGACTGGATCATTCATTGTAAGGTCTCCAAAGGTGGGTGAAAACGGATCTGCTGCGGATAGGGGAACACGTCCTCGACGACGTTCGCCTGGATGCGTTCCTTGTGCGACTGCCACCACGCGCGCGTGAGCAGTTCGGCATGGTGCTGCATGAAGATCGCGCGGATCTTCGGGTTCCCGAGCAGGAAGCGTTCGAACTGCTCGGGAAAGACATCGTGCCGGCCGACCGGGTACCACGGCTCGGCCGCCATCTCGTCCTCTTCGTTGCGCGCTTGCGGGATGTCGCGGAACACGCAGTCGGTGAGGTACTCGATTTCGTCGTAGTCGTAGAACACGACGCGGCCGTGGCGGGTGACGCCGAAATTCTTGTACAGCATATCGCCGGGGAAGATATTCGCGGCGACCAGGTCGCGGATCGCGTTGCCGTATTCGCGCACGCCGTGCGCGAGCAGGGCGCCATCGTCGGCGCGCTCGGCGTCGCCGAGCCACAGATTCAGCGGCACCATGCGGCGCTCGATGTACACATGCTGGATGACGACGCGGTCGCCTTCGACGTCGACCAGCGAGGGCGCGTCGCGGCGCAGCTGTTCGAGCAGCGCGTCCGGGAAGCGCGCCAGCGGGAAGGCGACGTCCGAGTATTCCAGCGTGTCGGCCATGCGGCCCACGCGGTCGTGGTGCTTCACCAGCAGGTACTTCTGCTTGATCTGGGCGCGCGTGGTCTCTTTCGGCGGCGGGTAGAAATCCTTGATGACCTTGAACACATAGGGGAAGGACGGCAGCTCGAACACCAGCATCACCAGGCCGGGAATGCCGGGGGCGATACGGAATGCGTCCGAGCTGTGCTTCAGGTGCTGCAGGAAGTCGCGGTAGAACAGGGTCTTGCCCTGCTTTTGCAGGCCGAGCACGGTGTACAGCTCGCTCCTCGGTTTCTTCGGCATCAGGCTGCGCAGGAACTGCACATAGGCCGAGGGGACTTCCATGTCGACCATGAAGTAGGCGCGCGTGAACGAGAACAGGATCAGCACCTGCTCCGGCTCGGTGAGCACGGTGTCGAGCGTCAGCCGTCCCTCGCGGTCGTGCAGCACCGGCACCACGAACGGATATTCGCGGGCGCCGTTGATGACGCGGCCGACGAGGTAGGCGCCCTTGTTACGGAAGAACAGGCTCGACAGCACATGCAGCTGCTGGTTCGGCTCCGCGCGGTCCAGGTCGAATTTTTCAACCATGCGCCGCTCGACCAGGGCGACGTCGCGATCGAGGTCGGCGAAGGGCCGGGCCAGCTGGAAGTTGGTGACGATGCGGCGCAGCGCGAACCGCAGGCCGTCGGCGGCCGGGTAGTAGACGCGGTAGGTCGGCTGCGGCTCGTCGGTCTCGATGTATTCGGTCGAGACGGCCGGGCGCACGAAGATGAATTCGTTGCGGTAGTAGCTGCGGTGCAGGATGTGGCAGCTGACGGAATTGAAGAAGCTCTCGGCCAGTTCCGGGCGCTTGTGGTCCGTCAGCAGGCCGATGTAATGGAGCTTGGTTTCGCGCCAGGTGGCGTCGTTCAGGTCGGCGGACGCGTACTGTTCTTCCAGGCTGTGCACGCATTCCTGCACGCGCCTGTCGTAGAAATCGATGCGCTCGCGCGCGGCGCGCTGGGCCGCGGCCCAGTCGGCGTTCTCGAAATGCGTCCTGGCGGCCTGGCTGGCCTGGCGGAACAGCGAGTAGTGGCGATCGAACCCGTCCAGGATGCTGCGCGCGATGTCGAAGGCGATCTGCGACGAGAGCAGTTTGGGGAAACTTGCCTGGGTCATCGGTGGTCTCGAACGCAGTGGAAGGGGAGAAAGCTATTGTAATGCGGGTGTTTTGCTGCCGGCAGGGACCTGGTAGTTCTACTATGGCCGTGGCGCCTGAATCGTCGTTCCCGCCTGCGCGGGAAGTCAGGTCGGGCAGAGCCCGGCATGACGGTTACCTGGTGCGGGCTGAAGATGGCCATTCGAATGGCTCTATTCCCAGCCCGCGTCTCCTCTCCGCTCTCTGCGTTGAAGCCTTGCCTTAAGCGGTTTCGCCGAACAGCTCGCGGCCGATCAGCATGCGGCGGATTTCGCTGGTGCCCGCGCCGATTTCGTAGAGCTTCGCATCGCGCCACAGGCGGCCGACCGGATACTCGTTGATATAGCCATTGCCGCCCAGGGTCTGGATCGCTTCGCCTGCCATCCAGGTGGCCTTTTCGGCGCTGTACAGGATGGCGCCGGCGGCGTCCTTGCGCAGGGCGCGCACGGCCGCGGCGTTGTCGGCGCGGTCGCAGGCCTGGCCGACCGCGTACACATAGGCGCGGCAGGCCATCATGGTCGAATACATGTCGGCGATCTTGCCCTGCATGAGCTGGAACTCGCCGATCGCCTGGCCGAACTGCTTGCGCTCGTGGATGTAGGGGACGACCACGTCCATGCAGGCCGACATGATGCCCAGCGGGCCGCCGGACAGCACGGTGCGCTCGAAGTCCAGGCCCGACATCAGCACGTTGACGCCCTTGCCCACGCCGCCCAGCACGTTCTCGACCGGCACTTCGCAATCCTGGAACACCAGTTCGCCAGTGTGCGAGCCGCGCATGCCCAGCTTGTCCAGCTTCTGCGCGATCGAGAAACCTTTGAAACCTTTTTCGATCAGGAAGGCGGTCATGCCGCGCGGGCCGGCATCGATGTCGGTCTTGGCGTAGACGACCAGGGTGTCGGCATCCGGACCGTTGGTGATCCACATCTTGGTGCCGTTCAGGACGTAGCGGTCGCCCTTCAGCTCGGCGCGCAGCTTCATGCTGACGACATCGGAGCCGGCATTCGGCTCGGACATGGCCAGCGCGCCGACGTGCTCGCCCGAGATCAGCTTGGGCAGGTATTTCTGTTTCTGTTCTTCAGTGCCGTTGCGCTTGATCTGGTTCACGCACAGATTCGAGTGGGCGCCATACGACAGGCCGACCGAGGCCGAGGCGCGCGAAATCTCTTCCATCGCGACGATGTGGGCCAGGTAGCCCATGTTGGCGCCGCCGTATTCCTCGCCGACGGTGATGCCCAGCAGGCCCAGCTCGCCCATCTTCTTCCACAGGTCCATCGGGAACTGGTCGGTGCGGTCGATCTCGGCCGCGCGCGGGGCGATCTCGCTCGCCGCGAACTGTTGCACTGCTTCGCGCAGCGCGGCGATGTCTTCGCCGTGGTCAAAGGTCAGGCCTGGGAGATGCAGCATGTCGTCCTCTCGTGTCTCGTATGTCGTGATGGGTGGCTGGATGGCTAAACCGGATGATAGCGCGGAGTGACGTTAACGTAAACGTCAAGTGAAAGACGTTTTGGCCTGCGCCGTAAAACCGTCATCCTCGCGAAAGCGGGGATCCATGCTGAATGTGCATCAAGCGAACGTTCGCCATATCGGAAGCGCAGCATGGATTCCCGCCTGCGCGGGAAGGACGTTCGAAGGCGGCGGGCTGCAAATCAAAGGTCGTTAGCAAGCACTCGCTCACGCCACACTCCGCTCCTGCGGCTGCACCACGCCATCTGCACCGGCCTCTTCCAGCAGCCGCCGGCACTCGTCCTCATGCACCGCAATCTCGGCCAGCGACATCTCGATGTCGGCCCGCTGCTGCTCGAGCGTATCGCGCTGGTGGGAGAGGACGCCGAGGAAGCGGTTGATCTGCGCCACCGTATCCTTCGGCGACTCGTACATGTCAATGATGCTTTTGATCTCCGACAGAGTCAGGCCCAGGCGTTTGCCGCGCAGGGTCAGTTTCAGGCGCGTACGGTCGCGCGGGGTGTAGACGCGGTTACGGCCGCCCTGGCCCTCGCGCATCGGGCTCAGCAGGCCCTGGTCTTCATAGAAGCGGATGGCGCGGGCGGTGATGTCGAATTCGCGCGCCAGTTCGGCGATGGTGTAGGTGGTGGCCATATCATTCGGCAGGGTCAAAAATCACATAGAATCGCAGTCTGCATCCACATTTCCGTTTACGTCAACGTCAATGTTGCATGCATTGTAGCGCGCCCGCACCCGCCCAACACGAAAGATTCCCGGCATGAACCCTCTCGAAGCCCAGCTCAGCTATCCTTTCGGCGACACCGTCCCGACGCCCGGCACAGTGCACGACATTGCTTCCGGCATGCGCTGGCTGCGCATGCCGCTGCCCTTCGCGCTCGACCACATCAACCTGTGGCTGCTGGACGACGAACATGACGGCAAACGGGGGCAGGCGCTAATCGACTGCGGCGCCGGCACCGATGCCACCCGTGCCGCCTGGGAGCAGATCTTCAGCACTGCACTGGACGGACAGCCGCTGCTGCGCGTGTTCGCCACCCACTGCCATCCCGACCACGTCGGCCTGTCCGGCTGGCTGTGCGAGCGCTTCGAGGCGCCGTTCTGGACCAGCGCCGCCGAGTTCGGCTTTGCGCGCATGATGGCGGCCGCGCTGCCGGGCGTGGACGGGCCCTCGGCGATTCCCCATTTCCAGCGCCATGGCCTGGTCGACCCCGCCATGCTCGAGCAGATGCAGGGCCGCCGCAATTACTACCCCTCGCTGGTGCCGGCCGTGCCCGCGGCCTATACCCGGCTGCAGGACGGCCAGCGCGTCCGCATCGGCAACCGCGAATGGCGCGTGATCACCGGTTTCGGCCACTCGCCGGAACACGTGTCGCTGTATGCGGAAGAGGGGCGCCTGCTGATCTCCGGCGACATGGTGCTGCCGCGCATCTCCACCAACGTGTCCGTGTTCGCGGTCGAGCCGGAAGGCGATCCGCTCGCGCAATATCTGGGCTCGCTGGACAAATTTGCGGGTCTGCCGGACGACACCCTGGTGCTGCCTTCGCACGGCAAGCCCTTCCGCGGCCTGCACACGCGCATCCGGCAGTTGCGTGAACACCACGCTGCGCGCCTGGACGAGGTACGGGCCGCCTGCAGCCTGCCGCGCTCCGCAGTTGACATTGTTCCATTGATGTTCCGGCGACAGCTCGACGCTCACCAGTTCAGTTTTGCCGTCGGCGAGGCCCTGGCCCACCTGCACAAGCTCTGGTACGACGGTATCCTGCGCCGTGTAACCGGCGACGATGGCGTCATCCGCTTCGAACTGGCCTGATTCCGGCCCTATCTCATCCACATTTTTCCCGACAGGCGGCTGCTGAGGCCGCCTGTTTCGTTTGCACGCCCGAAATCGGACAAGCAAACGTTTTCTTTTTCCTGTAGGATATTTTTCACACTTACCTATTCTCTTGGTGAAAAGCACCAGAATTGCTGGACAGCATTGTGAGAATCGGTCAATACTCACATGTTTGTTACTTTCAGACTCTTTAGATTTACATAAGGTCTGAACCATGGAGAAACCATGACAGCCCTGCATGAACCACTAGTACCACCGATGAATTCGACCAACGAGCGCGAGAGCTTCAGCGAGCGCCTGCAACAGGCCCTGAAGAACGCCCACTATTCGCCGGACAGCCCGACGCGGCTGGCGCGCGAATTTAACATTCGCTTCGAAGGCCGTCCGATCACGGTCCACGCCGCGCGCAAGTGGCTGGTCGGCGAAGCCATCCCGACCCAGGAAAAGCTGCGCATGATCGCCCAGTGGCTGGGCGTGCCGGCCGACTGGCTGCGCTTCGGCGGTTCGGAAAACGCACCGGCCAACGGCGAAACCGTCGACGCCTCGGCCCGTTTCGAATCGGCCGACGTCAAGCTGATCGCCGACCTGCAGCGCCTGGACGAGCACCACAAGCAGCTGGCACGCGAATTCATCCGCATGCTGGTGCGCATGAATCACCAGCCGAAGTAAGTCCTGCCTATCTAAGTGACAACGGCCCGGTTTGCGGATCTCTCCGCGAACCGGGCCGTTGTACATTTATTCCTCACTGCAATTTTTATTCAAACGGACGGCACAAACTGCCGAGTCTCGCGCATAATCTGTTCGTATGTGGCCCCCACCGTTATCAGTCATATAAGGATGCAGTGCCCTCATGATTAATAACTACAGCAGTACCGCGCAGTTGAAAGACCTCATGACCGCGCCGCCGATGACCGCGGCGCAACACGCAGAAATCATGCGCAAGCGGAACGAGCAACGCAGGAAAATCGAAGACGCAAGAGAAGAAAGGAAAGCAGAGCAGGAGAGGTACGGGAAGCAGCCTTAAGCCGATCCCTCTTTCATCCCCGTCCAGCGCGGCGCCAGATCGTTGTCGATCCCCAGCAGGTCGATGACGCGGGCCACCGTGTGGTCGACCATCTCGGCTATGCTGCCCGGCTTGTTGTAAAAGCTCGGCAGCGGCGGGAACACGATGCCGCCCATCTCGGTGACGGCCGTCATATTGCGCAGGTGCGCCAGGTTGAACGGCGTTTCGCGCACCATCAGCACCAGTTTCCGGCGTTCCTTCAGGATCACGTCGGCCGCGCGCGCGATCAGGTTGTCCGATATTCCATGCGCCACCGCCGCCAGCGTCTTCATCGAGCAGGGCGCGACGACCATGCCGTCGGTCTGGAACGAACCGCTGGCGATCGAGGCGCCGATTTCGCGGTTCTTGTGCACCACATGGGCGAGCGCTTCCACGTCGCGCCTTTGCAGGCCGACTTCCTGGTGCAGGGTGAGGGAAGCGGCGTCGGAAATGACCAGGTGGGTCTCGACGCCGGGGATCGCGCGCAGCCGCTCGAGCAGCCGCACGCCGTAGACCGCGCCGGTCGCGCCGGTGATGGCGACGACGATGCGACGCGGCCTGGGATCAGCCATTCTGCTGCTTGTTGATCAGGGCCTGCAGTTCGCCGGATTCGTACATTTCCGTCATGATGTCCGAGCCGCCGACGAATTCGCCGTTCACATACAGCTGCGGGATGGTCGGCCAGTTCGAGAATTCCTTGATGCCCTGGCGGACTTCCGCATCTTCCAGCACGTTGACGGTGGCGATGTTATCGACGCCGCAAGCTTTCAGGATCTGGATGGCGCGGCCGGAAAAGCCGCATTGCGGGAACTGGGCGGTGCCCTTCATGAACAGCACGACCGGGGTCTTGGTCACGGTGTCTTTGATCCAGTTTTGTACGTCGCTCATTTGGTTCTGCCTTCGCGGGGAAATTTGGTGGGATGGCGGCATTTTATAAGAAAATCACCTGGCGGGTTGATCGCCGGGTCACCCCCGCGACGGCGGGGGCCCAAGTTTGCGTGAACAGGTGCAAAAAAGCCGGCAGCCCGCCACGAGCTGGGGTCCCCGCCAACGCGCCGGCCAGGTCGGGACCGCCTTAACCGGGGCTCAAGGCTTTGCCGAGGCAAACAGCATCGGCCCGGCCAATATATTTCCCATAGTTGGGAATCGTGTAATAGCCATGCTTCGCGTAAAACGCCACGGCCCGCGCATTCACCCTGCGCGTCTCCAGCCAGACTTCGGCGTAGCCGAAGGCACGCGCCTGCCGCTCCAGCGCGTCCAATAGATGGCGCCCGGCGCCGCTGCCCGGCCGCGCATACATCCGCTTCAGCTCGGCCACGCCATCGGAAAGCGGCCGCAACGCGCCGCAGCCCACCGCCAGCCCATCCGCCGAGCGGACCAGCAGAAAACAGGCCCGCTCGCCGCGCACGTCGGCGGCTTCGAAGGATGCCGTGCCGTCGCTGCCGGTGAGCGCCGCCAGCGCCGCGCCCAGTTCGCCGAGCAGTACCCGTGCTTCGGGACTGTCCGGATCGGCGGGCGCGACGATCGACACAGCCGGCTTACTTCTTCAGCTTGGCAAACGCCGCCGCCATCGCGCCACCCGCCGACGGCGCCGCGCGTTCCTGGCGCTGGTTGTCGCGTTGATGCTGCCCCATGCGCTGGCGGTCGTTGCGGTCGCTGCGCTGCTGCGGCTGCGAACCGGCTTGCGGCGCCGCGTCGGACAGGCGCATGGTCAGGGCAATGCGCTTGCGCTTGACGTCGACTTCCAGCACTTTCACTTTGACCACCTGGCCGGCCTTGACCACCGTGTGCGGATCCTTGACGAAGGTATTCGACAGCGCCGAGATGTGCACCAGGCCATCCTGGTGCACGCCGATGTCGACGAAAGCCCCGAAGGCGGCGACGTTGGTCACCACGCCTTCCAGGATCATGTCCGGGCGCAGGTCCGAGATCTCTTCCACGCCTTCTTTGAAGGTGGCGGTGGTGAACTCCGGACGCGGGTCGCGGCCCGGCTTTTCCAGTTCCTTCAGGATGTCGCTGACGGTCGGCACGCCGAATTTTTCGTCGGCATACTTGGCCGGGTTCAGGGTTTTCACCAGCGAACCGTCGCCGATCACGCTCTTGATGTCGCGCTTGATATCAAGCAGGATTTTTTCCACCACCGGATACGACTCCGGGTGCACCGCCGAGGCGTCCAGCGGATTGTCGCCGTTCATGACGCGCAGGAAGCCGGCCGCCTGCTCGAAGGTTTTGTCGCCCAGGCGCGGCACCTGCTTCAGCGCCGCGCGCGAGGCGAAGGCGCCCTTCATGTCGCGGTAGCTGACGATGCTCTGGGCCACGCTGCTTGATAAGCCCGACACCCGCGCCAGCAGCGGCGCCGAGGCCGTGTTGACGTCCACGCCGACGGCATTCACGCAATCCTCGACCACGGCGTCGAGCTGGCGCGCCAGCTGGGTCTGCGAGACGTCGTGCTGGTACTGGCCGACGCCGATCGATTTCGGGTCGATTTTCACGAGCTCCGCCAGCGGATCCTGCAGGCGGCGCGCGATCGACACGGCGCCGCGCAGCGACACGTCCAGCTCCGGCAATTCGCGCGAGGCGAATTCCGAGGCCGAATACACGGACGCACCCGCTTCCGAGACGACGATCTTGGTCAGCTTCAGTTCCGGCTGCTGCTTGATCAGGTCCTGGGCCAGCTTATCGGTCTCGCGCGAGGCGGTGCCGTTGCCGATCGAAATCAGCGACACATTGTGCTTCGCGGCCAGCTTCGCCAGCACGTGCAGCGCGCCGTCCCAGTCATTGCGCGGCGCGTGCGGATAGATGGTGGCGGTATCGACCACCTTGCCGGTGGTGTCGACCACGGCCACCTTGACGCCGGTGCGCAGACCCGGGTCCAGGCCCATGGTGGCGCGCGGGCCGGCCGGCGCGGCCAGCAGCAGATCCTTGAGGTTGCGCGCGAACACGTGGATGGCGTCCGTCTCCGCCTTTTCGCGCAGCAGGCCCATCAGTTCGGTCTCGATGTACATGAAGCTCTTCACGCGCCAGGTCCAGCGCGCGGTGTCGAGCAGCCATTTGTCGGCCGGACGTCCCGCGCCCTTGATGCCGAAGCGCGCCGCGATCCGGCTTTCGCAGGGATTGTGCGGGGCGTCCCACTTCGGCTTTTCTTCTTCGGTGTCGAGGCGCAGGGTGACGTCGAGGATGCCTTCGCGGCGGCCGCGCATCAGCGCCAGTGCGCGGTGCGAGGGCACCGTGGACAAGGTCTCCGAGTAATCGAAATAGTCGGCGAATTTTTCGCCTTCTTCCTGCTTGCCCTCGACCACCCTGGACGCCACCACGCCGTGTTCCTGCACGTACTCGCGCAGCGACTGCAGCAGGGCGGCATCTTCGGCAAAGCGCTCCATCAGGATCTGGCGCGCGCCGTCCAGCGCCGCCTTGGTGTCCGGCACGCCGGGGTTGTCGACGCCGTCGGCATTGGTAAAGGCGTCGCGCAGGTATTGCGCGGCGACGTCTTCCGGATTCTGCGACGGATCGGCCAGCAGGCCATCCGCCAGCGGGACGAGGCCGGCCTCGATCGCGATCTGGGCCTTGGTGCGGCGCTTCTGTTTATACGGCAGGTAGAGGTCTTCCAGGCGCGTCTTGTCTTCCGCCAGCGAGATGGCCTGCAACAGTTCCGGCGTCATCTTGTTCTGCTCGGTGATCGAGGCGATCACCGCGGCGCGGCGTTCTTCCAGTTCACGCAGATAGCGCAGGCGTTCTTCCAGCAGGCGCAGCTGGGTGTCGTCCAGGCCGCCGGTCGCTTCCTTGCGGTAGCGGGCGATGAAGGGGACGGTCGCGCCTTCGTCGAGAAGCGCGACGGCGGCGGCCACCTGGGCCGGTTTGGCGGACAGTTCTGAAGCGAGGCGTTGTTCGATCGAAGGCAGCATGGTGCGGAAGTCAGTGAGTCAGACGGGCAATGATACGCAAACGCGCCGGATGCGCCAGTCTTGACAAGCCGCCCGAATCCCCGGAACCGAACGGAAGCGGATGTTGTCCACCACGATATTGGCCGCGCTCGTTCGTGCGGGGGTGGTGCAAACGCGCGGAAGCGTGTAACTTTTACCTCTTTTGCTTTCTTTCGGCCCGTAAAGATTTCTTGGCTAGGTGCGATTCCGAACAAAACAGAACGGATCGCATGACGGATAATATCGGTTGTTGTTTTTTTTCATACAGACTCGTGAGACCCATGCACACAGTTGATCTTCATCGCGACGACACCAGCGAGGCACCTCCCGCCCGAGCACCCGCACGCGCTCCGGCCCTGCCTGCCCCGGTGTTGAGCTGGCTGCAAAGGGTCGAAGCGGCAGCACATCCCCAACCCAAGCTGACCGTCGAAGTCACCGACCCCAAAGCGGTCCAGTACAAATTTGTTTATGTCATGGCCCCGACCAGCGGTGGCCGCCACGTCGCAGTCTGCCTGTGCAAGGCGCGCCTGCGCCCGAACGGCGACGTGGCCTCGGCCAGCCCGGTGGGCGAAGTGTTTTCGTTGCTGTCGGCGCCGCCCGCTTACCTGGAAGGCGACGATGAAGACCTGGTGCGCTTCTTCATTGCCATGCGCAGCGGGTCGAACCAGAGCACCAGCGCCACCGAACCGAAAGGCAAGGTCGGCGCCATCCTGCTGCAACAACTGTTGGCACAGGGCAAGCTGCTGTGGGCGAACTCGTGGGCGGACATGAGCAATGGCCTGCTGTATCCGCTGCAGGCCGGTCCGGTGCGCAAGGCCAGCCTGGCCTGGCGCGACGAAGGCCGCGTGGCCAAGCTCGGCTGGTCGGTGGAACCGCCCAAGGGCGCGACCCACGCCGGCGCCGACCTGGTCGACTACATGCTGCCGACCGATCCGCCGTGGTACATCGACAACCTGTCCTGCGGTCCTCTCGAGCTGAACCGTGGCGGCATCGACATCTCGCTGGCCGACCTGCAGGCCTTGGTGGCCCAGGCGCCGCCGCTGGGCGGCAACGACAAGAAGCGCGTGTCGCAGCTGCTGCTGGCGCACGGCCTGCAGCAGCTGATGCCGCTGCCGCAGCCGCTGACGCAGCGCCTGCGCGACGACGTCAAGCCGGTGCCGCACCTGTTGCTGGACGCGATTCCGGTGGCTGAAGGCAATGGCCAGCGCTGGCAGGACTTCGCCGTCCTGGCCTTCGACTATGACGGTCAACGCATATCGTTCGACCCGGCCCAGCGCGTGGTGCGCCAGATCGGCGACGTCACCGAGGTCATCCAGCGCGACGAAGCGGCCGAAGCGAAGGCGCTCGACATCCTGAATAAAATGGGCTTCCGCAAGCCGGCCACCACGCCGCTGAGCTCGCTCTCCGGCGCGCTGCTGCTGGACGGCCAGGCGCAGTGGCTGCGCTTTGCCGGCAACGACCTGGAATCCCTGACCGATCTCGGCTGGCAAGTGCAGAAGTCGGCCAAGTACCGCTACGACGTGGTGCCGGTCGAGGACTGGTATGCCGACATCGACGAACCGCCGGAAGCCGGCAACGCCTGGTTCGAGCTGGAGCTGGGCATCGCGGTCAACAGCAAGCGCGTGCCGCTGCTGCCGGTGCTGGTCCAGCTGATCCGCAACGCTCCGCTGGATTTCAATCCGGAAGTGCTGGCCGTCCATGCGGAAGCCGACCAGATGCTGGCGACCCTGCCCGACGGCGTGCGCGTTGCGCTGCCCTGGGGCCGCGTGAAGCCGATCCTGTCGACCCTGGGCGAGTTGTATTTCAACGACAAGATCAAGGCCAAGGTCCGCCTGTCGACGCTCGATGCGGCGCGCCTCGAAGAGCTGGCGCGCGGCGCCGAGTTTACCTGGACCGGCGGCGAACGCCTGCGCGAAACCGGCCGCAAGCTGAGCCAGTTCGGCAAGGTGAAGAAGGTCGACGCGCCGAAAGGCCTGCAGGCCACCCTGCGCGACTACCAGCTCGACGGCCTGGCCTGGATGCAATTCCTGCGCGAATACGACCTGGGCGGCATCCTGGCCGACGACATGGGTCTCGGTAAAACCGTGCAGACCATCGCCCACATCCTGACCGAAAAGGAAGCGGGACGCCTGACCAGCCCGGCGCTGGTGATCGCGCCGACCAGCCTCATGATGAACTGGATGGAAGAAGCCGCGCGCTTCGCCCCCAGCCTGAAGGTGCTGCTGCTGCAGGGCAAGGAGCGCATGGAACTGTTCGACCAGATCGACAGCGCCGACATCGTCCTGACCACCTATGCATTGCTGCCGCGCGACGAGGAAAAGCTGCGCGAGCACCAGTATCACCTGGTGATCCTGGACGAATCGCACTACATCAAGAACACCCGCTCGAAGGCGGCGCAGACGGCCGGCTCGCTGAACGCGCGCCATCGCCTGTGTCTGTCGGGCACGCCGCTGGAAAATCACCTGGGCGAGCTGTGGTCGCAGTTTCACTTCCTGCTGCCGGGCCTGCTGGGGGATGAGAAAACCTTCAACAGCCAGTTCCGCCATCCGATCGAGCGCCAGGACGACCCGGTCCGCCGCACCCTGCTGAACCGCCGCATCCGGCCTTTCCTGCTGCGCCGCACCAAGGACCACGTGGCGAAAGAGCTGCCGCAAAAGACGGAAATGATCCGCCGCATCGAGCTCACCGGTGCGCAGCGCGACCTCTACGAGACCGTGCGCCTGGCGATGGACAAGAAGGTGCGCGAGGAGATCGACCGCAAGGGCGTGGCGCGCAGCCAGATCGTGATCCTGGAAGCGCTGCTGAAACTGCGCCAGGTCTGCTGCGATCCGCGCCTGGTGAAAGCCATGCCGTCGCGCAAGAACACGGCGGCCGTCTCCGCCAAGCTGACCGACCTGATGCAGATGATCGACGACCTGCTGGGCGAGGGCCGCAAGATCCTCGTGTTCTCGCAGTTCACCAGCATGCTGGGCCTGATCGAGGAAGAACTGGACGCGCGCAAGATTCCGTATGCGCTGCTCACCGGCGAAACCCGGGATCGCTCGGCCCAGGTCGCCGCTTTCCAGCAGGGCGCGGTGCCGATCTTCCTGATCAGCCTGAAGGCCGGCGGCGTCGGCCTGAACCTGACCGCGGCCGATACCGTGATCCACTACGATCCGTGGTGGAACCCGGCCGCCGAAAACCAGGCCACCGACCGCGCCTGGCGCATCGGCCAGGACAAGCCGGTGTTCGTCTACAAGCTGATCGCGAAGGGCACGCTGGAAGAAAAGATCCAGCTGCTGCAGCAGAAGAAGTCGGAACTGGCGCAGTCGATCCTGGCCGAAGGCGAATCGCAGAAGATGGCGCTGACCCAGGAAGACCTGCAGGCGATTTTTGCGCCGCTGGAAGACTGAACAGAAGTGACGTCGTCCCGCGCAGGCCCCGCCTGCGCGGGGACGACGTTTTCTATGTAACGCCATGTTTCCAGCATGTTGCCTTCGTCTTTACGGAAGTTGGCGAATTATGCGTATTGCGTGGTCAAAGCAACGAGTTAGACGCTCCCTTCTATACAAATCAATTCACTGCGCACTATACTTCCTGACTGCAACCACTTTCCGTAAAGGTTTCCATGGCCCGCAGCGCTTCCGTTTTCCCTCCTGGCGACGCGCAGCCCATGTCCACGCTGGCCACGGCCGACGCCTTTCGCACCATCGCCGAACTGGGCGGTGACCTCGTTTTCATCATCGACTGCGCCAGCGGCCTGCCGGTGTACATGAGTCCACATGTCAACGATATGCTGGGTTATGGCGTTCATGATGTTCATGAATATCTGTCAACAAACGGCAAGGGACCGCTGGCGCCGCTGCTCGCCGGGCTGCAGGAACGGCTGCGCCGTTTCGCGGCGGGCGACGGTTCGCGCCTGCGTGTGGTGCGCGAGTTCGATTTGCGTACGCCAGGCGGGCGCGAGGTGCCGGTGGAGGTGATCTCGACCCTGCTGCTGGACGAAGCGGGCCGGGCCCAGGCTTTGGCCGGGATCGTGCGCGACCTGTCGGCGCGGCGCGAACAGGAGAAGCAGCAGAAGCGTTTCGCCAGCATGCTGAACCACGAGTTCCGCACCCCGCTGTCGACCATCGACGGCGCGATCCAGCGCCTGGAGGCGACGGCGGGGGTGAATGCCGACGAGCCGACGCGCCAGCGCTACCGCAAGATCGCGAACGCGGCCGACCGCCTGATCGCCATGCTGGACGACTATTTGTCGCCGGAGCGGATGGCGGAACTGGGGCGCCAGCGCCAGCCGAACATGGCGGCGCCGCGCCTGCTGCTGGAAGAACTGGTGGCGCAGGCCCGCGTGGCCGGCCGTCCGGTCAGCCTGCAGGCGGACGAATTGCCGGGACAGTTGCGCGGCGATCCGGCCGGGCTGCGGCTGGCCTTGAAAATTTTGCTCGAGAACGCCGTGCGCTATACGCCGGAAGGCAGCGCCCTGGTGGTGCTGGGGCGGCGCAAGGGCAAGGGTGTCGAGCTGGCGCTGCGCGACAGCGGCGCCGGCGTGCCGCAGGCGGACCTGCCGCGCATCTTCGACCGCGGTTACCGCGGCAGCAATGCCGAGGGGCTGCCGGGCAGCGGCATCGGCCTGTACATGGCGCGCTCCGTGGTCGAAGTCCATGGCGGCACGCTGGAACACGCGGCGGCCCCGGAAGGCGGCGCCGAATTCCGGCTGTGGCTGCCGGAAAAGGATGTAGCTGGGAAAGGTCTTGCTTCCGGAGAAACCAGCAGTGATAATCGGGGCGGCCTACCGGGGTAGCCGACCCGAGCAGAGAGACCGGGAAAACGAGAATAGAAACATGGCCAACCCATGACGCAAATACTGATTGTTGAAGACAATGGCGAATATGCCGGCGACATGGCCGACTTCCTCAAGGAACTCGGCCACGAGGTCACGATCGCGACCACGGCCGGCGACATGTGGGCGGCGTTGACACGCACGCCCGCCGCAGTGGTGGTGCTCGATCTCGGCTTGCCCGACGAAGACGGATTCAACGTGATCCCGCGGATGCGCCAGCTGTATCCCGAAATCGGCCTGCTGGTGCTGACCGGGCGGGTGGCGTTCGACAACCGCATCCTCGGCCTGCGCCTGGGCGCGGACCACTACCTGACCAAGCCGATCAAGTTCCCCGAGCTGGCCGCCCACATCGAGGCCCTGGACCGCCGGGTGCGCCCGCAAGAGCCGGCGCCGGCGCCCAGCAAGTGGACGCTGCGGGTGTCCGCGCGCCAGCTCGAACTGATGGGGAAGATCATCGACTTGACGGAAAAGGAATGCAACTTCCTGCACCTGCTGACCATCAACACCCGGCCGGTGCCGCGCCAGGTGATCGTGGCCGGCATGGGCGGCGACGATCCGGATGCCAGCCGCCGCGTCGACATGCTGGTCTACCGCCTGCGCAAGAAGGCGCGCACCGGACTCGGCCAGGATCTGCCGCTGCGCAGCGCCTACGGCGAAGGCTACAGCCTGTCGGCCGGCTTCACGCTGGCCTGAACGACGGCCGGCCGCGGTTCAGACCTCGGCCAGGAAGTCGCTGAGCATGCGCGGCTCGGTGATCATCGGGTCGTGGTGGGTCGCCAGTTCGACCCAGTTCCAGCCGCCCTGGCGCCTGAGGCTCTTCTTGACCTCGACCAGCGGCTCGAAAGGCGAGGCGGTGCAGTCGATGTAGGTGCGCGGCACGCCATTGCCCAGCTTGTTGTTCAGCACCAGCTTTTCCTGGTAGGTGCCGACCGGCTGCGGCGACAGGCGCGGCGCCAGCCAGGCCAGGGTCTTGCGGTCGACGCCGCGGTAGGAATCGCCGTTGACCGGCGGCACCGGGATGGCCAGGCCTTTCCCTTGCGCCGCCACCTGTTCCAGGCGCTTTCTGGTGACGGCGGCCGGCTGGCCCTCGAACACCGACATGCCGCTTTCCAGCACCATCGCGTCGACGTACACCAGGTTCTTGAGCTGCAAGGGAATGCGGTCGGCGACGCCGCTGATCACCACGCCGCCGAAGCCGCTGCCCACCAGGATCACGTCGCTCAGGTTCTGGTAGACGATGTGGTTCGTGATGCTCGTAATAAAAGTCGTCAGCGAAATGTCCTTCGACAGAAGGTGGGCCTGTTCGCCGAGTCCGGGGCAGGTCGGGGCCGTGACGATATGGCCCTGGGCGCGCAAATCCTGCGCGACCTTTTCCCAGCACCAGCCGCCATACCAGGCGCCGTGCACCAGTACGAAGGTCTTCGGCTTGCCCGCCGGCGCGCTCACGAGGCTCATGCCCGCAGCCTTCACCGCCGTGGCCTGGCCGACCAGCAAACCCAGGGTCGTGGCGGCGAAAGAACGTCGATCCATTGTTTTCCAGCTCATATCGTCCTCTTTATTGTTAAATGTTGGCTCAGCTCGCGTAAACATTTCCATGCGGCAAGTGCTAGTGTGTGGAATTCCGCCGGCCTTCATCATGAGCAGCATCAAACATGCACGCTGGACGCTGCGGGCGGCTGCTTTTCGGGTACATTGATGCCTCGGTGGCATCGGCGGACGAGGTGGGCATGAGGTTTTGCTGTCCCTGGGAAGAAATCGACGGATTCGCGAGCCTGGTCGAGTTCCGCAGCTTCGAACGCTGGCTGCTGGGCCAGGTCAGCGGCGGGCTGGCCAGGCAGATCCCGGTTGCCGTCCCTTACTGCCACGACGGCGACATCGGCGTGGTCCTGGCCGAGGTCTGGTATCTGCACCTGCAGAGCCGCGAAACCTGGCGCCTGATATGGCCGGAACCACCTTTCGACGGTATTTTCAAGAAAATTTCATAATTGGGGACATGGTGGTGCACATTTGCGGTGCACTCGCCTATAATCAGGGACAGAGTCTTATTCCGATAATGCCATGGCCCGCCAACCCCGACTGATCCTCCCCAACCAGCCTCACCTGATCCTCCAGCGCGGCAACGACAACCAGACCATCTTCCGCGACGACGAAGACCGCGAACGCTTTCTCGGCTGGCTGAAGGAATGTGCGCGGCTATATAAAGTGGCGATCCATGCCTGGGTGCTGATGCCGAGTCACGCCATCCTGCTGGCCACGCCGGCCGACGAAGCGGGGCTGGCGCTGATGATGCAGAAGGCCGGACGCCATTACGTCCCCTGGTTCAACGCCAGATACGGCCGCTCGGGCACCCTGTTCCAGGGCCGCTTCAGGACCTCGCTGGTCGATGCCGCGCCCTGGCTGCTGGCTTGCAGCCGCTATATCGAGCTGGCGCCGGTGCAGGCCGGCCTGGCCGCTGCGCCGCTGGATTACCGCTGGTCGAGCTACGCCCACCACGCCGGGGTGCGGCCGGATCCGGTCGTCACCGACCACATGCTGTACTGGAGCCTCGGCAACACCCCGTTCCAGCGCGAGGCCGCGTACACCGAACTGGTGCAGCAGGGCTATGGCAGCGACGAAGGGGAGCTGATCGGCACGGCACTGGCGACAGGCCGGCCGGTCGGATCCCATGCTTTCAAGGTCGAGCTGGAAAAAAAGACCAAACGGCAGATTCTGCCCGCCAAGCGTGGCCGCCCGTTCAAGGTCAAAGCAAGGGAAGACGCCGCGGAATAAGCGTAGGGCCTGCGCAAGCCGCTGAGCCGGTGGCAGGTTCATAAACACTCTGTCCCCATTTATTCTGAACGGATCAGATTACAAATTTAATTCGACTCCGACCCTAATTGTTGTGATTGATGTTTATTGTGCTCTGCACTATTCTCGGCCTTCGACCTATTCAAAAACGCCGTGGAGTCCTCATGATTGCCCAAGGTTTGTACGATCCCGCCAATGAACACGATGCCTGCGGCGTCGGTTTCATCGCCCACATCAAGGGCAACAAGAGTCATTCGATCATCGAACAGGGCCTGATGATCCTGAAGAACCTGGACCACCGCGGTGCGGTCGGCGCCGACCCGCTGATGGGCGACGGCGCCGGCATCCTGATCCAGATTCCCGACCAGTACTACCGCGACGAGATGGCGAAGCAGGGCGTCGAGCTGCCGCCGCCTGGCGAATACGGCGTCGGCATGGTGTTCCTGCCGAAGGAACACGCTTCGCGCATCGCCTGCGAACAGGAGATCGAACGTGCCGTGCGCGCCGAAGGCCAGGTCGTGCTGGGCTGGCGCAACGTGCCGGTCGACGACGCCATGCCGATGTCGCCGACGGTGCGCGCCAAGGAGCCGGTGATCCGCCAGATCTTCATCGGCCGCGGTCCGGACGTGATGGTCACCGACGCGCTCGAGCGCAAGCTGTACGTGATCCGCAAATCCTCGGGCCACGCGATCCAGGCCCTGAAACTCATGCACGGCAAGGAGTTCTTCGTGCCGTCGATGTCGGCGCGCACCGTGGTCTACAAGGGCCTGCTGCTGGCCGACCAGGTCGGCGTCTACTACAAGGACCTGCAGGATCCGCGCTGCGTCTCCGCGCTGGCCCTGGTGCACCAGCGCTTCTCGACCAACACCTTCCCGGAATGGCCGCTGTCCCACCCGTACCGCCTGATCGCCCACAACGGCGAGATCAACACCGTCAAGGGCAACTTCAACTGGACCCGCGCGCGCGAAGGCATGATGAAGTCGGCCGTGCTGGGCGACGACCTGCATAAACTGTTCCCGCTGATTTACGAAGGCCAGTCCGACACCGCCTGCTTCGACAACGCGCTGGAACTGCTGGTGATGGCCGGCTATCCGATCGCCCAGGCGATGATGATGATGATCCCGGAAGCCTGGGAAAACCATGCGACCATGGACGAGAACCGCCGCGCCTTCTACGAATACCACGCCGCGATGATGGAGCCGTGGGACGGCCCGGCCGCGATGGCCTTCACCGACGGCCGCCACATCGGCGGCACCCTCGACCGCAACGGCCTGCGTCCGGCGCGTTACGTCGTCACCGACGACGACCTGGTGGTGATGGCGTCCGAATCCGGCGTGCTGCCGATTCCGGAATCGCGCATCGTCAAGAAGTGGCGCCTGCAGCCCGGGAAGATGTTCCTGATCGACCTCGAAGCCGGCCGCATCATCGACGACAAGGAATTGAAGGACACCTATTCGAACGCCAAGCCGTATAAGGCCTGGATCAAGTCGGTGCGGATCAAGTTGAACGAGATCCGCGTGAAGGACGGCGCGCGCCACGGCGCGGCCCAGGGCGAGAAGGCGGCGCTTTCGCTGCTGGATCGCCAGCAGGCCTTCGGCTATACCCAGGAAGACCTGAAATTCCTGATGTCGCCGATGGCGGTGCTGGGCGAGGAAGCGACCGGCTCGATGGGCAACGACTCGCCGCTGGCGGTCATGTCGAACAAGCTCAAGCCCCTGTATTCCTACTTCAAGCAGCTGTTCGCACAGGTGACCAACCCGCCGATCGACCCGATCCGCGAAAGCATGGTGATGTCGCTGGTGTCCTTCATCGGCCCGAAGCCGAACCTGCTCGACACCAACAACGTCAATCCGCCGATGCGCCTGGAAGTCTCGCAGCCCATCCTCGGCTTCGAGGACATGGCGCGCCTGCGCTCGATCAGCCTGCACACCGGCGGCAAGTTCAAGTCGTATGAGCTGAACATCTGCTATCCGGTCGCCTGGGGCAAGGAAGGCATCGAAGCGAGTCTGGCCTCGCTGTGCGCGGAAGCCGTCGACGCCGTGAAATCCGGCCACAACATCCTGATCGTGTCGGACCGCGCGGTGTCGAACGACCAGGTCGCGATTCCGGCCCTGCTGGCGACGTCGGCGATCCACCAGCACCTGGTGATGCGCGGCCTGCGCGCCTCGACCGGCCTGGTGGTCGAAACCGGCTCGGCGCGCGAGACCCACCACTTCGCCCTGCTGGCCGGCTACGGCGCCGAAGCCGTCCACCCCTACCTGGCATTGGAGACCCTGGTCGACCTGGCGGCCCACCTGCCGCACCCGATCGACGCGGACA
Organism: uncultured Massilia sp.; assembly: GCA_913778765.1. Taxonomy (GTDB): domain Bacteria; phylum Pseudomonadota; class Gammaproteobacteria; order Burkholderiales; family Burkholderiaceae_D; genus Telluria. The sequence goes on along the minus strand of CAJYXO010000019.1, from coordinate 65,963 downwards.
AGGCAAGCACTAACTTCACCAAGGCGATCGGCAAGGGCCTGATGAAGGTGATGTCGAAGATGGGCATCTCGACCTACATGTCGTATTGCGGCGCGCAGATCTTCGAAGCCGTGGGCCTGAACAAGTCGCTGGTCGACAAGTATTTCAAGGGCACCTCGTCGACGGTCGAGGGCATCGGCCTGTTCGAAGTGGCCGAGGAGGCGCTGCGCCTGCACACGCTGGCCTTCGGCAAGGATCCGGTGCTGGCCAACAGCCTGGACGTCGGCGGCGAATACGCCTACCGCGTGCGCGGCGAAGACCATTTGTGGACCCCGGACGCGATCGCGAAATTGCAGCACTCGACCCGCGCCAACAATTTCAGCACGTACAAGGAATACGCCCAGCTGATCAACGACCAGAGCAAGCGCCACCTGACCATGCGCGGCCTGTTCGAATTCAGGATCGACCCAAGCAAGGCGATTCCGATCGACGAAGTCGAACCGGCCAAGGAGATCGTCAAGCGCTTCGCCACCGGCGCGATGTCGCTGGGTTCGATCAGCACCGAAGCCCACGCCACGCTGGCGATCGCCATGAACCGCATCGGCGGCAAATCCAACACCGGCGAGGGCGGCGAAGACCCGGCGCGCTACATGAACGAGTTCAAGGGCATCAAGATCAGCAAGGGCGAAACCCTGGCCTCGATCCTGGGCGCCGACCGCGTGGCCGCCGACATCCCGCTGGAAGAAGGCGACTCGCTGCGCTCGAAGATCAAGCAGGTGGCCTCGGGCCGCTTCGGCGTCACCGCCGAGTACCTGAACTCGGCCGATCAAATCCAGATCAAGATGGCGCAGGGCGCCAAGCCGGGCGAGGGCGGCCAGCTGCCGGGCCACAAGGTGTCCGAGTACATCGCTTCGCTGCGCTTCTCGGTGCCGGGCGTCGGCCTGATCTCGCCGCCGCCGCACCACGACATCTATTCGATCGAAGACCTGGCCCAGCTGATCCACGACCTCAAGAACGCCAACCCGAACGCCTCGATCTCGGTGAAGCTGGTGTCGGAAGTCGGTATCGGCACCGTCGCCGCCGGCGTCAGCAAAGCCAAGGCGGACCACGTGGTGGTCGCCGGCCATGACGGCGGCACCGGCGCCTCGCCGCTGTCGTCGGTCAAGCATGCCGGCACGCCGTGGGAGCTGGGTCTCGCGGAGACGCAACAAACATTGGTGCTGAACGGCCTGCGCAGCCGCATCCGCGTGCAGGCAGACGGCCAGATGAAGACCGGCCGCGACGTGGTGATCGCCGCGATGCTGGGCGCCGACGAAATCGGCTTCGCCACCGCGCCGCTGGTGGTCGAGGGCTGCATCATGATGCGCAAGTGCCACCTGAATACCTGCCCGGTGGGCGTGGCGACCCAGGACCCGGTCCTGCGCGCCAAGTTCCAGGGCAAGCCGGAACACGTGGTGAACTACTTCTTCTTCGTCGCCGAAGAAGCGCGCCAGCTCATGGCGCAGCTGGGCATCCGTAGCTACGATGAACTGATCGGCCGCGCCGACCTGCTCGACAAATCGAAGGCGATCGGGCACTGGAAGGCGCAGGGCCTGGACTTCAGCAACATCTTCTACCAGCCGAAAGTCGACGCGCCGCGCAAGCTGTTCCACACCGACGCCCAGGAGCACGGCCTGGACCGCGCGCTGGACCACAAGCTGATCGCGCAGGCGAAACCGGCGCTGGAGAGGGGCGAGCGGGTCTCCTTCATCTCGCCGGTGAAGAACGTCAACCGCACCGTCGGCACCATGCTGTCGGGCGAAGTCGCCAAGCGCTACGGCCACGCCGGCCTGCCGGACGACACCATCCACATCCAGCTGCAGGGCACGGCGGGCCAGTCGGCCGCGGCCTTCCTGGCGGGCGGCATCACGATCGACCTGGTCGGCGAGGGCAATGACTACGTCGGCAAAGGCCTGTCGGGCGGGCGCATCATCGTGCGCCCGAACACGGAGTTCCGCGGCTGGGCGGTGGATAACATCATCGTCGGCAACACGGTGCTGTATGGCGCCATCTCGGGCGAAGCCTTCTTCAACGGCGTGGCCGGCGAACGCTTCGCGGTGCGTAATTCGGGCGCGACCGCCGTCGTCGAAGGCCTGGGCGACCACGGCTGCGAATACATGACCGGCGGTACCGTGGTGGTGCTGGGCGAGACCGGCCGCAACTTCGCGGCCGGCATGTCGGGCGGCGTGGCCTACGTGTACGACCCGAAGGGCGAGTTCGAACAGAAGTGCAACACGACGATGGTGAACCTGGAGCGGGTGCTGTCGACCAAGGAGCAGGGCGACAAGTCGACCTGGCATGCGCAAGGCCGCGGCGGCGAGCGCGAGTCCGATGAAGCGATCCTGAAGCGCCTGATCGAACGCCACTTCAAGCACACCGGCTCGACCCGCGCCCGCAACCTGCTGGACGACTGGGCCCTCAGCCGCAGCAAGTTCGTGAAGGTCTTCCCGACCGAATACAAGCGCGCACTGGAGGAGATGCACAACTCCAGCATGGAAGAGGCGAACGACAAGATCGAGCTGGCTGCGTAAGAAGCCAAAAACGCGAACAACATGACCGCACTATGCACGTCGTTCCCGCGAAGGCGGGAACCCAAGTTCTGCAGGCGCTAAGGCACGCGAACAAACTTGGATCCCCGCCTTCGCGGGGATGACGGCGACTGACAAGATAAGGAAAACACCGTGGGTAAAATCACCGGCTTCATGGAATTTCAGCGCCAGGAAGAAGACCACCTGGAACCCAGCGCGCGCCTGAAGAACTACAAGGAATTCACGCTGACGCTCACCAACGACCAGGCCAAGGTACAGGGTGCGCGCTGCATGGATTGCGGCATCCCCTTCTGCAACACGGGCTGCCCGGTCAACAACATGATCCCCGACTGGAATGACCTGGTCTATCACGGCAGCTATCGCAACGCCGTCGAGAACCTGCACTCCACGAATAACTTCCCCGAATTCACCGGCCGCATCTGCCCCGCGCCTTGCGAAGCCGCCTGCACGCTCGGCATCAACGACGAGCCGGTCGGCATCAAGTCGATCGAACGCAAGATCGCCGATGCCGGTTGGGAGAACGGCTGGATCGTGCCGCAACCGGCGGCCGTCAAAACGGGCAAGAAGGTCGCGATCGTCGGTTCCGGTCCCGCCGGCCTGGCCGCGGCCCAGCAGCTGGCGCGCGCCGGCCACGACGTGACGGTGTTCGAGAAGAGCGACCGCATCGGCGGCCTGCTGCGCTATGGCATCCCGGATTTCAAGATGGAGAAGGGCCTGATCGACCGCCGCGTGGAACAGATGCAGGCGGAAGGCGTGAGCTTCCGCACCAGCACCATGATCGGCAAGGACTTCCCGACCACGGTCAGCAACATGGCGCGCGAGACCATCTTCCCGGAGGACCTGGCGAAGGACTACGACGCGATCGTGATGGCCGGCGGCGCCGAGCAGCCGCGCGACCTGCCGGTGCCCGGGCGTGAGCTGAAAGGCGTGCACTTCGCGATGGATTTCCTGCCCCAGCAGAACCGCGTGAACGCCGGCGACAAGGTGAAGGATCAAATCAAGGCCACCGGCAAGCACGTGATCGTGATCGGCGGCGGCGATACCGGTTCCGACTGCGTCGGCACCTCGAACCGTCACGGCGCCGCCTCGGTCACGCAGTTCGAACTGATGCCGATGCCGCCCGAGCACGAAAACAAGCCGCTGGTCTGGCCCTACTGGCCGACCAAGCTGCGCACCTCGTCCTCGCACGAGGAAGGCTGCGAGCGCGATTTCGCGGTGGCGACCAAGCGCTTCGAAGGCAAGGGCGGCAAGATCGAGAAGGTGATCGCCTGCCGCGTCGAGTGGAAGGACGGGAAGATGACCGAGGTCCCGAACACCGAATTCGAACTGAAGGCGGACCTCGTGCTGCTGGCGATGGGCTTCGTCGCGCCGGTGCAGCAGGTGCTGGACGCCTTCAACGTGCAGAAGGACGCCCGCGGCAATGCGCGCGCCAGCGTCGATGGCGAAACCTCCTACCAGACCTCGGTGCCGAAAGTGTTCGCGGCCGGCGACATGCGCCGCGGCCAGTCGCTGGTGGTGTGGGCGATCCGCGAAGGCCGCCAGTGTGCGCGCGCGGTGGACGAGTTCCTGATGGGCTCATCCGAATTGCCGCGCTGAGCGGCGCGAACGGTTCTCCGTTGAAGCGGCCCGGGGCGATCCCCCGGGGCCGCTTTTTTTTATGCGCTTTTTATCGATTACCAAGCGCGCAGCCAGGCATCCAGTTCTTTTTCTTCCGGCGGATGGTCGAACAGTTGTTCCAGCGTCCAGCCTTTCTTGTCGAGCAAATAGGCAACCTTCAAATGGTAGCCCCGGTACAGGCCGCTCTTGCGGCGATCGAGCGCCGGCGCGCCGGCAAGGAAGAGCCGGCGATTCGCGTCGATATCGAAATCACCGCCTTTGCCTACATAATCGGCATAGCCTTCGAGCAGCCAGTCCGGATAGCGCAGGAGCATCGTGCGGCCGAATCGGCGCGATTCGTCGGCATGCGTGATTTCATGCGCGATGAAATAGGAGAGGGGACGCTGGCGCGCATCGGCGAGCGGCGCGGAACCCGGTGGAACGATCCGGTTTGCCGCGATGTCGGATTCACGGATGACGATATGGCGGGTCAGCCAGACATCCGCCACGCCGCCGAAGCGCGTACTGAAATGCATCCCGTACAGCCACATGCGCCATGGCGCATTGCAAAAGAAAATCTTGACCGGTGTATGCGGGTCGTACAGGACCGAAGTGCGCCGGCGCCGCGTCACATCGTCCAGCACCTGTTCGACCTGGCGCGGAATCGGCCGGTCCGACCATATCTGGTAATGCTGGTACACGCGCCGGTATTGAAATGCCGGTTCGGGAAAAGCGACGATCGCAACGAAAACGAGGGCCAGAAACACCAGGCTGGCGAGGAAGATCTTCAATAGCGCCAGGCTGTGCGAGGCGGTATTCGTCATTCGTTTCATGAAACGCCCTGCGGTCGATGGATTTCGCGAACCTTATCATTCAAAAGTTCACTAAAAATTAATTCGAAATATTTTCTGAAACTGTATTTATTGTGAATATTCGATAGTTTCTTTTCGGTATCAAAAAGGTAGTATTGCTGATTGCTCAATTCCGTTGCACGAGCTCTCACAACGAAAGGAAACCATGACTTCCCGTCTTTTCTCGGCGCTGCGCCGCTATGTGCCGGTGTTGGCCGTATTCTGTTCCGCCGCCCTGCTGACCGGCTGCGCCAGCTTCTACCTGGACCCGGCCACCAAGGACGTGCCGGTGGCCGAGATGCGCCACGCCGCCACGCCCCAGCCGGTGCGCCTGAACTTCGAATTCCAGACCCGCGGCGCGCCGAATTCGCGCGCGACCGAATTCCTGACCCCGGCCGTGCGCGAGCAGCTGCAGGCCAGCGGCCTGTTCTCCAGCCTGGACGGCGGACCGAATGCGGCCATCCTCGAGATCAAGCTGAACAACATCCCCCTGAACGACGACAGCCCCGCCGCCAAAGGCTTCGTGACCGGCTTCACCTTCGGCCTGGTGGGCTCGCAGGTCAGCGACGGCTATGAATGCAAGCTGAGCTACCTGCCGCCGGGCCAGTCGGCGCCGGTGGTCAAGACCGCGCGCCATGCGATCCACGCGACGCTCGGTAACGCCAGCCCGCCGGCGGGCACGATCAAGGCGCCCGACGCCAACACGGCCGTCAAGGAGATGACCCACGCCATCCTCAGCAACGCCCTGCGCGACCTGTCGCGCGACCCGGGCTTCGATACCGCTTCCAAAACCAGCATGCAATAAGGAGAATCCATGAACATCAAACGCATCCTCACCCTCGGCGCCGTCGCAGCGCTAGCCCTGCAACTGACCGCCTGCTCGAGCATCAAGATGAGCCAGCCGAAGCCGACGCTGGAAACCACCGCCGCGCTGCGCGGCACGGCGCTGGCGCCGGCCAACGTCGGCAAGTTCCAGCTCGGCGGCGCCGTGTCCGCCAGCCAGGACCAGTCGATCTCGCTGCGCGGCGCGAACAGCGTCGCCTCGCCGATCGAAGGCTCGTTCGCGCAATACCTGCGCGAATCCGTGCGCGTCGAGCTGGAAGCGGCCGGCCTGTACGATGCGGCCTCGCAGAACATCATCACCGGCACGCTGACCAGCAGCGAAGCCGATGCCGCCATCGGCACCGGCAAGGCGAAACTGGGCGCACACTTCGTCGTGACCCGCGGCGGCCAGGTGAAATACGACAACCAGCTGGCGGTCGAGGATTCGTGGGAATCGTCCTTCGTCGGCGCCACCGCGATCCCGCTGGCGGCCTCGCACTATGAAGGCCTGTACCGCCAACTGGCGGCCAAGCTGCTGAACGATCCGCAGTTCCGCAGCGCGCTGGCCAAGTAAGCGCAGTCCAGCATCGGCGGCGCCTGGCCTGGACTGCGCGTCCGGGCCAGGCGCCGCGTTCCTTCGTGCGGCGTGTACAGCGCCGGCCCTGTCACCAAGGGCTCGCCGTTGACCGCCACCTTCGTTCCCGGTTCCCCGCAACGCCCCGCATCCGCTCGCGAATCCACGCCGAACAGCAGGCGCAGCGGCGTGCTCATCCCGTATCGCGCGCAAAATGCCCGGCAAACCAGACGCTGGCCAGCCGCGCCACCTCTTCCAGCGTGCCCGGTTCCTCGAACAGGTGGGTGGCGCCGGGAACGATCGCCAGTTCGCGCGGGCAGCGCAGTTCCGCAAAGGCCTGGCGGTTCAGGCCGATCACGGCATCGTCGTTGCCGCCGACGATGAGCAGGGTCGGCGCCGTCACGCCGTGCAGGGCCGAGACGCCGGCCAGGTCGGGCCGGCCGCCGCGCGAGACGACGGCGGCGATCGACGGGTAGGGGTGGCCGGGGACGGGCGGGCCCGGGTGCGGCTGGGCGAGGTAGGGATCGCCGAGATGCGGTTCGCCGGCCAGGCGCAAGGCCGCGGCGGCGCCGGTGCTGGCGCCGAACAGGCCGAGCGGCAGCCCGGCGGTGGCCGGCTCGCGCGCCAGCCAGCGTGCGGCGCTGCGCAGGCGCAGGGTCAGCAGGGCGATGTCGAAGCGGTGCTGGACGTCGGTTTCTTCGTCGGCGCTGAGCAGGTCGAGCAGCAGGGTGCCGATCCCGGCTTCGCGCAGGATGCGCGCGACGTAGTTGTTGCGCGGGCTGAGACGGCTGCTGCCGCTGCCGTGCGCGAACAGCACGATGCCGAGCGCCTCGTGCGGCAATTCCAGCATGCCTTCCATGCTGGCGTCTTCATGCTGGATGTGGATCAGCGCCCTGGCATTCACGGTGGCTCCCAATGAATACTTCGATTCGGAATATGCCCGAAAATTCAGTCCGGCGCCTGTCCGCATGCCCCCCTCGAGGAGGGGAAACGACGCTGCTCTCCTTGCACGCATGGCGCTTGTTTCCATAGGGAATTTGTTAAGAAAATTTAATCTTATGCAACAATTTGAGGTATGCATATATCATTTAAAACAAATACTTACGTTAAGAAAATATCTGACTCCCTGTTCAGTAGTGTTGTAATATCACGTCGATCAGCCGCGCGGAATTGGGGCGCCTCCAGCAGGGATTAACGTTTCTGCACTACAATACGAGATTCACCAAATACCAATATTCACTGTGCCCAACCTTGTCGAAATCCGCGATCTGCATTTTTCGTATGGAGATCGCCCCATCCTGTCGAATCTGAGCATGGATTTCCCGCGCGGCAAGCTGATCGCCGTGATGGGCGGTTCCGGCTCGGGCAAGACGACGGTGCTGCGCCTGATCGGCGGCCAGATCCGTCCCCAGCGCGGCACGGTCTCGGTGAACGGCGAAGTCGTGCACCGGCTGGATACGGAAAACCTGTTCCGCCTGCGCCGCAAGATGGGCATGCTGTTCCAGTTCGGCGCCCTGTTCACCGACCTGACCGTGTTCGAGAACGTGGCTTTCCCGCTGCGCGAGCACACGGACATCCCGGAAGAACTGCTGCGCGACCTGGTGCTGATGCGCCTGAACGCGGTCGGCCTGCGCAATGCGGCCCAGCTGAAGCCGAACGAGATCTCGGGCGGCATGGCGCGCCGCGTGGCGCTGGCGCGCGCCATCGCGCTGGACCCGGAACTGATCATGTACGACGAACCCTTCGCCGGCCTGGACCCGATCTCGATGGGCGTGACCGCCAATCTGATCCGCAACCTGAACGATACCCTCGGCTCGACCTCGATCCTGGTGTCGCACGACGTCAACGAAACCTTCAGCATCGCCGACTACGTGTACTTCCTGTCGGGCGGCAAGATCGTTGCCCAGGGCACGCCGGCGGAGATGCGCGCCTCGAACGACCCTTACGTGAAACAGTTCGTCAACGCCCAGCCGGACGGCCCGGTCCCCTTCCACTATCCGGGCAAATCGCTGGCCGACGACCTCGGCCTGGGGGGTAAGCGATGATCGCGCATTTCCTGGGCTTCATCGGCGCCTTCGTGCTGGACACCTTCGCCCGCATCGGCTTCGTCACCCGCTCGTTCTTCAAGCTGCTGGGCCGCGCGCCGGGCGCCCTGAAGCGGCCGACCCTGATCTCGGAGCAGATCCACTTCATCGGCAATTATTCGCTGCTGATCATCGTCGTGTCCGGCCTGTTCGTCGGCATGGTGCTGGGCCTGCAGGGCTATTACACGCTGAGCCAGTTCGGCGCCGACGAAAAGCTCGGCCAGCTGGTGGCATTGTCGCTGCTGCGCGAACTCGGCCCGGTCGTGACGGCCCTGCTGTTCGCGGGCCGCGCCGGCACCTCGCTCACCGCGGAAATCGGCCTGATGAAGGCCGGCGAGCAGCTGTCGGCGATGGAAATGATGGCGGTGAACCCGGTCCAGCGCGTGCTGGCGCCGCGTTTCTGGGCCGGCCTGATTGCGATGCCGGTGCTGGCCACCGTGTTTTCGGCGATCGGCGTGATCGGCGGCTACCTGGTCGGCGTGCAGCTGATCGGCGTCGACGAGGGCGCGTTCTGGTCCCAGATGCAAAGCAACATCGACGTGCGCCGCGACATCATGAACGGCGTGCTGAAGAGTTTCGTGTTCGGCGTGGCGGTCACGTTTACCGCGCTGTTCCAGGGGTATGAAGCGCAGCCGACGCCGGAAGGCGTGTCGCGCGCCACGACCCGCACCGTCGTGATTGCATCGCTGATGGTCCTGGGTCTGGACTTCATCATGACCGCCCTCATGTTCAATAAATAATTTAGAAGACAGGCTGATTTAACGCCCTCATATATTAGGAAATCTTATGCATCGCAAAACTATTGACGTTTGGGTCGGACTTTTCGTGTTGTTGGGTGCGGTATCGCTCCTTTTCCTGGCCCTCAAGGCGGGTAACATGAGCACTATTTCGTTCACCAAGACGTACGCAATCGTCGGCAAGTTCGACAACATCGGCGGTTTGAAGCCACAGTCGCCGGTCAAGAGCGCTGGCGTGGTGGTGGGCCGTGTCGGCGACATCACGTTCGACGACAAGACCTTTGCCGCCATGGTCCGTCTCGACATGAATCCGGCGTACAAGTTTCCGAAGGACAGCTCGCTGAAGATCCTGACCTCGGGCCTGCTGGGCGAGCAGTACGTCGGCATCGAAGCCGGCGGCGATACCAACAACCTGGTCGAAGGCGACCGCATTACCCGCACGCAATCGGCGGCGGTGCTCGAAGACTTGATCAACCAATTTATTTATAGCAAAGCAGCGGACGGAAAGGACAGCGATAAATGACCCTTCGTAATTCATTGGTACTGACGGCGAGCGCCGCCGTGCTGCTGAGCGGTTGCGCGACGTCCAACAATCCGCGCGATCCGTTCGAGAAGTTCAACCGTGCCGTGTTCAGCTTCAACGATGCGGTCGACCGCACCGCCCTGAAGCCGGCCGCCACCGTGTATAAAAAGGCCACCCCGGAGTTCGTCCAGACTGGCGTGAACAATTTCTTCGGCAACCTGTCGGACCTGTGGAGCTCGGTGAACAACTTCGCCCAGTTCAAGGGCCGGGACGGCATGAACGACCTGACCCGCTTTGCCGTGAACTCGACCTTCGGCCTGGTCGGTTTCCTCGACATCGCGACCCCGGCCGGCCTGCGCAAGCACAACGAAGACCTGGGCCAGACCCTGGGATATTGGGGCGTGCCAAGCGGCCCCTACTTGATGTTGCCGCTGTTGGGCCCATCTACGATCCGTGACACCGCGGTCCTGCCGGGCGACTGGTGGGGCGACGCCTGGACCCACGTGAACGACATCCCGTGGCGTAACAGCGGCATCGTGCTGCGCGCCGTGGACCAGCGCGCCAGCGTGCTGGACGCCTCGAACCTGCTGGAAGACGCTGCCCTCGACCGCTACGAATTCATCCGCGACGGTTACCTGCAGCGCCGCAGCAGCAAGGTCCTGGACACCGACAAAGCCCAGGTCCGCGCCGAGAAGGTGCAGGAAAAGCTCGACAAGGTGCAGGAGCGGGTGCAGGAAAAGCTGGGCGTGAAGAAGGCGGAGACGCCTGGCGACGAAGCCCCGGCCCCGGCCGATGCCGCCCCGGCACAGCCGGCGCAGCAGCAATCCGCACCGAATAATCCACCGGCGCCGGCCCCCGTGTCATCCGAACCGGTCCGGAAATAGTTAACGAGGCACAGCCTCAACCAAGACAAAGGAAGCGTATGAAGCCAATCGCACAACTGATCCTGACCGCTGCCGTGGCGGCCTTTTCCACCAGCGTGATCGCTGCCCCGGCCGCGGCCGCCAACGAAGCGCCGGACGTGCTGGTCAAGCGCGTCAGCACCGACGTGATCGATTCGGTCAAGGCCGACAAGGACATCCAGGCCGGCAACAGCCGCAAGATCATCGACCTGGTCAACGCCAAGATCCTGCCCTACGTCGATTCGGACAAGATGACCGCGCAGGCCGCCGGCCGCTTCTGGCGCCAGGCCACCCCGGACCAGCAGAAGCAGCTGTCCGCGGAATTCCGCGACCTGCTGATCTACACCTACGCCGGCGCCCTCGCGCAGATCAAGAACGAAACCATCGAGTTCAAGCCCTTCCGCGCCGACCCGGCCGACACCGAAGTCGAGGTGAAGTCGCAAGTCAACCTGACCCGCGGCGAGCCGATCACCCTGAACTACCGCCTGAGCAAGGGCGCGCAGGGCTGGAAGATCTTCGACCTGAACGTGATGGGCGCGTGGCTGGTCCAGACCTACCAGTCGACCTTCGCCTCGGAGATCAGCAAGGGCGGCGTCGACGGTCTGATCAAGAAGCTGCACGACCGTAACCAGCAGCTGGCCAACAAGCCGCTGAAGACCCCGCAAAAGTAAACATGGCCGAATCCAATCCCATGCTTTCGCTGGATGCCCTGACTTTCCAGAATGCCCAGGCGGCCCTGGAGCAGGGCTGCGCGGCGCTGGCCGCCGGCGAGACCGTGTTCGACCTCGGCGGCGTCCAGTCCGCCGATTCCTCGGCGCTGGCGCTGATGCTGGCCTGGCAGCGCCGCGCCCAGGCGCAGGGGCGCAAGCTCAGCTTCATCAACGTCCCCGGCAACGTCGATTCACTGGCGCGCTTGTATGGTGTCGATGGCCTGATCGGCCGGGCGTAATCGTCTGCGTTCGTGGCGCGCGTGGGCACGGGGTGTCCACCCTGCGACCGAACCCGTCATGACGATTTCTTCTATAATGGCTCGTTTCCCCTGCACGGTCCGCCGCCACGGCGCGCCCCTATCGCATGACAGCCATCCAGATTGACAGCGTCGAGAAAAGCTACAAGGGCTTCAAAGCCCTCAAGGGCGTCTCGCTCAGCATCGAACAAGGCGAGTTCTTCGGCCTGCTCGGCCCGAACGGCGCCGGCAAGACCACCCTCATTTCCTGCATTGCGGGCCTGATCCGGCCCGACGTCGGCAGCGTGCGCATCCACGGCCACGACGTCGTCAAGGACTTCCGCGCGGCCCGCATGGCGCTCGGCGTGGTGCCGCAGGAACTGGTGTTCGATCCCTTCTTCACGGTGCGCGAGACCCTGCGCCTGCAGTCCGGCTATTTCGGCCTGAAGAACAACGACCAGTGGATCGACGAGGTCATGGAAAACCTCGACCTCACCGCCAAGGCCGACGTCAACATGCGCGCCCTGTCCGGCGGCATGAAGCGGCGCGTGCTGGTGGCCCAGGCGCTGGTGCACAAGCCGCCCGTGATCGTGCTGGACGAGCCGACTGCCGGCGTCGACGTCGAACTGCGCCAGACCCTGTGGAAGTTCATCTCGCGGCTGAACCGCGAAGGGCACACGGTGGTGCTGACCACCCACTACCTCGAAGAAGCCCAGGCCATGTGCCAGCGCGTGGCCATGCTCAAGACCGGCAACGTGGTGGCGCTGGACACCATGTCGCAGCTGCTGCGCCGCGTGTCGGGTTCTTCGCTGATCGTGCACCTGAAGCAGGGCGCGCTGCCGGAAGGCCTGCGCCACCTGGTCGCGCACGACGAACATGACGACGCGTCGAAGGCGAACGGGCAGGGCAACAAATACACGCTGCGCGTGAACGAGTACGGCGAAGTGGAGCACATCCTGGCGCGCCTGCGCGAATCCGGCGCCCAGATCGACGAAATGCAGCTGCAGCAGGCCGACCTGGAAGACATCTTTATCCAGATTATGGAAGGGGCTCCGGTCCGATGAATTTTTTCTCCGTGGGTTTCCGCACCCTGTTCTACAAAGAGATCCTGCGCTTCTGGAAGGTCGCCACCCAGACCATCGCCGCGCCGATCGTCACCTCGATGCTGTACCTGCTGATCTTCGGCCACGTGCTGGAAGGCCGCGTGCAGATGCTGGAAGGGGTCGACTACACCGCCTTCCTGATCCCGGGCCTGGTGATGATGAGCGTGCTGCAGAACGCCTTCGCCAACTCCTCGTCCTCGCTGATCCAGTCGAAAATCACCGGCAACCTGGTGTTCATCCTGCTGCCACCGCTGTCGCACTGGGAGATCCTGTCGGCCTACGTGACCGCGTCGATCGTGCGCGGCCTGTCCGTCGGCCTGGGCGTGTTCGTCATCACCGCCTGGTTCGCCCACCTGTCCTTCACCTTCCCGGTCTGGATCGTCGTGTTCGCGCTGCTGGGCGCCGCGATCCTGGGCGCCATGGGCGTGATTGCCGGGATCTGGGCCGAGAAGTTCGACCAGCTGGCCGCGTTCCAGAACTTTTTGATCATGCCTGCAACATTTTTGGCCGGCGTGTTCTATTCGATCAAGAAACTGCCCCCGTTCTGGCTGGCAGTCTCGCATTTCAACCCGTTCTTTTATATGATTGACGGGTTCCGCTACGGTTTCTTCGGCAAGTCGGACGTCTCGCCCTGGACCAGCCTGACCATCGTCGCCGTGTTCTTCGTGGTGCTGGCAGGCGTCGCCATCCACATGCTCCGCCGCGGCTACAAGCTGCGTCACTAAGACTTATTCAGATTTCATCATGGCTACCACACCTGAACTCATCCACGGCTACATCCAGGCCGGCATGCAGACCACCCACCTCGAAGTGGAGGGCGACGGCCAGCACTTCAGCGCCGTGATCGTGTCGCCGAGCTTTGCCGGTAAAAGCCGCATCCAGCGCCACCAGATCGTCTATGCCGCGCTCGGCGACCGCATGCGCGAAGAGATCCACGCGCTGTCGATGAAGACCCTGACCCCCGAAGAATTCGCTGGCAACTAAGCAAGGACAAGACATGGACAAGCTCCAGATCACCGGCGGCAAGCGCCTGAACGGCGACATCGTCATCTCCGGCGCCAAGAATGCCGCGCTGCCCATCCTGTGCGCCGGCCTGCTCACGAGCGGCGACCTCGAACTGTCGAACGTGCCGCGCCTGCACGACGTGCGCACCATGCTCAAGCTGCTCGAGCAGACCGGCCTGAAAGTCACCCAGGACGATGAGAACGTCACCCTGAACGGCGCCAACATCACCAGCCTCGAAGCGCCCTACGAACTGGTGAAGACCATGCGCGCCTCGATCCTGGTGCTGGGCCCGATGCTGGCGCGCTTCGGCGAAGCCAAGGTGTCGCTGCCGGGCGGCTGCGCGATCGGTTCGCGTCCGGTCGACCAGCACATCAAGGGCCTGCGCGCGATGGGCGCCGAGATCACGATCGAAGGCGGCTACATTCACGCCAAGTGCCCGAAGCTGCAGGGCGCGCGCATCCACACCGACATGATCACCGTGACCGGCACCGAGAATCTGCTGATGGCCGCGACCCTGGCCGAAGGCGAGACCGTGCTGGAGAACGCCGCGCGCGAGCCGGAAGTGACGGACCTGGCCAACATGCTGGTGGCAATGGGCGCGAAGATCGAGGGCATCGGCACCGACCGCCTGGTGATCCAGGGCGTCGAGTCGCTGCATGGCACCAGGCACGCCGTGATCTCGGACCGCATCGAAGCCGCGACCTTCCTGTGCGCGGTGGCGGCCACCGGCGGCGACATCCGCATCACGAATACCCGCACCGACATCTTCGACGTCGCGCTGGATAAACTGCGCCAGGTTGGCCTGCAGCTCGACGTCGAGGGCAATGCCATCCGCGCGCGCATGGACGGCCGCCCGCACCCGGTGTCCTTCCGCACCACGGAATATCCGGGCTTCCCGACCGACATGCAGGCCCAGTTCATGGCCGTGAACATCATCGCCGACGGCCCGAGCCGCGTGACCGAAACCATCTTCGAAAACCGCTTCATGCACGTGCAGGAGATGAACCGCCTGGGCGCGCAGATCTCGACCGAGGGCAACACCGCCTTCATGCGCGGCGTCGAACGCCTGGTGGGCGCGCCGGTGATGGCAACCGACCTGCGCGCATCGGCGTCGCTGGTGATCGCCGGCCTGGCGGCCGAGGGTACGACCATCGTCGACCGGATCTATCACCTCGACCGTGGCTACGACCGCATGGAAGCCAAGTTGTCGGCCGTGGGCGCCGATATCGTTCGTATCAAATGATTCATCGTCGTTCCCGCGCAGGCGGGGACGACGTAACCCAGTCAGTCACATGAACAAACCAACCCAGGACAGCAACCAGCTGATCCTCGCCCTGTCGAAGGGCCGCATCTTCGAAGACACGCTGCCGCTGCTGGCCGCGGCAGGCATCGAGGTGCTGGAAAATCCGGAAACCTCGCGCAAGCTGATCCTGGCGACCAACGATCCCGGCGTGCGCGTGCTGATCGTGCGCGCCACCGACGTGCCGACCTATGTCCAGCACGGCGCCGCCGACTTCGGCGTGGCCGGCAAGGACGTGCTGCTCGAGCATGGCGGCGAGGGCCTGTACCAGCCGGTCGACCTGCGCATCGCCTGCTGCCGCATGTCGGTGGCGGTGAACGCCGGCTTCGACTACGAAACCGCGGTGCGCCAGGGCGCGCGCCTGCGCGTGGCCACCAAGTTCGTGAATACCGCGCGCGAGCACTTCGCCAAGAAGGGCGTGCACGTCGACCTGATCAAGCTGTATGGCTCGATGGAGCTGGCGCCGCTGGTCGGCCTGTCGGACGCCATCGTCGACGTGGTCTCCACCGGCGGCACCCTGCGCGCCAACAACCTGGTCGAAGTCGAGAAGATCATGGAGATCTCCTCGCGCCTGGTGGTCAACCAGGCCGCGCTCAAGCTCAAGCGCGAGCGCCTGCAACCGATTATCGAGGCCTTCGAACGCGCCTCGGCACAGCAAGGCAAGTAACATGACAGTCACCGTCCGCAAGCTCGATTCCACCGCCGCCGATTTCAAGCAGCAGCTTTCCACACTGCTGGCCTTCGAAGCGGAAACCGATGACGCCATCGAGTCCGCCGTCGCGAAGATCCTCGCGGACGTCCGCGCGCGCGGCGATGCCGCCGTGCTGGAGTACACCAACAAATTCGACCGCATCCCGAACGGCGGCGCCGCCAGCATGGCCGCCTTCGATCTGCAGCAGGACGAGCTGCAGGCTGCCCTGGCCTCGCTGCCGGACGCCCAGCGCGCCGCGCTGCGGACGGCCGCGGAGCGCATCCGCGTGTTCCACGAGCGCCAGAAGCAGGAACTGAACGGTTTTACTTACACCGAAGCCGACGGCACGGTGCTGGGCCAGCGCGTGACGCCGCTGGACCGCGTCGGCATCTACGTCCCGGGCGGCAAGGCCGCGTATCCGTCGTCGGTGCTGATGAATGCGATCCCGGCCCAGGTGGCGGGCGTGCAGGACATCGTGATGGTGGTGCCGACCCCGGACGGCGTGAAGAACAGCATGGTGCTGGCCGCCGCCGCGATCGCCGGCGTGACGCGCGTGATCACCATCGGCGGCGCCCAGGCCGTCGCGGCCTTGGCCTACGGCACCGAGACCATCCCGGCCGTCGACAAGATCGTCGGCCCCGGCAACGCCTACGTGGCGGCCGCCAAGCGCCGCGTGTTCGGCACCGTCGGCATCGACATGATCGCCGGCCCGTCGGAGATCCTGGTGCTGTGTGACGGCACCACCGATCCGGACTGGGTCGCGATGGACCTGTTCTCGCAGGCCGAGCACGACGAACTGGCCCAGGCCATCCTGCTGTGCCCGGACGCCGACTACATCGCGCGGGTGGAACAGAGCATCCACAAGCTGCTGCCCGACATGCCGCGCAAGGACACGATCGCGACTTCGCTGACGGATCGCGGCGCCCTGATCCTCGTGCGCGACATGGAGGAAGCCTGCGCGATCGCCAACGACATCGCCGCCGAGCACCTGGAAATCTCGGCCGCGCAGCCGCAGCAGTGGGCCGATCGAATCCGCCATGCGGGTGCGATGTTCCTGGGCCGCTTCTCGTCGGAGTCGCTGGGCGATTACTGCTGCGGCCCGAACCATGTGCTGCCGACCTCGCGCACCGCGCGCTTCTCGTCGCCGCTGGGCGTCTACGACTTCCAGAAGCGCTCGTCCGTGCTGTTCGTGTCCGAAGCCGGCGCCCAGACTTTGGGCCGTGTGGCGGCCGAGCTGGCGTACGGCGAGGGCCTGCAGGCGCACGCCCGGAGTGCCGAACTGAGAATCAAGAAGTCATGACGGACTGGGTCGACCGGGTCTTCTGCGAGGATGCGCTGGCCGGGATGGCGCGCATCCCCGATGGCTCCATCGACCTGATCCTCACCGATCCGCCCTACAACCTCGGCAAGGACTACGGCAACGCCTCCGACCAGCAGAGCGTGGACGATTACCTGGCCTGGACCGAGCGCTGGATCGACATCGCGATCCCGAAGCTGAAGCCCAACGGCAGCCTGTACATCTTCCTCACCTGGCGCTTCGCGCCGGAGATCTTCGTCATGCTGAAGAAGCGTCTGACGATGATGAACGAGATCATCTGGGACCGCCGCGTGCCCTCGATGGGCGGCAGCACCCGCAGCTTCAGCTCGGTGCACGACACGATCGGCTTTTTTGTGAAGCGCAAGGACTATTATTTCGACCTGGACGCCGTGCGCATCCCTTACGACGCCGAGACCAAGAAGGCGCGCTCGCGCTCGATTTTCATCGGCGCCAAGTGGCTCGAGGTCGGCTACAACCCGAAGGACCTGTGGAGCGTGTCGCGCCTGCACCGCGAGCATGCGGAGCGGGTCGACCACCCGACCCAGAAGCCGCTCGAGATCATCGAGCGCATGCTGAAAGCCTCCTGCCCGCCGGGCGGCGCCGTGCTCGACCCCTTCATGGGCAGCGGCACCACGGCGCTGGCGGCACGCCGGCTGGGCCGGCATTTCGTCGGCTTCGAGCTGAACCAGGATTATTGCGCGATCATTCAGCAGCGGCTGGCGATGCCGGAGGCGCCGGCCAAGAAAAAGGCGGCCGCCGCCCGCAAGAAGGACAAAGCCGTTGTGAACGCGAACCTCAAAACCGTCATCACCGAAGAAAGCACACCATGACCAGCATCGACACCCTCATCGCCAACACGATCCGCGACGACGTCCGTGCTGTGCACAGCTACAACGTCGCCGACGCCAGCGGCTACATCAAGCTCGACGCGATGGAGAATCCCTACGAGCTGCCGGAGAACCTGCGCCAGGAACTGGCGCAGCGCCTGTCGGACGCCGTCCTGAACCGCTATCCGGTGCCGGCCTATACCACGCTGAAGCAGAAGATCCGCGACAAGCTCGGCGTCCCGGCCGGCTTCGACGTCATCCTCGGCAACGGCTCGGACGAGATCATCAGCATCATCGCCACCGCCACCGCGCGCCAGGACAAGAGGGCCGTGCTGATGGCCCCGAGCCCGGCCTTCGTGATGTTCCAGCGCTCGGCCCAGTTTGCCGGCATGGATTACGTGGGTGTGCCCTTGAAGGCCGACTTCTCGCTCGACCGCGCGGCGATGCTGGCCGCGATTGAAAAGCACAAGCCGGCGGTGGTATTCCTGGCCTACCCGAACAACCCGACCGGCAACCTGTACGATGAAGACGACATGGTCGCCATCATCGAGGCGCTGGGCGACAGCGGCATCGCCGTCGTCGACGAAGCGTATCAACCCTTCGCCCGCACCAGCTTCATGGGGCGCCTGCCGCGGTACCCGAACCTGATGGTGATGCGCACGCTGTCGAAGCTGGGCCTGGCCGGCATCCGCCTCGGCTACCTGGCTGCCGCGCCCGCCTTGCTGGCGCAGTTCGACAAGGTGCGTCCGCCCTACAACATCAACGTGCTGACCCAGGTGGCGGCCGAGTTTGCCCTCGACCACCTGGCCGTGCTGGACGAGCAGGCGGCCAAGCTGAACGAAGCGCGGAGCGAACTGGCCGCGGCCCTGGCCGAACTGCCGGGCGTGACCGTGTTCCCGTCGAGCGCGAATTTCATCACCCTGCGCGTACCGGACGCCGAGCGCACCTGCGCTAAACTGTTCGCCGAACGGGTACTGATTAAAAATTTGAGTAAAATGCACGAATTGCTGGCCAACTGCATCCGCGTGACGGTCAGCACCCCGGAAGAGAATTCCGTATTCCTGAATGCCCTGAAGGCTTCCCTGTAATGACCCGCACCGCAGAAATCACCCGCAACACCAGCGAGACGCAGATCCGCGTCGCGCTGAATCTCGACGGCACCGGCGTCCAGAAACTGAACACCGGCGTCCCCTTCCTCGACCATATGCTGGACCAGATCGCCCGCCATGGCCTGATCGACCTCGAAGTGGAGGCCGTCGGCGACCTGCACATCGACGACCACCATACCGTCGAGGACACCGGCATCACGCTCGGCATGGCGGTCGCCAAGGCGATCGGCGACAAGAAGGGCATCCGCCGCTACGGCCATGCCTACGTGCCGCTGGACGAGGCGCTGTCGCGCGTGGTGATCGACTTTTCCGGCCGCCCGGGCCTGGACTGGCACGTACCGTTCACCCGCGCCACCATCGGCAAGTTCGACGTCGACCTGACCATCGAGTTCTTCCGCGGCTTCGTCAACCACGCCGGCGTGACCCTGCACGTGGACAACCTGCGCGGCGTGAACGCCCACCACCAGTGCGAGACCGTGTTCAAGGCCTTCGGCCGCGCGCTGCGCATGGCGTCCGAGCTCGACGAGCGCGCGCTGGGCACGATCCCGTCCACCAAGGGCAGCCTGTAAGCGATCGATCATGGCCAATAAAATTGTTGTGGTCGACGGTCTCGGCAACCTGCGCTCGGTGGCGCAGGCGCTGCGCGCCGCCGACCCTGAAGCCGAGGTGATCGTCTCCAGCCAGGCAGCCGACATCGACAGCGCCGACCGCGTGGTCCTGCCGGGCCAGGGCGCGATGCGCGACTGCATGCACAGCCTGCGCGCATCCGGCGCCGAGGAAGCCGTGCTGCGCGCCATGAAGACCCGTCCGGTGATGGGCGTCTGCGTGGGCGAGCAGATGCTGTTCGATGCGAGCGAAGAGAACGAAGGCACGCCGGGCCTGGGCCTGTTGCCGGGCAAGGTCGTGCGCTTCCAGCTCGACGGCAAGCTGCAGGCCGACGGCTCGCGCTTCAAGGTGCCGCAGATGGGCTGGAACCGCGTGCGCCAGGTGCGCGCGCATCCGCTGTGGGAAGGCGTCGAGGACGGCGCGTATTTCTACTTCGTGCACAGCTATTACGCCCAGCCCGACAACCCTGCCGACACCATCGGCGAAGCCGACTACGGCGGCGCCTACTGCTGCGCGGTCGCGCGCGACAACGTCGTCGCCACCCAGTTCCACCCCGAGAAAAGCGCGGCCGCCGGCCTGCGCCTGTACCGCAATTTCATCCACTGGAATCCTTAAACTTTTTACGACCATGCTGCTGATCCCCGCCATCGACCTGAAAGACGGTCACTGCGTTCGCCTGAAACAGGGCGATATGGACCTCGCCACCGTGTTCTCCGAAGATCCCGCCGAGATGGCGCTGCACTGGCTGAAGAAGGGTGCGCGCCGCCTGCACCTGGTCGACCTGAACGGCGCCTTTGCCGGCAAGCCGAAGAACGAAGACGCCATCAAATCGATCCTGCAGGTGGTGCAGGACTACGCCGCGGACAATGACCTGGACGAGATCCCGGTCCAGCTGGGCGGCGGCATCCGCGACCTCGACACCATCGAGCGCTACCTGGACGACGGCATCACCTACATCATCGTCGGCACCGCCGCGGTGAAGAACCCGGGCTTCCTGCACGACGCCTGCGGCGCCTTCCCGGGCTCGATCATCGTCGGCCTGGACGCCAAGGACGGCAAAGTGGCCACCGACGGCTGGAGCAAGATGTCGGGCCACGAAGTCATCGACCTGGCCAAGAAGTTCGAAGGCTACGGCGTCGAATCGATCGTCTACACCGACATCGGCCGCGACGGCATGATGGGCGGCGTGAACATCGAAGCGACCGTGCGCCTGGCGCAGGCCGTCAAGGTGCCGATCATCGCTTCCGGCGGACTGCACAACCTGGCCGACGTCGAAGCCCTGTGCGCGGTGCAGGACGAAGGCATCGAAGGCGTGATCTGCGGCCGCTCGATCTATGAAGGCACGCTCGACCTGGCCAGTGCGCAGGAGCGGGCGGATGAGCTGACCGAAGGGGCGCAGGCCTGATTTTATGCTCGCAAAACGCATCATCCCCTGCCTGGACGTCACCGGCGGCCGCGTGGTCAAGGGCGTCAATTTCACCGAGCTGCGCGATGCCGGCGACCCGGTCGAGATCGCGCGCCGCTACGATGGCCAGGGCGCCGACGAGATCACCTTCCTCGACATCACCGCATCGAGCGACGGCCGCGACCTGATCCTGCCGATCATCGAAGCGGTCGCTTCCACCGTGTTCATTCCGCTCACCGTCGGCGGCGGCGTGCGCAAGGTCGAGGACGTGCGCCGGCTGCTGAACGCCGGCGCCGACAAGGTGTCGATGAACACCTCGGCCGTGACCAACCCGCAATTGGTGCACGACGCTTCGCAGAAGCACGGCTCGCAGTGCATCGTCGTCGCCATCGACGCCAAGCAGGTCGCGCCCGGCAAGTGGGAAGTCTTCACCCACGGCGGCCGCAATCCGACCGGCCTCGATGCGGTCGAGTGGGCGCGTAAAATGGAAAGCCTGGGCGCCGGCGAGCTGCTGCTGACCAGCATGGACCGCGACGGCACCCGCTCCGGCTTCGACCTCGGCCTGACGCGCGCCGTCTCGGACGCGGTCGGCATCCCCGTGATCGCCTCGGGCGGCGTGGGCGGCCTGCAGGACCTGGCCGACGGCATCCTGGAAGGTCACGCCGATGCGGTGCTGGCCGCCAGCATCTTCCACTACGGGCAGCACACGGTCGGCGAAGCGAAGCGCTTCATGCAGACCCGCGGCATCCCGATGCGATTGGACTGACATGGCAACCCCGACCACGAACCACCCGATCCCGGCCCAGCCCTGGCTGAAGAAAATCCAGTGGGACGAGCACGGCCTGGTGCCGGTGATCGCCCAGGAAGCGGGCAGCGGCGACATCCTGATGTTCGCCTGGATGAACCGCGAAGCCCTGGCCAAGACCGTGGAACTGGGCGAGGCGGTGTACTGGAGCCGCTCGCGCAAGAAGCTGTGGCACAAGGGCGAAGAGTCCGGCCACGTGCAGAAGGTGCTGGAGATCCGCCTCGACTGCGACGAGGACGTGGTGCTGCTGAAGGTCGAGCAGGCCGGCGGCATCGCCTGCCATACGGGCCGCCATTCCTGCTTCTTCCAGAAGTTCGAGAACGGCGACTGGTTTGAAGCCGAGCCCGTGCTGAAAGACCCGGGCGCCATCTATACCGATTCGAAGAGCAAGAAGAAACAATGAGCGAAATCCTGAAGCGCCTGGCCGACGTGCTGGAATCGCGCAAGCCGGAACACGGCGGCGACCCGTCGACATCCTATGTGGCCAAGCTGTTCGCCAAGGGCGACGACGCGATCCTCAAGAAGATCGGCGAAGAAGCGACCGAAACCGTGATGGCGGCCAAGGATGTGCGCGCCGGCGCCGATGCGTCCAAGCTGGTGTACGAAGTGGCCGACCTGTGGTTCCATTCGGCCGTCCTGCTGGCCCGCTTCGGCCTCACGCCGCAGCAGGTGCTGGACGAGCTGGCGCGCCGCGAAGGCCTGTCCGGGCTCGAGGAAAAGGCCGCGCGCAAGGACTGAGCCGGCCTGCGCGTCACGGCGCTGTCATCCGATCCGAATAAAATAACGAGCTGACTGGAGATAACATGGACAACTGCATCTTCTGCAAGATCGCCGCCAGGCAGATCCCGGCAAACGTGGTGTACGAGGACGACGAACTGCTCGCCTTCAAGGACATCAACCCGGCCGCGCCGGTGCACCTGCTGGTGATCCCGAAGCAGCACGTGGACACGCTGTCCGACTGCACGGACGCGCATGCGGCGGTGCTCGGCAAGATGCTGGCGCTGGCGCCGAAGCTGGCGGCCGAACATGGCATTTCCGTCAAGCAGGGTCCGGACGGCAAGCGCAGCGGCGGCTTCAAGACCCTGATCAACAGCGGTCCGGACGGCGGCCAGGAGGTCTATCACCTGCACCTGCACGTCTACGGCGGCCCGCGTCCGTGGCGCGGCCTGGGGACTTGATCTACAAACCTTAACATCCGGAAACAAACTATTCCGGTATTTCATCGCTTATACTGCGCACAGGCTTGATGCGAATTCGGGCATGCGCCCGCAAGGAGAAAACAATGGGTTCGTTGAGTATTTGGCACTGGCTGATCGTGCTGGTGGTGGTGGTGCTGGTCTTCGGTACCGGCAAGCTGAAGAACGCGGGTTCCGACCTGGGCAAGGCCGTCAAGGGCTTCAAGGACGGCGTGAAGGGCAGCGAGGAAGAGCGCCAGGCGAATGCCAACGTGCCGCCGCAGCAGCCACAGCAGCCGCAGCAGGTGGCCGACAAGTCGTCGACCACGATCGACGTCGAAACGCGCGAAAAGAACCGCTCGTAACAGGAACCGAGCAGCTCTCATGATCGATCTCGGGCTTTCCAAACTCGCCGTCATCGGGGTGGTCGCGCTGATCGTGATCGGCCCCGAGCGGCTGCCCAAGGTGGCGCGCATGGCCGGCACCCTGTACGGCCGCGCCCAGCGCTACCTGCACGAGGTGAAGTCGGAAGTCTCGCGCGAGATCGAAATGGAAGAGCTGCGCAACCTGCACAAGGAAGTGCAGGAAACCGCGCACAGTTTCAAGACCGAGGTCGAGAGTTTCGGCTCCGAGGTCGAGAACACGGTTTCGTCCCACCTGGGCGAAGTGGAATCGGCCTGGCGCGGCGATGCCGCCGGATCGCATGCGCCGACCGTCACCGCCGACGACATCGAGCGCAAGGCGCGCGACTTCCGCCGCAAGAAGCTGGTCAAGACCTCCAGCGTTCCGGCCTGGTACAAGAACCGCCACGGCGGCCGCCAGCATGTGCTGTCCGGAGCGGCGCGCGTGCGCAAGTTCCGTCCCGGCGCCAAATCCAATACTTCCTTTTTCTAGCTTAGATGACTGACGAAGCCGCAGGCGAAACCTTCATTTCGCACCTGGTCGAATTGCGCGACCGCCTGGTCAAGGCGGTGATCGGGGTCGCGATCGTCTGTATCGCCCTGCTCGCATGGCCGGGCCCGGCGCAGATCTACGATTACCTGGCCGCCCCGATGCTGGCCTCGCTGCCGGTGGGCGCCAAGATGATCGCCACCGGCGTCAGCGCGCCTTTCCTGGTGCCGATGAAGGTGACCCTGGTGCTGGCGCTGATCCTGTCGCTGCCCTGGGTGTTCTACCAGGCCTGGGCCTTCATCGCGCCCGGCTTGTACACGCACGAAAAGCGGCTGGTGCTGCCGCTGGTGATCTCGTCCTCGCTGCTGTTCATCGCCGGCGTCGCGTTCTGCTACTTCTTCGTGTTCGGGCGCGTGTTCCACTTCATTACCAACTTCGCCCCGACCTCGATCGCGGTCATGCCCGACATCGAGAACTACCTCGACTTCGTGATTTCGATGTGCCTGGCCTTCGGCGCCACCTTCGAGGTGCCGGTGGTGGTGGTGATCCTGGTCCGCATGGGCATCATCACGGTCGAGAAGCTGAAGTCGATCCGCCCCTACGTGATCGTCGGCGCCTTCGTGATCGCCGCGGTCGTCACGCCGCCGGACGTGGTCAGCCAGCTGGCCCTGGCGATTCCGATGTGGCTGCTGTTCGAGTTCGGCCTGATCATGGCGCCGGTGTTCGTGCGCGTCACGCGCGCCCCGGAAGAGCACGCATAAGCGTCCAGCTTTCTGTCGAAATTCTTTACAGAATCTTTTTGTCTGAAGCCAAACTTATCGCTAAGTAATTGATTTAGCGAAATAATTTCTTGCGGGTATTATTCTTGCTTCTCATCCAGTATCGAACGAGGAGCCATGATGAAATCGATCCGCCACCTTCTTGCCACTGTCCTGCTGGGCATTTCCGCCGTCGCCTCGGCAGCGCCGATTTTCGTCGGCCAATGGGACCTGTACAGCGGCGCCTACTGGATGGCCAATCCGGCCCCGAGCGTCCTGAGCGGCCAGGAAGCCGCCGCGCTGCTGTTCGGCGGTTCCGCGAGCGACTACCTGATCTCGACCATCGGCCCGAACGTCGCCGACATCAACGGCAAGGCCTGGTACGACATCTATGGCTACAGCAGCTTGCGCGGCGAGTACGCCCAGGATTACAAGATCGACCAGAACGGTAACGGTTTCTACGACGGCTGGAGCGACAGCTCGGCGATGGTGAAGGACCACCCGTACACGGGCAACGACCCTTATCCCTTCGTGAACTATGCCTTCCGCCTGCAGAAGGACAACGCCGTGCCGGAGCCGCTCTCGGTCGGCCTGCTGGGCGTCGGCCTGCTCGGCCTGGCGCTGGTGCGTCGCCGCAAGCGCTGAGCCGATCCGGCTTGTCTCTCCATGAAAGCGGCGCCCGAGGGCGCCGCTTTTTCATTGCAGAACCATTTCAGGGGCAATTGCCGATCACGTAATAGCCCGGCGAGGTCTGGGCCAGCGTGGCGGTATAGAAGACATTGTCCAGCCCCATGTTCTGGTTCGAACCGTTCGCCAGCGCATAGCCGCCGCTGTCGTGGGCGCGCCCGGCCTGGACGTGGGCGTAGTTGCTGGACGTCGTCGCAGTGCAGGTCCAGCTCGACTTGGTGGTCGCGCTGACCGCGCCGGACAGCGCGCTTTCGCCGTTGCTGCCCGTCGACGACACCTGGTAGCTGTAGGTGGTGCTGGCCGCCAGGCTGCCATCGGTATAGCTGGTGGCGGTGACGGGGCTGGCGTTGACGCGGCTGCCGTTGCGGTAGACGTTGTAGCCGGTGGCGCCGCTGGCCGCGCTCCAGGTGAGGCTGACGCTGTTCGACGTCGTGCTGCCGACCGCCAGGCCGCCGGGGGGCTGCAGTGCCGGCGCGCTGCCGACCAGGAACTGGGCGATGTTGCAGGCGGACGAGGTCAGGCCGGTGCCGCTGTCGGTCGCCGTCACGCTTCCCGTGTAATAGCCGTTGGCGAGGTTGGCGTAGGCCTTGCTGAAGCTGGCGCCGCTGCCGGCGGCGGCGTCGTTGACCGGGGTCGGGCCGTTCAGGGTGACACGGTAGCTGGAGATCGTGCCCGCACTATCCGAGCCGGTGCCGGAAATGGTGGCGGTGGCGCCGGACACGCTGGCGCTGCAGCTGTTCACCGTCGGCGGCCCTACCTGTGCCACGCGCAGGTTGTTCTTGAACCAGAAATCCATCACGAAGGCCGGGTAGTTGACGTGGGTGGCGTCGACGTAATTGCTGTTCTGGCCGCCCGTGCCGGCCGGCCAGGCGTGGCCCATGCCGGTGACCGTGATCTCGCTGGTGCGCAGCTTGCCGTTGGCGTCCGTGTAGGGGATGTTGCTGCCGCCGCCGGCGACGCTGGCCGTGGCGCCCTTGGTGTAGGCGCCGCCGTAGGCCAGGCGCATCGCCTGTGCATCCAGTGGCCCGTACTGCTGGGACACCGTGTAATCGCTGGTGCCCCAGATCACGCCGGCGATCTGGGTCGAGAACGAGGACGCATAGCTGCCGGCCAGCGCCTTGCAGTTGTTGGCTGCGGTGGTGGCCGTGTAGCCGGAGGGGACCGAGCCGATCTGCAGGGCCGTGGTGCCCGGCGGCGGCCCGGCGTTGATGCCGGCGCCGGCAAAGATGTCCGGCGCCAGGCAGGCCAGCACCATGGTCTCGCCGCCGCCCGAGGACAGGCCGGCCACGTACACCTGCTTCGGATCGATCGCGTACTGGCTGTTGTTGACGAAGCGCTGGATCAGGTCGAGCAGCACGAATTCATGGCCGGTGGTGCGGCTGTGGTTGGTGCGGCTGTAGTCCCAGCAGTGGCTGCCGGAGACGTTGCCGGTGGCGTTCGGCGCCAGGATCACGGCGCCGTACTGGTCGGCCACGGTTTTCCAGTTGAAACCCTTGTCGCTGCTGCCGTCGATGACGTCGCCGCTGGCGGTCTGGGCGCAGCCGTGCAGCACCAGCACCAGCGCGCGCTTGCCGGCCAGGGTCGGCTGCGTGGCTGGCCAGTAGAAGTAGCCGGTCAGGTTGCCGCCGTTGACCGCATCCGCGCCCCAGGTCTGGTTGCTGCTCCAGGCGCCGGGGCCGGCGGTGACCTGGCCGTGCGCTGTGCCGGTGCAGGCGAGGAGGGCGAGTGAGGCTGCGGCCAGCTGGTGGGCTGCCCGATGAAAGGTGAATGCCATGCTTGGAGTCTCCGTTCGTTTTATCAATGGTCTTGCGCCGGACGAGCGGATGCCGCCCGGGTCTTGCAGGAATCGGTGAAACGGGCAGCGGTGACGCGGGCTGGGGAGACTACGACGGCGGGATGGTGATCTGGCGCATTGCGATGTCTCCGTACGTTTGATTGTTGTCGTGACCAGCGGTCAGAGGTTCATTGTAGGAGGCGAACGCGTCCGTACAAGGGCGCGCACAAGCACGGTGGGTGTGCGGTTTTGCACAACTGTGGCTAGAATGCATACAGATGAGTTTTGCCATAACGACACCATAACCACAAGGAGACGTTTCATGGATTCAAACCGTCGTAACCTGCTGAAAGCCAGCGCATCCGCCGCCGTCGGCAGCCTCCTGGGCACGCAAGCCGCTGCCCAGAATCAAACTCAAACTACCCCCGCCGCACCGACGCTGGCCGTCCCGCCGCTGGCCGGCAAGATCGGCATGCGCCTGGCCACCTGCACGATGGGCGCCAGCAGCGCACCGGTCCTGGTGGCCGTGCTCGACAACGGCAAGATGGTCGACCTGCAGGCCGAAGCCAGGCGCCAGAAGCGCGCGCTGCCTTTCGATGCGACGTCGATGCTTTCCTTGATCAAGAGCGGCAACGCCGGCCTCGAGCAGGTGCGCACGGTGGTCGACGCGGCGATGGGCCGCCCGGCTTCGCTGCTGGCGGTCGAGAAGGCGCGCTTCATGTCGCCGATCCCGCGCCCGGAGCGCAACATCTATTGCGTCGGCTGGAACTACCTCGACCACTTCGAAGAGGGCAAGCAGGCCCGCTTCGACAAGTCGACCGAGAAGCTGCCGGAGCACCCGGTGTTCTTTACCAAGGGCACGCACACGATGAACGGTCCCTTCGACACGATCCCGCACGACCCGAATTATTCGAACACCACCGACTGGGAAGCGGAGCTGGCCGTCATCATCGGCCAGACCGGCCGCAACATCCCGGAAGAGCGGGCGATGGACTACGTGTTCGGCTACGCGCCCTACAACGACACCACGGTGCGCGAAGCCCAGCAGAAGCTGCACGGCGGCCAGTGGTTCAAGGGGAAGAGCCTGGACGGCCACGGCCCGATGGGACCGTGGATCGTCACCGCGGCCGGCGTGAAGCTCGACGACCTGCGCGTGATCTGCCGCATCAACGGCGTCGAGAAGCAGAACGCCAGCTACAAGCAGATGTACTTCAAGATCCCGCGCATCATCGCCGAGCTGTCGCGCGGGCTGACGCTGGAAGCCGGCGACATCATCGCCACCGGCACGCCTTCGGGCGTCGGCTTTGCGCGCAAGCCGCCCGAGTTCCTCAAGCATGGCGACGTGATCGAGACCGAGATCGCGGGCATCGGCGTGATGCGCAACACGATCCGCGCCGAAGCTTAGCGCTCACTCGTGGTGCGGGGCGGGCATCATTGCTGCATCAGCTGCCCGATCACCCGCACCGGCGCATTGCCGTAGCTGAGGAACTGGTCGTGGAAGGCCTTCAGGTCGAAGCGCTCGCCCAGCTGCTGTTTGCGGCGTTCGCGCAGTTCCATGATGTCGCTGTAGCCGCTGAAGTAGCTGGTCAGCTGTACCGACGACAGCTGCACGCGGCGCCACTTCTCGGCGGCTTCCTGCGGGGTCTGGAAGGCCTGGCGCACCAGCAGGTCGAGCGCTTCCTCGCGCTGCATGCCGAGCACGTGCACGCTGTAGTCGAGGATGGTGTTCGACACGCTGCGCAGGTTCCACTTGCACCACATCAGCCACAGCTCCGGCGCGTTGTTGCCGTAGCCGGATTCGAGCATCATGCGTTCGCCGTACACGGCCCAGCCTTCGATCATGGCGCCGTTCCCGAACAGCGACTTGACCAGCGAGGCTGAACGGTTGGCGTTCATCAGTTGGGTGTAGTGGCCCGGGATCGCCTCGTGGATGTTCAGGATTTGCAGCATCCAGTTGTTGTACTCGCGCAGGCTGCTTTCCGCCTGTTGCGGGGTCAGGCCATCCAGCGGCGTGACGTTGTAATAGGTTTTATCCTTCGGACGATAGGGGCCCGGCGCGTCGATGCTGGCGCCGGCCACGCCGCGCTGGTACAGCGGCGTTTCGCGCACCACCAGCGGCTTGCTCGGGTCGATCGTCACCAGGTTGTTCTTGATGACGTAGTCCTGCAGCTGCGGGATCTGGCGCCGGATCTCCGGCAGGAAGTCGTTCGGCGCCACGTGCTGCAGCGAGAGCTTGTCGATCACCATGCCGATCTTCCGGAAGCGGTCGCCGGGCTTGGCCGCATTGCCCATCGTCTGCGGCCACAACTGGTCGGCCAGGCCGTCCATGCGGGTCAGCAGTTCTTCACGCGCGGCCAGCGCCTTGCGGTAGGTCTGCTCGGCCGAGCTGGCGGACTGGATCTCGAAGGCGAACTTCTGCTCGTACAGCGCTTTACCCAAGCGGAACGAGCGGGCGCGCTGCATCTGCGCCTGCGATTTATCGAGGTCGGTCAGGAAGTCGACCCAGGCCAGCACCGCGCTGCCGGCATTCGCCACGCGCTGCGCGAAGATCGCCTTTTCCTGCGGGGTCAGCTGGGCCGAATCCTGGGCCGCCTTGCCGATATCGGCCAGCACCACCAGGGTGCCCGGCGCCTGCGAGATCGCCAGCTGGGTATGTTCGCGGGTCGGGTTCAGGATCGACGCCTGCGCCGCCTGGTAGTAGGCCGGCACGTCGGCCAGGCGCTTGAGGATGGTGCGCAGGCGCTGCGGCCGCGCTGCGTACTCGGTATTCAGGATCAGGTCGAGCGGCTGGGCGACGTTGTAGCGGGCCGGGTTCCACTCGAAGTCGCGCAGCACCGTCAGCTTCCAGCGGTCGTACTGCAGCTTGTTGACCAGGAGGGCGAGGTCGGTGCGCTGGTTCGGCGACAGCTTGTCGGCGTTCAGCTTGCGGAATTTTTCCAGCCACTCGTCGGTGAAGGCCAGTTCCCTGGCGCGGGTCGGCGCATCCGGAATCGTCAGCTTGGCGGCGGCGTCGAACTTGCCGACGTAGATGCCGCCTTCCGGATCGATGCGCCACAGCGCGGTCAGGAACTGCATCGACTGCGAATCCATGTAGCGGTCGTTGCGGTTCTGGGCCGTGGATGCCGCCACCGGCGCCGCCGCCGCCGCCACCGCGGCCACCGGGGCCGCATGGCTCTTCGATTTCCCGGCTTTGGATGAAGCCTTGGACGACGGCCTGGCCGCGGCCTTGCCCTTGGCCGACGACTTGGCCTTGGCGCTGCTGGTCTGCTTCGGCTTGGCCGCCTTGCTGGTGCGCGCACCTGCCGGCGCCAGCGCGAAGCTGGTGAGCAGCACCGCGAGCGCAAGTTTCGGCGCGAATTTCGTTTTCATCATCGTGTTCTGTCTGCCTGGTTGAAAATGGCGGGCGCCAGATTAGCATATTACGTCACGTATCCTGCGCCAGCAGCGGCGGGGCGCGTTCGCCCGTCAAGCCTGCCTGCAGCATGGCCAGCATGTCGTCGGGCGACATGCGCGCCGAGACGTCGCTGCCTTCCAGCAGGCTGTCGGCCAGGTCGCGCTTGTGGCGGTGCAGGTCGACGATGCCTTCCTCGATCGTGTGCCGCGCCACCAGGCGGTAGATGGTCACCGGCCGCTGCTGGCCCATGCGGTGCGCGCGGTCCGAAGCCTGGTCTTCGACCGCCGGGTTCCACCACGGGTCCATGTGGATCACGTAGTCGGCGGCGGTCAGGTTGATGCCGACCCCGCCGGCCTTCAGCGAAATCAGGAACAGGTCGCCGTCGCCGGCCTGGAAGGCGTCCACGCGGCGCTTGCGTTCCTGCATGGCCGTCGAGCCGTCCAGGTACTGGTAGCGGATGCCGCGCTCGTCCAGGTGGCGGCGCAAGAGCGTCAGGTGATCGACGAACTGGCTGAACACCAGCGCCTTGTGGCGGTTCTCGAGCAGCTCGTCCACCAGGCGCGCGAAGGCGTCCAGCTTGCTGCTGCGGATGCCGCTGTCGGGCGCCACCAGCACCGGATTGCAGACCGCGCGGCGCAGCTTCATCATCTCGGCCAGGATCTGGATCTGCTTCTGGGCCTGCGGCGCTTCTAAAGTGGCGATGCGTTCCAGCGCGTCGCGGCGCAGCGATTCGTACAGGGCCATCTCTTCCTGGCTGAGCTCCACCGGCAGCACGATCTCGGTGCGCGGCGGCAGTTCCGACAGCACCTGGGCTTTCGTGCGGCGCAGGATGAAAGGCTGGGTCAGGCGGCGCAGGCGCGTGCGCGCCGACAGTTCGGCGCGTTTGTCCTGGGCCTTTTCGATCGGGCCGGCAAAGCGCAGGTTGAACTGGTCGCTGGTGCCGAGCAGGCCGGGGTTGATGAACCTGAACAGGTTCCACAATTCGCCCAGGTGGTTTTCCAGCGGCGTGCCGGTGGCGGCCATGCGGAAATCGCCGCGCAGCGCCATGACGGCCTGCGAACGGCGCGTGTGCGCGTTCTTGATCGCCTGCGCCTCGTCCAGCACGATGGTGTGCCAGCCTACGTCCTTGAACAGCCCCGCTTCCAGCTGCAGCAGCCCGTAGCTCGCCACCACCACGTCGAAGGCGCCCGCTTCCTTCAGCATCGCGGCGCGGTCGCCGGCGCCGAACAGCTTCATGTTCAGGGTCGGCGCAAAGCGCGCCGCTTCCGCCATCCAGTTGGTGGCGACCGAGGTGGGCGCCACCACCAGGGTCGGGCCGCCGGGCGCGCGCGACAGGATCAGGGCCAGCGCCTGCAGGGTTTTACCGAGGCCCATGTCGTCGGCCAGGCAGGCGCCCACGCCCCAGTGCGCCAGCCGCGACAGCCATTCGAAGCCTTCGACCTGGTAGTCGCGCAGCTCGGCCTGCAGGGTGGACGGCAGCTGCGGCTGGTAGTCGGCATTCGCCTGCATGTGCTGCAAATGCTTGCGCCAGGCGACGTCGGCATCGACTTCGCCGGCTTCCAATGCCATCTCTTCGAGCGCGAAGCTGGCCAGCGGGTGGAAGCGCAGCGCCTCCTCGTCCGCATCGGTATAGGCCGACAGGTCGGTCAAGCGGCGATGCAGCTCGTCGCTGAGGGCGATGAACTGGTTGTCGCCAAGGGCCACGAAACGGTCTTCGCGCAGGCGCCCCAGCAGCTCGCGCAGATTCATCACCTTGTTCTCGTCGATCTGCACTTCGCCGTTGGCCGCGAACCAGTCCTTGTCGCGCCGGATGTTCAGACGCACCGATTTCGACGAGACCTTCTTCGTGATGCGGAAGGATTCGCCTTCCGGCCAGCCGACCACCACGCGCGCGGCATCCAGTTCCTGCAGCTCGGTGATCAGTTCCAGGCAGTGGAAGGGCTGGCCGAGCAGCCATTCGCCGTGTTCGTGCTCGGCGTTTTCCAGGGCCTTGCAGTCGGCCAGCAACTGGCGCTCGGCTTCGCGTTCTGCGTTCAAGTCGCGCTTCGCTTCCATGCGCACGCCGTTCACGTCGGCGATGATGCTCTCCGCGCCGTCGCCGGGTTCCAGGAACGGCCCGGCGTCCGGCAGCGGGCGCACCAGCACGCGCACGCGCAGGCCCTGCTGATAGGGCAGCAGGTGCACGTGCAGGCGCGGGTCGGCGTTCACCTGTTCGATGTCCGCCGGGCTGCCGCCGATATCCGACTGCACCGTCACGATCGAGGAGATCGCGCTGATCGCCTGCAGCACGCGGCGTTCCGCGGCCAAAGGCACTTCCAGTCCCTCACCGAGGATGGCGCCGATGCGCCTGTGCTCTTCCTTGATGCGCACGATGCGCAGCCGGGTCGGCGTCTCTTTTGTGACCACGACCTCGCCCTGCTGCTCGCGGATCGGCGGGATCAGCGAGATTTTCACCATGCCGCCGCCGGCGCGCACCATCAGCTGGGGTTCGCCGGGCAGCAGTTCGATGCGGGTGCCGGGCGCATCCATCCAGAACAGCAGCGGGTGGCCGGCCAGCAGCGACACCGCGCGGTCGAGGTCGAACTCGTAGCGCATGCCGCTGCCGCTGTAGTAGCGGTGGGCGCCGATGGTGGCGGCCACCTGCACGTCCTGGGCCGTCAGGAATTCGAGTTCCGCGGCGTCTTCGGCCAGGCGTTTCGGGGCCAGCGCGCGTCCGCGGGTCCAGCCGCCCTGCGCATCGCGCTTCTGCTCGCGCGCCTCCAGCGCGCGCACGCCCAGGTGTTCGTCCCAGCCCAGCAGCCAGGCCAGGCGCGATTCCTTCACCACCTCGACGTTGACGGCCGGCTGCAGGTTGATCAGGGCGTTGAGCTGGCGCTCCCAGGGCTGCTCGCGCTCGAACCACAGCGCCATGTCGGTAAAACGGTAGCGCTGGCGCAGGGCGATCGCGCGCTGCTCGATGCTCACCATGCCGAGCTGGCCGAGCACGGAGCCGATCTGCGCGGCGATGAAGTCGAAGCCCGCCTGTTCGGCGATGTCCATCTGCTGCTCGAGGAAGGCCTTGCGATCGGCCAGCTGCGGCATGCCGAGCCACCAGTGCAGCAGGGCGCGGAACATCACCGGCTGCAGCAGGGTCTCCCAGTTGCGCGAGGGGAGCACCTCGGCATCGACGGTGCCGCCGCGGATCTGGCGCAGCATCGACAGCTGCTGGTAGACGGCGGTGTCGTGGCTCTGCACGGCGCGGGTGGCGGATTCCAGGTAGCTCTCCGCCGCCTTGGCGTGCTTCGGATCGCTGCTCCTCAGCAGGGCGGTAATGTACAAATGCCCGCCGATGCCTTCGAAGATGGCCTTTCTCTTGCCAGTCTCCTTGCGCAGCGCTTTCAGGGCCTTGTCGAAGCCGGCCAGGGCTTCGTCCGTGTCGCCGCGCAGCAGCTGCAGCACGCTGCGGAAGTACAGGGTGCTTGATTCGTCCAGGTCGTGCAGCAGTTCGCCGGCGGCGTCCAGGCGGCCGCACAGGATCAGGTGCTCGGCCAGCGCGGTGCGCAGCGCCATCGAGGCGCCGCCCTGGGCCACGGTTTCCTCGGCATAGGCGCGCACGGCCGGTGCGCCGGCCGGCTCGCGCTGGACGT
Source organism: uncultured Massilia sp. (assembly GCA_913778765.1). Classification (GTDB taxonomy): domain Bacteria; phylum Pseudomonadota; class Gammaproteobacteria; order Burkholderiales; family Burkholderiaceae_D; genus Telluria. The sequence goes on along the minus strand of CAJYXO010000019.1, from coordinate 31,887 downwards.
GATTCACCAGCACCGCCAGCACCTCGTCGCGCACGGCGCCGTTGATGCGCTCGATGAGTTCCGGCTCGAAGGGGCGGGCGCAGATCTCGACCAGCGGATGCAGGTAGGCGGCTTCGTGGCAGCGCAGGCAGGCGGACAGCAGCGTCGCGATGGTCTTCGGTCCTTCGCCGGCCAGCAGCGCCATGCGCAGCAGGGCCACGCCCTGGCGGTAGCTGCGCAGCATGGGCGTGCCCTGCCAGTCGAGGCGCAGCGGCGTGACGGTCTGGTAGACCTCGCGGATCTCGTTCAGGCGGCGGGTTCGGAGAGCCCATGCGATCGCCGGCCACGAAGCGTTCGGTGCGATCACGTACCCGCGTCCCGTCATGTCGCCAACCAGTCCATCCTCGCGCAATCCCGCCAGGTCCTCGCCCAAGGCGCTTTCGGTGCCGCTTTCGCCCAGCAGCGTCAGATGTTCGTGGATACGGTGCCGGCCCATCGGCTCGCCCGCCAGGGCCAGCAGGGCAAGGACCAGCTTGCGTTTTTCGCTGCACGCGTCGACGATCGCGCGCATGATTTCAAGACTCATCCGGCCAGGTTCTCGATCTCGATGGCAGGCAGCTCGGCCGGGACCGGAATGTCGAACACGCGCAAATAAAACACCAGCTCCGCTTCGAGCGTGCGCACGATGCTCTCGAGCTTGCGGAAGCCGTGGCCTTCGCCTTCCAGGGTCAGGTAGGCCACCGGCACGCCGCCCTTGCGCAGGGCCTCGACCATGACCTCGGACTGCGGCGGCGGCACCACCTTGTCGTCGAGGCCCTGGAAGAAGATCATCGGGCGGCGCAGTTTATCGCTGTGGTTGATCGGCGAGCGTTCCGCGTAGACGGCGTCGGCGCGCTGCTTCGGTGCGATCAGGTATTCGTTGTAATGCGATTCGAACTTGTGCGAATCGGCGTCCAGGCCTTTTAAATCGGACACGCCGTAATAGCTGGCGCCGGCCTTGAACACGTCGTGGAAGGCGAGGGCGCACAGGGTCGTCAGGCCGCCGGCGCTGCCGCCGCGGATCACCAGGCGTTCGCGGTCGACCAGGCCCTGGTCGGCCAGGTACTTCGCGCCGGCCACGCAATCCTCGACGTCGACCACGCCCCACTGTTCCTTCAGCAGGTCGCGGTAGGCGCGGCCGAAGCCGGTGCTGCCGCCGTAGTTCACGTCCAGCACCGCGATGCCGCGGCTGGTCCAGAACTGGGTCGCCAGTTTTAATGTGCTGCTGGCCATGCCGGTCGGGCCGCCGTGGCCGATCACCATCAGCGGCGGCAGCTCGCCCGGCAGCGGTTCGAAGTCCGCATTGGTCGGCGGGTAGTAGAAGGCGTGCGCGGTGCGGCCGTTGGCGCTGGGGTAGCTGATCGTCCGCGGCACGGAGAGATAGCCGACATCGGGCAGCGCTTCGATCGAGCGCGCCAGCACCTCGCGAGCGCCGCTGGCCAGGTCGATGCGCACCACTTCGGCGGCGATGGTCGGGGCGCCGGCCAGCAGCACCAGCGTATCGCCGGCCACGCGCAGCTCGCGGATCTCCTGGTAGGGCGTGTCGATGGCCGTGAGTCCGCCGTTGGCGGTATCCAGGCGCGCCAGCTTGCTGACGCCGTTCTCGATATAGGTGCAGACGATCTCGCCGTCGCTGCGGAAGCCGTACATGCTGTTGCCGAAGACCCAGTGCGGGCCGCCGAATTCGGCTTCGCGCGGGCACACAGGATGCACCACGCCGTGGTCGTAGCGCTGCAGGTTCCACCAGCCGCTGCGGTCGGACACGAAGTACAGGGTGCCGCCCGGCGACCATTCCGGCTGCACCACGGCCTCGCTGTCGCCGCCGGCAACCAGGCGGCCATTCGCCAGGCTGCCGTCGCCGGCGATGTCGGCCAGCCACAGCTCGGTGCCTTCCCAGGGCATGCGCGGGTGGTTCCAGCACAGCCAGGCGATTTGCCGGCCGTCCGGCGAGATGCGCGGCGACGAGTAGAAATCGTAGCCGTCGTCGAGCACCAGCTGGCTGCCGTCGGCGCCCAGGGCGCACAAGGTATTGACGGGGTAGGTGCCGCCGCTCGAGTGGTCCTCGCGCACGCCGACCAGGCGCACGTGGGTACGGTCGAGCACGAAATCGGCCCAGCGCAGGGCGCCGCCTTCGCTGACCGGCACGGGTTCGCCGCGGTCCGCCGGATCGCCGTCCCGGTCGATGCGGTAAATACGGTTGTCCGCGAAGTTCGAGAACCACACGCGCCGGTCCGCGGCCAACACCGCGCCGCCGCCGTATTCATGGACGCGGGTGCGGGCATTGAAGGGCGCCGGCGTGAGTTCCTCGACCTTGCCGTCGCGCTGGCGCAGCAGGGTCGTGCGGCCGCCTTCGCTGGCGCGGCCGGCCAGCCAGAACAGGTCGCCGCCGTCCAGCAGCACGCCGGACAGCGGGGTCGAGCCGGCCGCGACGACGGCGGCGGCGATCGGGGAAGCCCAGGCGCCGCATGGGGCGGCCTGCTTGCGGGTGGAGTCGGTCATGGTCTGTTTTTGGAGGCGAGAGCTGCATTATAAGACGCGTCCGGCGCGCACGAAGGATGCGATAATAGGCGTTTGCCCTCGATTTTCAACGCTCATCGCCAGGTTGCCAGCCATGCCACAATTCGCCCCGCTCCAGAACGACACCTTCCTGCGTGCGCTGCTGCGCCAGCCGACCGAGTACACCCCGGTGTGGCTGATGCGCCAGGCGGGGCGCTACCTGCCGGAATACCGCGCCACCCGTGCGCGCGCCGGCTCCTTCCTGGGCCTGGCCAAGAACCCGGATTACGCCACCGAAGTGACGCTGCAGCCGATCGACCGCTATCCGCTGGATGCCTCGATCCTGTTCTCCGACATCCTGACGGTGCCGGACGCGATGGGCCTGGGCCTGTATTTCGAGGATGGCGAAGGCCCGAAATTCGAGCGCACCGTACGTACCGAGGAAGACGTCGCCAGGCTGCAGGTGCCCGACATGGCGTCGCTGCAATACGTGTTCGACGCCGTGACCCAGATCCGCACCGCCCTGAACGGCCGCGTGCCGCTGATCGGCTTTTCCGGCAGCCCCTGGACCCTGGCCTGCTACATGGTCGAAGGCGGCGGTTCGCGTGAGTTCCACACGATCAAGAAGATGCTGTACGCGCGCCCGGACCTGATGCACCGTGTGCTGGACGTGACCGCACAGGCCGTGACCCAGTACCTGAATGCCCAGATCGACGCCGGCGCCCAGGCCGTGATGATCTTCGATTCCTGGGGCGGCGCGCTGGCCGACGGCGCTTACCAGGCGTTCTCGCTGGCCTACATGCGCAAGATCCTGGCCAGCCTGCAGCGTGAAAAAGATGGCGTGCGCATCCCGGCGATCGTGTTCACCAAGGGCGGCGGCCTGTGGCTGGACGAAATGGCCGACATCGGCGCCGATGCGCTCGGCCTGGACTGGACCGTCAACCTGGGCCGCGCCCGCGCGCTGGTCGGCGACCGTGTGGCCCTGCAGGGCAACCTGGACCCGGCGATCCTGATGGCCAACCCGGAGCAAGTGCGCCAGGAAGTGGAAAAGGCCCTCGCCAGCTACGGCACGCCGGCGGCAGGCCATGGCCACGTGTTCAACCTGGGCCACGGCATCTCGCAGTTCACGCCGCCGGAGTCGGTGACGGCCATGGTGGAGGCTGTCCACGATTTCAGCCGCAAGCAGCGCCTCTAAATTCTAAAATCACACTTATTCACATATTCGTGAACCCGGTCCCTCCCGCCTGTGGAAATGTACAGTACTGGATGGGATTTCATAAGTGATTGATTTTTATGGATTTCCTGCCGAGTTAACGTAAGCTGCACCAGGGGCGGCGAGCGTGCCCGGCAGGGCACTGCCCAAGTTGGCAGCGCATTGTTCACAAAGTTATGCACAGATTCTGTGAATAATGCCGAAAAGTGCTTCGTTTACCGGGGTTTACGAGATTTCTTCAAGTGTTGCATCAAGATTTTGCTGCACTGCGCTGAAGTTCTTCACTGGAAATGCCTAGTTATGCACAGAAGGCGTCGAACGGTGCTGAATTTCGGTGCTAGCAAGGTTGTGAAGGCAAGTGCCTGAATTTAAAAGAAAAAACTTTTCGTGAACTTGAGGAATTGCCAAGTGCTTTGAGCTAACGTAAACCTTTGTCCCGGTCAAGTTTTCCATTTTCCACAAAGTTTTCCACAAGGTCCGGTTTGGCCCACTGCATCTTACAAATCGCACTCGATACGCCGCTCGACAGCGTGTTCGATTACCGCTGGGAATATGAGCCCACAGGTGAGCCCAATGCGGAACCGCAAGTCGGCCACCTGGCGCTGGTGAATTTCGGGCGGCGCGAGGCTGTCGGCGTGATCGTCGCCGTCAAGCAGGAGACCGACGTCCCGGTGGGCAAACTCAAGGATGCGCTGGCCGTGCGCAGCCAGTTGTCGCCGCTGTCCGGCAAATGGCTGGCGCTGGCGCGCTTTGCCGCCGACTATTATCACCGCCCGCTCGGCGAAGTGGCGATGCCGGGCCTGCCGAAGAACCTGCGCCTGTCGACCACGGTGGCGCTGGACCGCGCGCTGAAGAAGCTCGCCAGGCTCGAGGACGCACACGACCCCAGCCCGGCGGCGATGCCGGTGCTGAATCCCGCGCAGCAGGAGGCGGCCGACAGCATCGGCCAGGCCCGGGGCTTTACGCCGTTGCTGCTGTACGGCGTGACCGGCAGCGGCAAGACCGAGGTGTATCTGCAGGCCTGCGCCCAGGTGCTGGCGCGGGAGGACGATGCGCAGATCCTGATCCTGGTCCCGGAAATCAACCTGACGCCGCAGCTGGAAGCGAATATCCGCGCGCGCTTTCCGGGCGTGATGCTGGCGACCCTGCACAGCAGCCTGTCCGAGGGCGAGCGCATGCTGCACTGGCTGGCCGCCCACCAGGGCCGCGCGCGCATCGTGCTCGGCACCCGGCTGGCGATCCTGGCCTCGCTGCCGCACCTGAAACTGATCGTCATCGACGAAGAGCACGACCCCTCGTACAAGCAGCAGGAAGGCCTGCGCTATTCGGCGCGCGACCTGGCCGTGTGGCGCGCGCACCAGCTCGCGATTCCGATCGTGCTGGGCTCGGCCACGCCTTCGCTGGAGAGCTGGCACCACGCGCAGACGGGCCGCTACCGCAAGCTGGAGCTGCGCGAGCGCGCCGTGAAGGATGCCGTGCTGCCGCGCGTAAAACTGGTCGACATGGAGAAGGACAAGCCGAAGGAAGGCCTGACCTCGGCCCTGATCGCGGCCCTGCGCGACCGGATGGCGCGCGGCGAGCAGTCGCTGCTGTTCCTGAACCGGCGCGGCTATGCGCCGGTGCTGAGCTGCGACGCCTGCGGCTGGATCAGCAACTGCACCCGCTGCACCGCCTTCATGGTGCTGCACCGTCCCGAACACCGGCTGCGCTGCCACCACTGCTCGCTGGAGCTGCGGATCCCGCGTTCCTGCCCGACCTGCGGCAACATCGACCTGCAGCCGCTGGGCCGCGGCACCCAGCGCATCGAGGAGGGCTTGCAGTCCCTGTTCCCGGACGCGCGCGTGCTGCGCATCGACGCCGACTCGACGCGCCGCAAGGGCAGCGCCCAGGCCGCGTTCGACACCGTGCACCGCGGCGAGGTCGACATCCTGATCGGCACGCAGATGGTCGCCAAGGGCCACGATTTTAAAAACCTGACCCTGGTGGGCGTGCTGAATCCGGATACGGCCCTGTTCTCGCAGGATTACCGCGCCAGCGAGCGCCTGTTCGCCCAGCTGATGCAGGTGGCGGGCCGCGCCGGCCGCGCCGGGCTGGAATCCGAAGTGCTGATCCAGTCGCGCTACTGCCAGCATCCGCTGTACGGCGCGGTGATGCGGCACGACTACGACCGCTTCGCGGGCAGCCTGCTGGCCGAGCGCGCACAGGCCGGGCTGCCGCCCTTCGTGTATCAGGCGCTGCTGCGCGCCGAAGCGCCGGAACTCGCCACCGCGATCGGCTTCCTCGAGCAGGCGCGCGACGCCGTCGCCAGCGAGGACGTGATCGTCAACGAACCGATCCCGATGACGATGACGCGCGTGCATAACGTCGACCGCGCCCAGCTGCTCGTCGAGTCGGGCTCGCGGCCGGCGCTGCAGGCCTTCCTGCGGGTCTGGGTCGATGCCCTGCGCGCGATGAAGACGCGGGTGCGCTGGTCGCTGGAGGTCGATCCGCTCGATATCTGAAAAATAGCGTATCGTCATGTCCGCGAACACCCGGAGATGAAGATGCAAACATTAAAAGTCGATGTCGCCGTGATCGGCGCCGGCACCGCCGGCCTGGTGGCCTACCGTTCGGCCAAGGCCCAGGGCGCACGCGCCGTCCTGATCGAGGGCGGACCCTATGGCACGACCTGCGCCCGGGTCGGCTGCATGCCGAGCAAACTGCTGATCGCCGCCGCCGAGGCCGCGCACATGATCGATCTGGCGCCCGGCTTTGGCGTGCATGCGGGCGAAAAGCGCGTCGACGGCGTGGCCGTGATGGAGCGCGTGCGGCGCGAGCGCGACCGCTTCGTCGGCTTCGTGCTGGAAGGCGTCGACAACATCGCGGCGGAGGACAAGCTGCGCGGCCATGCGCGCTTCACCGGCCCGCACACCCTGACGGTCGACGATCATACGGAAGTGGAAGCGGCGCGCATCGTGATCGCCACCGGTTCGAGCCCGACCAGGCTGCCGAAGCTGGAGAACGTCGGCCCCGGCGTGATCACCAGCGACGACGTGTTCTACTGGCAGGACCTGCCGCGCTCGGTGGCGGTGATCGGCACCGGCGTGATCGGACTCGAGCTGGGCCAGGCCCTGACGCGCCTGGGCGTGCGCGTGAGCCTGTTCGCGCGCGGCGGCAGCGTGGCCCAGCTGACCGATCCGGTGGTGCTGCGCAATGCCGGCCGTGTGCTGGCGGAAGAGGTCGACCTGCATTTCCAGTCGGAGATCGTGAGCGCGGTGCAGGACGGCGACGAGGTTGCCCTGACCATCCGCCAGAACGGCGAGCAGCGCGTGACGCGCTTCCAGTACGTGCTGCAGACGGCCGGCCGCACGCCCAACGTCAACGGCATCGGCATCGAGCACCTGGGCCTGGAACTGGGCGCGAACGGGGTGCCGCTGTTCGACAGCCGCACCATGCAGTGCGGGACCAGCCACGTGTTCATCGCGGGCGACGCCAACAACGAGCGTCCGGTGCTGCCGGAGGCGGCCGACCACGGCAAGATCGCCGGCGACAATGCCGGCCGCTACCCGGACATCCGCCCGGGCCTGCGCCGTGCGCCGCTCACCGCCGCCTTCACGGAGCCGAACATCGTCACGCTGGGCGCCAGCTACAAGCAGCTGTGCGCGCCGGGCAAGCCGAAGTTCGCGGTCGGCCAGGTGTCGTTCGAAAACCAGGGCCGCAGCCGCGTCATGCTGCAGAACAAGGGGATGCTGCGGGTGTACGGGGAATACGGCACCGGCCGCTTCCTGGGCGCCGAAATGATCGCGCCGCGCGGCGAGCACATCGGCCACCTGCTGTCCTGGGCCGTGCAGTGCCGCATCACGGTCGAGCAGATGCTGGAAATGCCCTTCTACCACCCGGTGGTGGAAGAGGGCGTGCGCACCGCGCTGCGCGACCTGGCCGCGAACCTGGCGAAGGGCGCCAGCGACATCGACCCGGACGAGGTCGAGCCGGGCACGTGACAATCAATTCAGATAGCTGGTGTCCAGCTTGCCCTCGGCCGCCATCTGCCGCACGATCTTGACCGTATCGATATCGGCTTCCTGGTAGGCCGATTTCTTGAAATCCTCGTACATCTTGCCCATGTCGTCGGTGGCGACCGGGTTGCCGTCGTCGTACAGGAAGCGCACCCACATCACGCCTTCGCTCGGCGCTTCGATCGTCATCGTCAGGCGCGAAGCGGCGATTTCTCCCTGGGCCGGCACTTCGTAGCGCACTTCCTGCAGCGGCGTCAGGTGCACGACGTCGTCGATTACCAGCTCGCCGTAGCGCAGGCGGCGCGCGAAGCTGCCGCTTTCGCGCTCGCCGATCGTGCATTCATCCAGGTGCGGCACGAACAGCTTCGGGTCTTCCGCGCGCAGCACCAGGCCGCGCCACAGTTGCTCGCGGGTCATGGTGTCCGCCAGCGGATTGAGCGGGTCGTTAATCTCGATCAGGTGTTCAAATTTCATCTTCTATCTCTCGCTTGGGCCGCATCAAAGCGGCTATATGGTGGCGGGTGGCCGTGCTGACAAGCCGCAACATAATCTGTTTTTCGTGAAATGATTTTAGCGCGCGGGGCCGGGGTTCGTTAAAATGCTGAGCTCACTCTTAGGCAGTCCTGCAGGAAACATCCCCCATGTCGACACCGAATTTCGGCCTCAACGGTCCGCAGAGCGAAGCCGTGCTCTACCTCGACGGCCCCTGCCTGGTGCTGGCCGGCGCCGGCTCGGGCAAGACCCGCGTGATCACCCAGAAGATCGCCTACATGATCGAACATCGCGGCTACGATCCGCGCACGATCGCGGCGCTGACCTTCACGAATAAAGCGGCGCTGGAAATGCAGGAGCGCATCGGCAAGCTCCTCAAGCAGCCGAAACAGGCCAAGCAGCTCACCGTCTCGACCTTCCACTCGCTGGGCGTGAAGATCCTGCGCCAGGAAGCGGCCGGCGTCGGCCTGAAGGACAAGTTCTCGATCATGGACAGCGACGACTGCTACACGGTCGTGTCCGACCTGGCCGTCACCACCGACAAGCAGGAAATCCGCCGTATCCAAAACGCCATTTCCCTGTGGAAAAACGGCCTCGTCGATCCGGAAGACGCGATCCGCGATGCGAAGGACGAGGACGAAGCCCAGGCCGGACGCGTCTACCGCAGCTACGTGGCGACCCTGCAGGCCTATCAGGCGGTCGACTTCGACGACCTGATCCGCCTGCCGGTGGAACTGTTCCGCAACAACGAGCCGATCCGCGACCGCTGGCAGCGCCGCCTGCGCTACCTCTTGATGGACGAGTACCAGGACACCAACACCTGCCAGTACGAGCTGGTCAAGCTGCTGGTGACGGGCCTCGGCAAGAAGCCGATGTTCACCGCGGTGGGCGACGACGACCAGGCGATCTACGCCTGGCGCGGCGCCTCGGTCGAAAACCTGAAGACCCTGCAGACCGATTTCCCGGACCTGCGGGTCATCAAGCTCGAGCAGAACTACCGTTCGACCACGCGCATCCTGCAGGCCGCCAACGCCGTCATCGGCAACAACCCGAAGCTGTTCGAGAAGGCGCTGTGGTCCGAGCACGGCCTGGGCGAGCCGATCAAGGTGCTGGGCATGCCGAACGAAGAGACCGAGGCCGACCAGATCGCGATCATGATCTCGTCCGAGCGCTTCCAGCGCAAGAACAAGTGGACCGATTACGCGATCCTGTACCGCGGCAACCACCAGGCCCGGATCATCGAGCAGGCCCTGCGCAAGGAGCGCATTCCGTACACGATCTCGGGCGGCCAGAGCTTCTTCGACAAGGCCGAGATCAAGGACGTCATCGCCTACCTGCGCCTGATCGCCAACCAGGACGACGACCCGGCCTTCATTCGCGCCATCACGACGCCCAAGCGCGGCGTCGGCATGACCACCATCGAGGTGCTGGGCGAAGTCTCGAAACAGTGGAACTGCTCGCTGTTCGAGGCCGCGTTCAAGGGCGGCATCGAAGGCCGGCTGCAGGACCGCCAATTGATCCCGCTGCGCGAGTTCTGCCACTGGATCAACGAACTGGAAGACCGCGCCACCCGTCCCGGACCGTCCGGCAGCGGCGACCATGCCGCCGAGCTGCTCGACGACATGATGAAAGAGATTAACTACGAGCACTACCTGTACGAGAACTTCGACGACAAGGCCGCCCAGGGCAAGTGGAACAACGTGCTCGAGTTCACCAACTGGCTGAAGGAACGCGGGCGCGGCGGGCGCGACCGTGACGGCGAAGAAAAAAACCTGCTGGAACTGACCCAGATGGTGGCCCTGATGTCGATGCTCGAAGGCCAGGACGAGGAGCCCGACGCGGTGCGCATGTCGACCCTGCACGCCTCGAAAGGCCTGGAGTATCCGCACGTCTACCTGGTGGGCGTGGAGGAGGGCATCCTGCCGCACAAGGGCGACGTCGACGATCCGGTGGAAAAAATCGCTGCCCGGATCCAGGAAGAACGGCGCCTGATGTATGTCGGCATCACGCGTGCCCAGCGCACGCTGCACGTTACCTGGTGCAAGAAGCGCAAGCGGGCCGGCGAGCTGATGCATTGCGATCCGTCGCGCTTTATCAAGGAAATGGCGCTGGATGTGGGCGATGCGCCACCAAAAGAGAATGAAGTGCTGAGCCCGAAAGAACGTCTGGCAAACCTCAAGGCGCTGTTGTCGACACCGAAAGTTTGAGATAAAAGTACGTACATTTACCAACAATTATCAGGAATTTAACAGAAATTCGCGTTTATTGGGTGTTGCACATCATTCGTTGCGCGTAAGCCTTGATGACCTGGCAAAGGGTGCGCACGATTGAAACTCTTATTTGACTTCAACTGTTGAGCAGGAAATACTTTCCTTAAGTGACTGTGTCACATTCAATATTGAAGTCAAACAAGCAATGGCAACCGTATCCGACATCACCGTAACGCCTCTTTCTGGGCTGAACCATATCGACGCATTGCTCGATACCGGTCCGGACTGGAATTACCTGACCCCCGCCGGCAACACGCTGTACTACACGTTCTCGATCCAGTCGGGTAACGAAGCCGGCCAGACCGGCCAGGAAGGGTTCACGATCGCCCAGCAACTGGCGACGCGTACTGCCTTCGACTACATTTCGAAGCTGACCGGGATCCAGTTCGTCGAAACCGTCAACGGCACCGACGCACAGATCCACCTGTGCAACACCGATCTGCAGGGCTCCAACGTCACCGGCCTGTGCAGCTGGCACAGCAGCTACACCTATTCGGGCACGAACCTGGTGAGCTATGACACCGATGCCTATGTCTACCTCGACAATGTGGAGTGGTCGGCGCAGAACCACAGCCTCAGCCCTGGCGGTTACGGATACGAAACCCTGCTGCACGAGCTGGGCCATGCGCTCGGCCTGAAGCACCCCTTCGACGACGACATCCACCTGCCTTCGTCGCAGGACAACACCAACTACACCCTGATGTCGTACACGTCCGTGGGCGGCCCGCACTCGACCTACAGCGAATACGATATTGCCGCATTGAAGTGGCTATACGGCATGGATGGCCTGGGCGGCGCATTGGGAATCAATTCAACGACAGGTGGCCGGTATATCACGGGCACCAGCGGCGCGGACACCCTGACGGGAACCGCCGCCAACGACACGCTGGAAGGCGATGGAGGCAATGACATGATCGATGGAGGAAGTGGTACCGATACCGCCGTGTTCCGCGGTGCACGCAGCAATTACACGTTCAACACCCTGGCCAACGGCGACCTGCAGGTGATCAGCAAGGATGGCATCGACGGCACCGACACGCTGCGCTCGATCGAGATCCTGAAGTTTTCGGACATGAGCGTCAGCCGCGCCGACGTGGTCGCCGCGGCGGCCGACGTCACGCCGCCACCCAAGCCGACGGTCGTCGTCGCCATGAACGCCGCCGGCTACGCGATCGGCAATACACCGCTGGTGAGCGGCATGGGAGAGGCTGGCGCCACCATCAAGCTGTATACCAGCACCAACGTCCAGATTGGAACGGCGACGGCGGACGCCAACGGTCTCTGGAGCACCCACCTGAACAAGCTTGCGGACGGCAAGAACTACGTCATCCATGCGACCGCGACCGATGCCGCAGGCAATATGTCAGTGTCAAGCGACACGGCGACGTTCAATGTCGACTCCACCCCGCCGAGCGCGCCGGTTTATTCCCAGTCCTATGTCACCGGCAGCAACGTGACGTCCTTTACCGGCACCGCCGAAGCCGGTACTGTCATCAGTCTGGTACGGGCCGGCGACCTGCAAACGATTGCCCACACCACCGTCAATGCCAACGGTACCTGGCGGATCGATACCGCCCCGCTGCCGAACGGCAGCTACACGGTGAGCGTGGTGTCGACCGACCTCGGTGACAACGGCACCAGCGCCCAGAACAGCGCGACCTGGACCGTCAGCAGCGCGGCCAACATCACCGGCACCGGCAACGCGGACGTGCTCAAGCCGGGCGCCGGCAACAATGCGGTCGACGGCGGCGCCGGTATCGATACCGTGGTGTACGCGGGCTCGAAAAACAATTTCACCATCACCAAGGCGGACTGGGGCTTCGACGTGGTCGACAAGACCGGCGCTAATGGCCACGACTCGCTGATCAACGTCGAGCGCATCCAGTTCGACGACGGTTTCGTGGCGATCGATGACAACGCTGCCCAGATCTATCGCCTGTATTCGGCCACATACGGCCGCGAGCCGGATGCGGCCGGCGAAGGCTACTGGCTCTCGCGCATGGATGCCAACACGTCCATCCAGCAGATTTCGCGCGAATTCATGCTGGGCGGCGACGGCAAAGGCCAGCCAGAGTTCGTGCAGATGTACGGCGCCAACTCGAGCGACAGCACCTTCCTGACCCAGCTGTACCACAACATCCTGGGCCGCGATCCGGATGCCGCCGGTTACCAGTACTGGCTGGACGTGATGAACAACTACACGGCCGACAAGACCATCCTGCGTGGGCAGATGCTGATCGACTTCAGCGACAGCCCGGAAAACCTGCAGAAGATCGCACTGGTCGGTACGCTGGAGCATGGTGTGTCCTACGTGCCGTTCCCAAGCTGATCCACCGACGATGCAACCGGCATGCGACAACATGCCGACGCCGTTCACGAGCCGCTGGCATAATGCGGCTCTTTTCATTTCAGGGGCCGCCGTGAGCGACGAAGACCGTTTCATCGATATCGAAATCAAGCTGGCGCACCAGGAAAACCTGGTCGAGTCGCTGAACCAGACCGTCTACGAGCAGGCCCGCCGGGTCGACCAGCTCGAAGCCATGGTCGCCAAACTGGCCGAACATATCCGCACCCTGCGCGACGCCGGCCAGGGGCCGGTGAACGAGAGGCCGCCCCATTATTGAGCGCCAGATTTCGACACAGCTCAGCTGTATGGATTACACAACAGTCAGCGATTGGAAAGAATTTCCTCGAAGTCCATGCAAAATGAATGAAATCGACATTTTCATCACTTCTCTGATGTAAATACCAAGATTTTGCTGACTTTTTTCTTTTTTCTTTGAAAATCGCGATCTCCCTACAAATCCTTGCAATTTCATTGCCTCAAATGCACCTTGTTCGCTTGACGTAAATTTCACACACGTCGGTATTGCCGCCAGTTATGATGCTATCAGTCGTAAATACATCATCAAATCCGGCAATTGAGAACCAAGAACAAGGTAGCCGACGTGAAAACACTTTCTCAACACACCAAGGACAAGGCAGGCTTTTCTTTGTGGGCGGTGCCGACCCCAGCGCCCATGCGGTCGCCCGCACCGGCGCCCATGCCGGCCGTATCCCGCAGCAGCGATGCGGACCAGGGTTTCGAATTCGTCGCCGCCACTGCCGACCACGACCGGCCCGATGTCCAGGCAGCGTGGGCGCGCCTGCTGGAAGTGCGCCAGGGCGCGGAAACGCTGTACCAGTTGCCGGGCTTCTTCCGCTACCTGAAAGAGACCCGGGAACCCCACGAAGCGCACTGCGACCTCTACCTGATCCGCCGCCGGCATGACGGTCGCATCGTCGGCATCGTGCCCGGACGCGAGACGTCCCAGGCGCTCTGCTTCCGCCTCGGCCCCTTCCGCGTGTATGAACACGACATCCGCCTCTACCAGGTGCTCGGCAGCGTGCCCCTGCTGGATCCAGCCGAGGAAGGCCTGGCGGAATTCGTCTTGAAGAGCCTGCTAGAACGCCATCCGCGCGCGCGCGCCCTGCTGATGCAGGCCGTGCCCGAGGAACTGGGCGCGACGATGCGCGCCGACGGCTTGTCCGGCCACGTGGTACAAGGCTGGCGCGAGTGCCACACGGTACCGCTGCCTGAAACCGTCGACGCCTATTTGCAGAAACTGAGTTCCAAGAAGCGCTACAACCTGTCGCGCCAAGTGCGCCTGCTGGCCAAGGAAGCGGGGGAGGTCAGCCTGGTGCGGATCGAGCGCCCCGATCAGGTCGCCATGCTAATGGAGGGCATGCGCGCGCTGCCGAGCGCGAGAAAGATGGCGACCGCGCGGATCCAGGCGAAATACGAAAGCCAGGCCCGCCACGGCCTGCTGCACGCCTATCTGCTCCAGTGCGGCGGCCAGACCGTGGCGCTGGTGCTGGGCAGCCGCTCGAACGACGTGTGGCACGTGCACAAGATATGCTGCAAGGACGAATACCTGGCCTTGTCGGTCGGCACCAGCATCATGCACCTGGCCCTGCAGGACACGATCGCGCATTTCGATTTCGTTTCCGCCGATTTCGGCTACGGCACCCCGAACCAGGAATTCCGCTCGACCCATGTGCTGCAGCGGCGCGGCAAGCTCCTGATGTGCCGGCGGAACGGCCTGACCAGCATGCTCTACCGCCTCCATGGCGTGCAGGACCGGCTGAACGAAGCCCTGATCGGTCACGTCAAGACGCTTCGTAACCGCCTCAAGCAGCGTCGCCAGCCTGCCAAATAGTTGTATTTTGTCAATGAATCCAATAAGGTGGGGCTTCTTATTGGATGACAGAATGCGCTGGCAGGGATGCAAACCGATCTCGACAAGCTGCTGGCCGCCAGCGCGGGCCCGGCTTTCTATGTGGTCTCCAGGCGCAAGCTGGCGATCCTGTTCCTGGCGACCTTCACCGGCTACGCCTTCTACTGGTTCTACAAGAACTGGTCCTGCTACAAGGGCAAGCATCCCGAAGCTTCGCGCTTCGGCAGCATGGTCTCGCCGGCGCCGCGCGCCGCCTTCTCGATGTTCTTCACGCACGCGCTGTTCCGCAAGGTCAAGGCGCATGGCCGTTCCCAGCCGGCGGTGGCGCGCTGGCGCAGCGGCCTGGACGCCACCATCCTGGTCGGCCTGATGCTGCTGGCGAACTTCATCGATGTGCTGATCCCGGGCCGCGCTGGCGACGTCGCATCGTTCGCCGGGATTTTCGTGCTGGTGCTGCCTTTCTTGAAGGCGCAGCGGATGATCAATTTGAGCTGCGGCGATCCGGCAGGGAAGGGCAATGACCGGCTGACCTGGGCGAACTGGGCGTGGATGGTGGTGGGTGTGCTGGGATGGGGAATCGCGATCATGGGGGCGGTCTGATGTCGATCGGCGTGATGGCGGTTTGCCAGTTGGACCACAGACGTGTTCGCTCGTCACGACGACGAAAGCTGTAATAATGAGTGCGCCATTAACAAGATCGTCAGCCTGACGCCACACTACATATCATGAGCAATAACACCCCCGATCCGGCATTCCTGCAGCGTGCCAATGCCCTCATCAACCTGTCGAACGACCAGTGCGATACGGCAGATCCGAACGCCGTCGGCGCATCAACCTTGTTCGCCGCCGCACGCTTCAACGCGTTCATCCTGGCGCGTGCCACCGGGAGCGCTGAGAACATGCAGCAGGAAAAAGAGCGGGCGCTCGCGTATTTCACCGAACAGTTCCGAAGGATGATGTCGGAGAATCTCGAGGATTTCGCGCGGAATTATGAGGCATTCATGAAGTCTGGTTCCCGATAGTCACGTTAGAGGACGGACACCGATGGGCAAGAACCGACTAGAAGCCTTCAGCGACGGCGTCATCGCCATCATCATCACCATCATGGTGCTGGAACTCAAAGTCCCGCACGACCCCACTTTCCGCGGGCTGCTGCCGCTATGGCCGGTGTTCATGAGCTACGTGCTCAGCTTCATCTACGTCGGCATCTACTGGAACAACCACCACCACATGCTGCACGCCGTGAAGGAAGTCAGCGGCGGCGTACTGTGGGCCAATCTGCATCTGCTGTTCTGGCTGTCCCTGATTCCCTTCGTGACGGCCTGGACGGGCGAGAACCATTTCGAGACCGGTCCCACTGCCGCCTATGGTTTCGTGCTGTTCATGTGCGCGGTGGCGTATTCGCTGCTGGCGCGCGGCCTGGTGCGCAACCATGACAAGAACACGACCCTGGCGGAGGCCATCGGCGACGACCGCAAGGGCAAGATCTCGATCGTCCTTTACCTGGCCGGCGCCGGCCTGTCCTGGTTCGCGGCCTGGCTCGGCTTTCTCGTGTATGCGGGCGTGGCCGTGATGTGGCTGATTCCGGACCGGCGGATCGAGGAAAAAGTGGTCGAGGAAAGCGAGGAAGAAGAGGCGGCCGAGCGCCAGGAAAAATAAGAGCGCCTAATAAAACCGCCATGGCCGCGTTGCGACGCCTCGCCGTACATTCGTACTGTCTTCGGCGCCGCGCCTTGCCCTGACGGTTTTCTTAGGCGCTCTACGGCGCCGCAACATTTCCGTTATGCCGGCTCGGCAATAACCCTGTTATGATCTTTCGCGCACCTGCTGCCGGGCTTGCCTCGGCAGCGTCCATACAGTGTTCGTGAAAGATCGCATGAAACAGTCACACAGCTTCATCGTTGCGGCAAGCATCGCGCTTGCCTTCGCAGCGACCGCCACTTCCGCCGCCGCACTTGCCGCCCCTGCTCCTGCCGCTACCGCCACCGTCCTCGACGCCTCGAATCCCTTCGCCAGGGCCAGCACGCTGCCTTTCCACTACCCGGCCTTCGACAAGATCAAGGACGAGCACTTCAAACCGGCCTTCGAAGTCGGCATGCGCGTGCACCTGCTGGAAGTCGAGGCGATCGCCAACAACCGCAATGCACCGAGCTTCGACAACACCATCGTCGCGATGGAACGTGCCGGCCAGTTGCTGGCGCGCGTGTCGACCACCTTCGCGAACCTGCAGAGCGCGAACACCAACGACAACCTGGATGCGATCGACCGCGAGATGTCGCCCAAGCTGGCGGCCCATGCCGACGCGATCTACCTGAACGACAAGCTGTGGAAGCGCGTGAAAACGCTGTACGACAGGCGCGACGCCCTCAAGCTGGATGCCGAGTCGAAGCACCTGCTGGAGCGCTACCACCGCGACTTCGTGCGCGCCGGCGCCAAGCTGTCGAACGCCAACAAGGAGAAGCTGAAGGCCTACAACGGCGAGATCGCCAGCCTGCAATCGAGCTTCGCCCAGAACGTGCTGAAGGAAGCGAACGCTTCGGCGCTGGTGGTCGACACCCGCGCCGAGCTGGCCGGCCTGTCGGACGCCGAAATCGACGCCGCCGCGCTTGAGGCGAAGAAGCGCGGCCTGGACGGCAAGTTCGTGATCGCGCTGGCGAACACCACCGGCCAGCCGCCGCTGTCGTCGCTGACCAACCGCGCTACGCGCGAGCGCCTGATGGCGGCGTCGCAGGCGCGCGGCAGCCGCGGCGGCGAGTTCGACAGCCGCGCGCTGGTGCAGCGCCTGGCCAAGCTGCGTGCGGAGAAGGCGACCCTGCTGGGCTACCCGAACTACGCGGCCTATTCGCTGGAAGTGGAAACCGCCAAGACGCCGGAAGCCGTGAACAAGCTGCTGGGCGAGCTGGCGCTGCCTGCCGTGAACAACGCGAAGAAGGAAGCGGCCGAGATCCAGGCAGTCATCGACGCGGAGAAAGGCGGCTTCCAGGTCGCCGCGCAGGACTGGGCCTTCTACACCGACAAGGTGCGCCAGGCGAAATATGCCTTCGACGAGAGCCAGCTGAAGCCTTATTTTGAACTGAACAACGTGGTGCAGAACGGCGTGTTCTTCGCTGCGAACAAGGAGTTCGGCATCAGCTTCAAGGAACGCAAGGACCTGCCGGTGTACGACCCGGACGTGCGCGTGTTCGACGTCTTCGATGCCGACGGCAAGCCGCTGGCGATCTTCATCATGGATTACTACGCGCGCCCGAACAAGCAGGGCGGCGCGTGGATGAACGAGTACGTGACGCAGTCGGCGCTGCTGGGCAACCGCCCGGTGGTGGCGAACCACCTGAACATCCCGAAGCCGGCCGCCGGCCAGCCGACCCTGCTGACCTATGACGAGGTGCGCACGGCCTTCCACGAATTCGGCCACGCGCTGCACGGCATGTTCTCGAACGTGAAGTACCCGACCTTTGGCGGCGCCAACACGCCGCGCGACTTCGTCGAGTATCCGTCGCAGGTCAACGAGATGTGGGCCACCTGGCCCGAGGTGCTGGCCAACTACGCGAAGCACTACCAGACCGGCGAGCCGATGCCGCAGGCGCTGCTGGACAAGGTGCAGGCCTCGAAGAAGTTCAACATGGGCTACATCACGACCGAGTATCTGGCGGCGTCCCTGCTCGACCAGCGCTGGCACCAGCTGGCCCCGAACCAGATCCCGTCCGACGTGACCGGCTTCGAGGCGGCCGCGCTGAAGGATGCGGGCGTCGACTTCGCGCCGGTGCCGCCGCGCTACCGCACGACCTATTTCTCGCACAGCTTCTCGCTCGGCTATTCGGCCGGCTACTACGCCTACCTGTGGAGCGAAAAACTGGACGCCGACACCGTCGAGTGGTTCAAGGAAAACGGCGGCCTGCTGCGCAAGAACGGCGACCACTTCCGCCAGACTTTGCTGTCGCGCGGCGGTTCGGCCGACGCAATGGACCTGTTCCGCAATTTCCGCGGACGCGATGCGCAGATCCAGCCGCTGCTGGAGCGCCGCGGTTTGACCGGCAACTGAAAACAATTAAAACGATTTACAACGGAGAGAACATGAAGCGCACCCATATCCTGGCCATCGCCGTCGCTGCGGCCGTCGCCGGCATCGCCCACGCAGCCCCGTCGCAGCTGCCGGCATCGAACCCCTTCGCCAAGCCGAGCACCCTGCCGTTCCAGTACCCGGCCTTCGACAAGATCAAGAACGACGACTTCGCGCCGGCCTTCGAGGAAGGCATGCGCCAGCAGTCGGCCGAGATCGACGCCATCGCCGCTAGCCGCGCCGCGCCCACCTTCGAGAACACCATCGTCGCGATGGAGCGTTCGGGCCAGCTGCTGAACCGCGTCTCGACCGCCTTCTACAACCTGGTCGGCGCCAACACCAACGACACGCTGAACGCGCTGGACAAGGAACTGGCGCCGAAGCTGGCTGCGCACAGCGACAAGATCCGCCTGAACGAGAAGCTCTACAAGCGCATCAAGACCCTGTACGACAAGCGCGCCTCGCTGCACCTGGATGCCGAGTCGGCCTACCTGCTGAAGCGCTACCACACCGACTTCGTGCGCGCCGGCGCCCAGCTGTCCGCGGCCGACAAGGTCAAGCTGAAGGCCTACAACGGCCAGATCGCGGCCCTCCAGACCCAGTTCAGCCAGAACGTGCTGAAGGAAGCGAATGCCTCGGCGCTGGTGGTCGACAGCCGCGAGGAACTGGCCGGCATGTCGGACAAGGCGATCGACGTCGCCGCCGCGGAGGCGAAGAAGCGCGGCCTGGACGGCAAGTTCGTGATCCCGGTCGTGAACACCACCCAGCAGGCCCCGCTGTCGGTGCTGACCAAGCGCGCGACCCGCGAAAAGCTGCTGGCGACCTCGCTGGCGCGCGGCAGCCATGGCGGCGAATTCGACAACCGCGCGCTGGTGCTGGCGCTGGTGAAGGCACGCGCCGAGCGCGCCAAGCTGCTGGGCTATCCGAGCCACGCCGCCTACATGCTGGAAGACCAGACCGCGAAGACTACCTCCGCCGTCAACAAGCTGCTGGCCGAATTCGCCAAGCCGGCCGTCAACAACGCGAAAAAGGAAGCGGCCGACCTGCAGAAGGTGATCGATGCCGAAGGCGGAAAATTCCAGGCCGCCGCCTACGACTGGAACTATTACAGCGACAAGGTGCGCGCCCAGCGCTACGCCTTCGACCAGAACCAGCTGCGTCCCTACTTCGAGTACAACCGCGTCCTGATCGACGGCGTGTTCTTTGCCGCCACCAAGGAATACGGCATCACCTTCAAGGAACGCAAGGACCTGCCGGTGTACGACCCGGACGTGCGCGTGTTCGACGTCTTCGACACCGACGGCAAGCAGCTGGCGATCTTCATGCACGACCCCTACGCGCGCGCCAACAAGCGCGGCGGCGCCTGGATGAACGCCTACGTGGGCCAGAGCACGCTGCTGGGCACGCACCCGGTGATCGCGAATCACCTGAACATCCCGAAGCCGGCCGCCGGCGAGCCGACCCTGCTGACCTACGACGAAGTGCGCACCATGTTCCACGAATTCGGCCATGCGCTGCACGGCATGTTCTCGAACGTGAAGTACCCGCGCTTCTCGGGCACCCGCGTGCCGCGCGACTACGTCGAGTTCCCGTCGCAGGTGAACGAGATGTGGATGGCCTGGCCGGAAGTGCTGGCGAATTATGCCAAGCACTACCAGACCGGCGCGCCGATGCCGAAAGAACTGCTGGACAAGGTGCAGGCGTCCGCCAAGTTCAACGAGGGCTACCGCACCACCGAATACCTGGCGGCCTCGATCCTCGACCAGAGCTGGCACCAGCTGGGCGCGGACCAGGTCCCGACCGACGTGCTGGGCTTCGAAGCCAAGGCCCTGCATGACGCCGGCGTCGACTTCCCGCTGGTGCCGCCGCGCTACCGCACGACCTACTTCTCGCACGTGTTCTCGGGCGGCTACTCGGCCGGCTACTACGGCTACCTGTGGGCCGAGAAGCTGGACGCCGACACCGTCGAGTGGTTCAAGGAAAACGGCGGCCTGCTGCGCAAGAACGGCGACCGCTTCCGTCAGATGCTGCTGTCGCGCGGCGGCACCATGGACGCGATGGACATGTACCGCGGCTTCCGCGGCCGCGATGCGAAGATCGAGCCGCTGCTGGAGCGCCGTGGCCTGACCGTCGAGTAATACCTGGCCCGCTGCTCGGAAAACGTCGTTCCCGCGCAGGCGGGAACCCAAGTTCGTCGAGTATTCGCCAACTTGGATCCCCGCCTGCGCGGGGATGACGGGTGGGCGGCAGGAATGACGTTCACGGGCCGCGCGCCCATCCGTCCCCATCGGATATAAAATTTCCCACAACGCCCCCGGCAACAACGGCAGCTCTGCAATGAGTGTTCAAGCATTACACGGTATTACCTTAGAATCCTTGTTAACCCGCCTGGTCGAGCACTACGGCTGGGACGGGCTCGGCCGCCGCATCGATATCAACTGTTTTATCAAGGATCCCAGTATCAAGTCGAGCCTGAAGTTCCTGCGCAAGACACCCTGGGCCCGCGAAAAGGTCGAGCAGCTGTACCTGGAGACCAGGTTCACCACATGAGGGACGATATGTTGAACGACAACGAACACACCCTGAAAGCGCACCTCAAGACCCTCCACCGCCACCTCGAAGACGCGGGCGAGGTCGACGACGAGCTGGAAATGCTGCTGCGCCAGCTCGACGGCGACATCAAGCACGTGCTCGAAAAGCGCGCCGACGATCCGGATGCCAACACCTACGGCCTGGCTTCGCGCAGCCAGGAAATCACGGCCCGTTTCGCGGCCCGCCATCCGACCCTGGAGCCGGCCCTGCGCCAACTTGGCAACATCCTCAACAACATGGGTATCTAAAACAACGTTTCATCCGCAAAGGATGAGCCAAGTTGTTGAAATCTAAGCCATTTTTGGGAGGGGAGGGAGCTGGTCGCCAGGTTTTCCTGTAAAATGCCGGCCAATGAACTCCCCCGCCAATCTCTTCGCGAACGTTGCCAAACGTTCCAGCCGTGCTCCCGCCGCGCCCTTCCTGCCCATGTCCCGTGCCGAGATGGACAAGCTGGGCTGGGATTCGTGCGACATCATCCTGATCACGGGCGACGCCTATATCGACCACCCGAGCTTCGGGATGGCGCTGGTCGGCCGCCTGCTGGAAGCGCAGGGTTATCGGGTCGGCATCATCAGCCAGCCGGACTGGACCTCCGTGGAACCCTTCCGTGCGCTCGGCAAGCCCAACCTGTACTGGGGCATCACCGCCGGCAACATGGACTCGATGGTCAACCGCTACACGGCCGACCGCAAGATCCGCTCCGACGACGCCTACACCCCGAACGCCGAGCCGAACAAACGTCCGGACCGCGCCGTGACCGTGTACTGCCAGCGCGCCCGCGAAGCTTTCCCGGGCGTGCCGGTCATCGCCGGTTCGATCGAGGCCTCGCTGCGCCGCATCGCGCACTACGATTACTGGTCGGACAAGGTGCGCCGCTCGGTGCTGTTCGAATCGAAGGCGGACCTGGTCATCTTCGGCAATGCCGAACGCGCGCTGGTCGACGTCACGCGCCGCATCGCGGCCGGGGAGAGCGTCAAGAACATCCGCGACCTGCGCGGCACCGCCTTCCTGGTGCCGCACGGCTGGCTGCCGGACGACGAGTGGAGCGTGCACAACTCGACCCGCGTCGACGTGCCGGGCCGCGTCGATGCGCACCCGAACCCGTATGCGATGGCGCAGGAAGACACCAAGGCTTGCGCCACCGAGAATGCGCAGCCCGAGCCGGAAGTGAAGCCGATCGTCATCATGACGCGCGAGCAGCGACAGGCCGCGGCCCGCGAAAAAGCACGCAAGACCGTGGTGCGCCTGCCGTCGTTCGAAACGGTGAGCGAAGACCCGGTGATGTACGCGCACACGTCGCGCGTGTTCCACCTCGAGTCGAACCCGGGCAATGCGCGCGCGCTGGTGCAGCAGCACGGCGACCGCGACGTCTGGCTGAACCCGCCGCCGCTGCCGCTGGCGATGGACGAGATGGACGGCGTGTACGACCTGTCGTACGCGCGCGCGCCGCACCCGAGCTACGGCAAGGCGCACATCCCGGCCTGGGAGATGATCCGCTATTCGGTCAACATCATGCGCGGCTGCTTCGGCGGCTGCACCTTCTGCTCGATCACCGAGCACGAAGGCCGCATCATCCAGAGCCGTTCGGAGCCGTCGATCCTGCGCGAGATCGAGCTGATTCGCGATACCACGAAAAACTTCGCCGGCACCATCACCGACCTGGGCGGTCCGACGGCCAACATGTACCGCCTGGCCTGCAAAGAGAAGAAGATCGAGGAAACCTGCCGCCGCCTGTCCTGCGTGTATCCGACCATCTGCTCGAACCTGGGCACCGACCACAGCAAGCTGATCTCGCTGTACCGCAAGGCGCGCGCGATCCCGGGCATCAAGAAGATCCTGATCGGTTCGGGCCTGCGCTACGACCTGGCCGTGCGTTCGCCGGAATACGTGAAGGAGCTGGTCACCCACCACGTGGGCGGCCTGCTGAAGATCGCGCCGGAGCACACGGAAGAGGGCACGCTGTCGAAGATGATGAAGCCGGGTATCGGCAGCTACGACGAGTTCAAGGCGCTGTTCGACAAGTACTCGAAGGAGGCGGGCAAGAAGCAGTACCTGATCCCCTATTTCATCGCGGCCCACCCGGGTTCGACCGACGAGGACATGCTGAACCTGGCGCTGTGGCTGAAGAAGAACAACTTCCACCTCGACCAGGTGCAGACCTTCACGCCGACGCCGATGGCGATGGCCACCACCATGTACCACACGGCCAAGAACCCGCTGGCCAAGGTGACGGACGATTCGGAAGAAGTCCTGACCGCCAAGAGCGGCAAGCAGCGCAAGCTGCATAAGGCCTTCCTGCGCTACTACGATCCGGAAAACTGGCCGGTGCTGCGCGAGGCTTTGCGCCGCATGGGCCGTGGCGACCTGATCGGCAACGGCGAGCGCCACCTGGTGCCGCCGCCCGGCAGCGAGCAGGAACTGACGCCGCGCAGCGAGCGCAAGAACATGCCGCTGGTGTCCGAAGCGCGCAGCGCGGCGCCGAAGGGCCGCGTGATCGAGGTGGCGCCACGCAGGAAGAATGACCGCGGCAGCCGCGCCAATGCCGGCGGCCGCGCCGAGCCGGCGCCGTTCGCACCGCCGCCAGGGAAAGCCAAGCCGGGCATCCTGTCGACCATCAAGGCCAAGCCGAAAACGGCGGGGCGGAAGTAAATTCGGGGTCAGATCACTTTTTGGGGCAATTGCCCCAAAAAGTGATCTGACCCCGAATTAAAACCCCGAATTAAATCATCAAATCGCCGCTCGCCTGCTTCTCGCGCAGCTGCCGCGCATACCGGTGCCGCGCGCGCAGGCGCGGGTTGGTCATCAGCCGGCCCAGGGTCTCGCCGACCACCATCACCACGCCCAGCAGCGGCAGCACCAGCATCAGACCGGCCACGCCGGACAGGGCGCCGCCGATGAAGATCATCAGCACCGTGATCAGGGGGTGGATCTTCAGGCTGCGCCCGAGTGTGATCGGCATGAACACGAAATCGTCGAGCAGGCGCGCGAGGACGAAGACGACGATCGCGCCGTAGGCGACCAGCGGGTTGCTGGGCGCATCGGTGGCGGCCACAATCACCACCATCACGCAGCCGACCACCGAGCCGACGAAGGGCACCCAGGCCAGCAGCGCCGAGATAAAACCCAGCAGCAGCGGCGAGGACACGCCGATCACCCACAGGCCGAAGCCCAGCACGATGGTGTCGAGCACGGTCAGCTTGAGCAGGCCCTCGAAATAGCGGCGCGCGGTCTGGTCGACCTGGTGCAGCAGGAACAGGGTGCGTTCGAAGTAGGCGTTGGGCACGGCGCGGGCCAGGAATTTCTTGAAGCGCAGGCCGTCGCGCAGGAAGAAGAAGGCGAGGAAGGGCGCCAGCAGCAGCGAGGGCAGCCAGCCGGCCACCGTCACCAGGATGGTGGCCAGGTAACGCTGGGCGAAGTTGTCGGTGAAGGCCTTGAAGCGCTTGTTGACGATCGAGGTCAGGTGCATCTCGGCCAGGATCGGGAATTTCAGTTCCAGCAGCGCCATCGTGTTGCGCACGAAGGCCACGCCGCCGTTCACGTACAGCGACAGCGTGTCGTGCCAGGAATCGGTGTCGGACGGACCGGCGCTCCACGACAGCGCGCCCACCAGCGCCAGTGCGGAAGCGCCGAAGAACACCGCGCATACCAGCACCGACGAGACGTTGCGCGAAAAGCCCAGGCGCAGCAGGCGCTGTATCGGCCCGAGCAGCAGGTAGTACATCACGGTGCCGAAGATGAAGGGCAGCACCAGCCACAGCATGTGGTCGAGCAGCACCAGCAGCAGGCAGGTGACGCCGATGATCGCGGTCCAGACCACCGGACCGGCGCGCTCGTCGCGGACCAGCGGCGCGGCCATCATAGCGCTTCCAGCTGCAGCTGGCCGCCGTGCATGTCGCGCAGGCGCTGGCCGATGTGGCGCGCCAGCGCCAGCGAGATCTTGTAGCCGATCACGGCGTCGGTCTCCATCAGCGCCAGGAAGTCGTCGCGGAAGAACACCGCCAGTTCGCAGCCGTCGACGGCGCGGGCCTGGGCGCTGCGCGGCGAATTGTCGAGCAGGGCGAGGTCGCCGAAGAAGCTGCCCGGCCCCAGCTCGCTCACCAGCTGGCGGCTGCCTTCGTGGACGCGGCTGATCTCGACCCGGCCCGCCATCACCAGGTACAGCGCCTGTCCTTCCTCGTTCTCGTCGAAGACGATTTCTTCCGGCAGGTAGCGCCGTTCGTGCATCAGGCCATCCACGAACTTGACCTCGAGCGGCTTCAGGGTGCGGAACAGCGGGGTGTTCTGCAGCCTGCGCTGCCGCGCGGACAGGGTTTGGGATTTGAGAAAGCCAAAGATCACGAAGTCTCCAGAAAGACGGCGGCCAACAAGGCAGCGGGGTTATTGTCAATTATGCACGATTAGTTTGTGCCACGCAGCAATGTAACGACGTGTGTGCAATTATCAGACAGGAATGTCGTTCGAACGCGAATCGTGCGTGCACATACATTGAACAGGTGTAAGATAATTCCTTTGGGAAATAAACGTTGCAATAATAATACATGCACCTCGTGGCATTCCCTGAGGAACACCTGTGATCGATATCCAAACCTTCATGCTGGCGCTCGGCGTCGGCAACGTCGCGTTCGCCCTGCTGATGGCGGGCTATATGCGCGGCGCCGAGAACAGCCCGGCGCTGGGCTACTGGATGTGGGGGCGCCTGTCGATCGGCCTGGCCCAGTTGTGCTGGTGGGTCGCGCCGCAGTTCGAGCTGCGCCTGGTCGAAGCCTTGTCCGCCTGCGCCTGGCTGGGAGGCGTCGCGCTGGAAGTCGGCGCCAACTGCCTGTTCTTCGGCTTCGCGCGCTGGCGCCGCGCGCTCTACCTGTTCACGCTGCCCGGCTGGGTGGCCGTGTGCTATGCGGTGGCGACCGGCGCTTCGCGGCTGCAGCTGACGGAACTGATCTCCTTCATCATCGCCCTGTCCGTGTTCAGCGCCGCCGTGGTGCTGCTGCGCCCGCGCGAAGCACCGCTGCTGCAGCGGCTCATCGGCATCAACAACATCCTGTTCGCGCTGGCGATCTGGGCCTGGCTCGGCTTCGAGCGCGGCTCTCCCGGCGCCGGCATGACGCCGGTGATCGGCCTGGCCTACCTGGCCAGCTACCTCCTGATGATCGTGAACGGCTTCGGCTTCCTGTTGCTGTGCAAGCAGAAGGACGACGCCCTGATGCGCCGCCTTGCCACGATCGACAGCCTGACCGGCATGCTGAACCGCCGCGCCTTCTTCGAACGCGCCGAGGCTGCGCGCCAGCTGGCCGTGCGCCTGCGCAAGCCGATCGCCTTGCTGATGCTGGACATCGACCACTTCAAGCAGCTCAACGACGGCTATGGCCATGCCTGCGGCGACGAAGCCCTCAAGATGTTTGCCGACACCGCGCGCGGCGTGCTGCGCGACCACGACCTGATCGGCCGGCTCGGCGGCGAGGAGTTCGCGCTGGCGCTGCCGGGCACCACGCTCGACGGCGCCCTGGAAGCGGCCGAACGCCTGCGCCTGGCGGTGACCGAGGCGCCGGTGCTCGGCTGCGCGCCCGCTTACCGCATGACGATCAGCATCGGCGTGGTGATGATCGACACCTTCGAGGAGCTGACGGCGGCGCTGGCGCGGGCCGACCATGCGCTGTATGCGGCCAAGAGCGGCGGCCGGAACCGGGTCGAAGCCGGCAGCCTGCCGATGCTGAAGCGCGCCTGAGCGCTCGTCAGGCGCTTTCTGATTCAGAGCACGCCTGCCTGCCGGTCCAGGTCCAGCACGTGGGTGCAGGCGATGCGCGGCTCCAGGTGGCTGGTCAGCACGATGCAGCTGTCGCCTGCCGCTTCCCGTTGCCGCAGGATGTCTTCCAGCAGCGTCACTGCCTGCGCATCGAGGCCGTTGAACGGCTCGTCGATCAGCAGCAGCCGCGCCGGCAGGGCCAGGGCGAGCGACAGCTGCAGCTTCTTGGCCTGACCCAGCGACAGCGCCGTCACCGGCTGGGCCAGTACGTCGTCGATGCGGAACGCCTCGAGGCAGCCGCGCAGCACGCCGCGGTCGGCCCCTTCGTACAGCGCCAGGTGCAGTTCCAGCCATTCGTTCACGGTCAGCCATTCCAGCGCCGGGGCCTCGCCGCCGCAATAAAAACTCCGGCGGCGCCAGGCCAGCGGATCGCGGCGCGCTTCCAGTCCGTCCATGCGGATCGTGCCGCTTGCCGGCAGCAGCTGGCCGCCCAGCAGGCGCAGCAGGGTCGTCTTGCCGCGCCCATTGCTGCCGCGCAGCCAGGTCAGCCCAGGCAGGAAGCGCAGGCGCAGGCCGAGAAACACGCTGCGCGTCGTGAAGTGAAAGGCGAGGTTCTCGATCTCGACCATGGGCGTCGTCGCTTCCATACGATGTCAGTTCCAGATGGTGCTGCCGGTCGCGCACAGCAGCATGATGCACAAGGCTAGCAGCGCCATGCGTCCGCGCGGCGTGAACGGCGGGGTGGCGGCCAGCAGCGGGAGTGTGAGCCAGGCCAGGGACAGATAGAGCCGGCCGGCCGTTCCGGCCCAGGCATGCGCGGCCACGCCGGCCGCGCTCAGCACGCCCAGCGCCAGCAGGGACGGCGCCTGGGCGGCGGCGCGGGCGCGCCGGGCCAGCGCCGTGAAATGCAGCGGCCAGCCGGCGGCGACCGGCGCCAGCCGCGCCAGCTGGCTGCGCACGGTGGTGTCGGCGTCGTGCACCAGCAATGCCAGCAGCACGCTGGCGACGATGGCCCCCAGCGGCCGCGGCAGCCAGGCCGGTCCCGCCATCCAGGCGCAGGTGGCGCCGAGGCCCGCTGCCAGCAGCGCCGCCTGGCGCCAGCCGGCCTGGCTGCCCTCGCGCCACAGGGGCAGCCAGAACAGGCGGCGCCACAACAGGCCGGGGCCGGCCGTTCGCGTGCTGTCCCAGCAGGCAGGGCGCGATGCCGCTGCGGACCGCGGCCGGCGCCGCGCCTGGACACCGCGTGGACCATGTGCGCCGCGCGCCAGCAGCCAGGCGGCGCAGATCCAGGTGAGCAGGAAGGAGAGCAGGGTGCCGGCGGCCGCGCGGCCCGGCGCAATCCAGCCGGGGCGCTGGCCGATCCAGATCGCCAGCGAGGCGGCGTAGGCCAGGGCCAGCGGCGACGCCAGCAGGGCCGCCACCAGCAAGGCGGCCTGGCGCAGCAGGCGCGGCGCGACCGGCAGCCCGGCCAGCCAGGTCTGCGCATGCGCCGGCAGCACGCTTGGGCGCAGCAGCAGGATGGGCAGGCTCATGGCGGCGCCATGCAGGACCAGCAGGGGCAGGGCCAGCGGCCAGGGATTCGATGCGGCCAGCATCGGCGGCATGGCGGCAAAGGCGACCAGCCCGACGACGGCCGGACCGAGCACCAGCGCCGCGATCTCGGCCGAGCTGCGCAGGCGCGCGGCGAGCCGGGCCACCGCGTGGCGGGCAAGCAGAATCCGAAACCTGAGATAAGGATGAACCATGCTGCCCGCTTCGCTTCGATGAAATGGCGCCGGAACGAAAAAAGGGTCCGACGAATCGGACCCTTCTTCTTGCATCTGGCGGAGCGGACGGGGCTCGAACCCGCGACCCCCGGCGTGACAGGCCGGTATTCTAACCAACTGAACTACCGCTCCGTTTTTACTGATCTGCTCTTCGCTTCGTCGACATCGCCAGGCAGGTCTGGTGGGCGCTGAGAGGCTCGAACTCCCGACCTAATCCTTGTAAGGGATCCGCTCTACCAACTGAGCTAAGCGCCCCATTCCGCTTCGGCGATGTCTTCCGACGTTTGTCACCACGTCCGAAGAGGCCCGAATCATAGCGTATCCCTTCTGAAGCACGCAAGGGTTTTACGGAAAAAATATTGTTGTATGCCCGCCCATGTTGCCGCTTATTTCTTGCCTAAGCTTATACACATGGCTGACAATCACGCCTTTACCGATCTGGCAATGTAAAGACATCGACAACGATGCGGATCGCCAGGGGGAAGAGGGGGAATGGCGGAGACACGCACAAGTTTTTTTACCCTTCCTAGGAAATCGCAATGACCAAGATGTCCAAGATGCACAAGCGCGTCATCGCCGCCCACGGCGCGATGCTGGCGCTGTCCGCCGTGGTGGCCGCTCCCGCCCTGGCCCAAGCCACATCGAGCAACGAGCTGCAGACCGTTACCGTGACGGCGCAGCGCCGCACCGAAAATATCAAGGAGGTGCCGGTCTCGGTCAGCGCCGTGAAGGGTGAAAAACTCGACGTCATCGTCTCCGGCGGCGAAGACATCCGCGTTCTGGCCGGCAAGGTGCCGAGCCTGAACATCGAATCGTCGAACGGCCGCACCTTCCCGCGCTTCTACATCCGCGGCTACGGCAACACCGACTTCTCGCTGTTCGCCTCGCAGCCGGTGTCGCTGATCGTCGACGACATCGTGCAGGAAAACCCGATCCTGAAAGGCTTCCCGATCTTCGACGTGGCCGGCGTCGAAGTGCTGCGCGGTCCGCAAGGCACCCTGTTCGGCCGCAACACCCCGGCCGGCGTGGTCAAGTTCGAATCCGAAAAGCCGAACCTGAAAAAGGTCGAGGGCTACTACAACGCTTCGTGGGCCACCCACAACACGGTCAACCTCGAAGGCGCCGTCAACGTGCCCCTGTCGGACAAGTGGGCGATGCGCGTGTCGGCACTGCGCCAGCACCGCGACGACTTCGTCAACAACTACAGCGACCTGGCCAAGACCAACAAGACCGGCGAGCTGGATGGCTACAACGAACACGCCGAGCGCGTGCAGTTCCTGTACACCCCGGACAGCACCTTCAGCGCCCTGTTCAACGTGCACCAGCGCACCACCGCCGGCAGCGCACGCCTGTTCCGCGCCAACCTGATCAAGAAGGGCACGAACGACATCGCCGACGGTTACGACCTGAACAGCATCGTCACCAACGCCCTGAACTACCAGGACCTCAAGACCAACGGCGCCAACCTGCGCCTGTCGTGGGACCTGGGCGCGGTCAAGCTGTACTCGATCACCGGCTACGAAGGCGTGGGCCACTACAACAGCCGCGGCGACATCGACGGCGGTATCATCGGCGGCCCGGGCGTGGTGCCGTTCCAGGTGCAGACCGCCAGCCGCCTGACCGACCTGACCCAGTATTCGCAGGAATTCCGCGTCGAATCGAAGAACGCGGGCCCGCTGAACTGGCAGGCCGGGTTGTACTACTTCGACGAAGACGCGCGAGGGGGCAGCGACAACTTCGACAGCGTGACCCAGGCGCAAACCTCGCGCGTGGTGTCGCAGCAGAAGAACAAGGCCTGGGCCGCGTTCGGCTCCGTGACCTATGCCGTCAACGACGCCTTCACCCTGCGCGGCGGCCTGCGCTACACCGACGACAAGAAGGACTTCGCCACGCTGGAACACACCAACGTGACCCTGATCGGCCCGGCCGGCATCAGCGAAAGCAAGAGCAAGGTGAACTGGGACCTGTCGGGCACGTATAAACTGAACCGCGACGTCAACCTGTACGCCCGTGTGGCGACCGGCTTCCGCGCCCCGAGTATCGCTGCCGCTTCGGCATCGGTGCCGGTGACCGTGGCCGACGCCGAAACCGTGACCTCGGTCGAAGGCGGCGTCAAGGCCGACCTGTTCGAGCGCCGCGCGCGCATGAACTTCTCGCTGTACGACTTCGAAGTGAAGAACCAGCAGCTGACCGTGGTCGGCGGCAATTCGAACGTCACCAAGCTGATCAACGCGGCCAAGACCAAGGCCCAGGGCGCCGAGATCGACTTCGAAGGCATCGTCAGCCCGTCGCTGCGCGTGACCGCCGGCGCCAGCTACAACTTCACCGAAATCCGCGATCCGAGCCTGTCGGTGAACAAGTGCGCCCAATGCACCATCACCGACCCGATCAACGCGGCCGGCCGCGTCGAAATCAACGGCAACCCGCTGCCGCAGGCGCCGAAATGGACCATCAACGCCACCGCGCGCTACGGCGTGCCGGTGGGCGACGGCGAGTTCTTCGTCTACACCGACTGGTCCTACCGTACGAAGATCAACTTCTTCCTGTACGAAGCAGCCGAGTTCGTCGGCAAGCCGCTGACCGAAGGCGGCCTGCGCGTGGGCTACAACTGGGCGGGCGGCAAGTATGAGCTGGCAGCCTTCGGCCGCAACATCCTCGACCAGCGCCGCATCACCGGCGCCATCGACTTCAACAACCTGACCGGCTTCACCAACGAGCCGCGTACCTGGGGCGTTCAGTTCAAGGGCAATTTCTAAGCAGCCGCTTGGTTCTCCCTGACACGAAAAGGCCGCGAGCAATCGCGGCCTTTTTTCATGGCGCTGTTCGCGTTAAGTGTTGAATCGGCCTAGTGCTGCTCTCAAAAAAGCATCGGCGCTGGAAATGCGCTGGCCGTCCAGCGCCCAGCGCCAGCCGAAGTAATGCGACAGGTAGCGGCTGGCGATGCCGCGGAACGGCAGCAGCCAGGCCCGCATCCGGCTGTGATAAGCGTTGACGTTTATATGGACGCCTCCCGTTTGCAAGGTAGTTCTGG
>CAJYXO010000018.1 GCA_913778765.1 uncultured Massilia sp. | reverse complement strand
CACAGCAGCGGCGTGTAGTTCTCGACCTGCAGGTCGTAGGGCGCGAACACGGCCGGCTTGATGCGCTTGACGTTCCAGGTGTGGAAGTACTCGTGGCTGCACAGGCCGAGGAAGGTCACGTAGCCTTCGCTGCGCTCGGCGGTCCTGGGCGCAGCGGTGGTCGGCAGGTCGTTGCGCGAGCAGATCAGGGCCGTCGAGGCGCGGTGCTCGAGGCCGCCGTAGCCGTCGCCGACCGCCATGGTCAGGAAGACGTAGCGGTCCATCGGCGCCTTTTTCGTCTTCGGCTCGAAGAAGCTGATCTGGCATTCGCAGATGGCTTTCAGGTCCTGCTGCAGGCGCGCCATGTCGAGATTGGGCACGCGGCCGGTGACGACGATGTCGTGCCGGATGCCATGTGCGGTAAAGGTCGCCAGCGCGAAGTCGCCCATCTCCACCGGGTGGTCGATCAGCTCGTCGTAATCGGCGGCGATGTAGGTGCCGAAGCCGTAGCGCTTGGCGCCCAGCTCGGGCAGCGAGGTGGCGACGCGCCAGCTCGATGCGGCTTCGTCGCCGGGGCGCTGGATGTCGACCTGGTGTGGCGTCGCTTCCTGGCCCAGCACGCGCAGGAACACGCTGGTGCCGTTGAAGAAGCCGTGGGTCTGGTCGAGGTGGGCGGCGCGCACCGACATGTCCCAGGCATACACTTCGTAATGCAGGGTCAGCGGACCGGCCGCCGGCGCGGCGCGCCAGGAATGCTTGTCCAGCTTGACCAGTTCGACCGGCTGGCCATCGGATTCGGCGCGGATGCGCACGATGTTGCGCGCGAATTCGCGGATCATGTAGCTGCCCGGGATCCAGGCCGGCAGCGCGAACACCTGCCCGTCCGGACTTGGCGCGGCAACGGTGACGGTGACGTTGAACAGGTGACCGGCGAGGTCTTTCGGCACGATGGTGTACTGCACCCCGGCCGGCTTCTTCTGATTGGCTTTTTTCATGGTTTTTTGAACAATCTCTCACTTTTCCACCGTAGTTTAATCGGATTCTTCGGGAAAAGGTGCCCAAACGTATGCATACCTAGAGATCGGCGGGGGTATCGATGTCGCGGAATATGCCGGAATCCATGACCGGCAGTTCGGTGACGGGACAGGTCTGCAGCAGGCGCCGTGCGCCCTGGTCGCCACTCAGCGCCAGCAGCGCATCGAGGTGGACGCGCCCGAAACCGACCGGATTGCCGCGCCGCCCGTCCATGACCGGGGCGGCGATCGGGGCGCCGGCAGCCAGCGCGCCGGTCAATGCCTGCAAAGTGGAAGATGCCAGGTGCGGCATGTCGCCCAGCGCCACCAGCCAGGCTTGCGGGTCGAGCGGCAGCGAATGACGGATCGCCTGCACCAGCGAAGCCGCCATGCCGCTGTCGGCCGCCGGGCAGACGACCACGTCGCAGCCAAGAGAAGACAGCAGCGTCTTCAGCCCGCCATCGTCGGGCGGCACCACGGCAATCACGGCGGGTAGAACGGCCAGCAGCTTGCGCGCGCTGGCGGCCGCCACGGCCTCGCCGCCGGACGCAGGAAGAATCTGGAGCAGCTTGTTGCGCTGCCCCAGCGGATCGAAGCGGCGTCCCCTGCCGGCCGCCAGCAAGATACCGACGACGGGAACGCCCATGATTTACGCGGACGCCAGGTCGAAAGGCAGCTTGCGCAGGCGCTTGCCGGTCACCCGGAACAGGGCGTTGGCAAAGGCCGGCGCCAGCGGCGGCAGGCCCGGTTCGCCGAGGCCGGTCGGCGGCTCGTTCGAGGGCACGATGTGCACGTCGATCTGCGGCATGTCGTTCATGCGCGCCACCGTGTAGTCGCCGAAGTTCTGCTGCTCGACCACGCCGTCCTTCAGCGTGATCGCGGCGCCCGGCAGGGTGGTGCCGAGGGCCATCAGCGCGGCGCCCTGGATCTGAGCCTCGATCGACAGCGGATTGACCGCCAGGTTGCAGTGCACGGCGGCCGTCACCTTGTGCAACTTCGGCGCGCCATCCTTGCCGACCGACGCTTCGACCACGTAGGCGACCACGGTGCCGAAGGATTCGTGCACGGCCACGCCATGCGCGCGGCCTTTCGGCAGGACCTTCTTGCCGTAGCCCGATTTGGCGACGGCCAGGTCCAGCGCCGCATGGTGGCGCGCGTGCCCGGCGTCGATCAGCTTCTTGCGGTAGGCGACCGGATCGATCTTGGCCGCATGCGCCGCCTCGTCGATCAGGGTCTCCATCACGAAGGCGGTGTGGGTCGAGCCCACCGAACGCCACCACAGCACCGGTACGTTGGCCTTGGCGATATGGGCCGACAAATTCATCGGCACCTCGTAGGGCGCGCCCATGCCTTCGACCATCGTGCTGTCCACGCCCTTCTGGATCATGAAGCCTTCGAAGGGCGTGCCGGCGGCGATCGACTGGCCGACGATCACGTGGTCCCAGGCCAGCACATTGCCCTGGGCGTCCAGGCCGATCTCGGCGCGGTGCACGTGCGAGGGACGGTAGTAGCCGCCCTTGATGTCGTCTTCGCGGCTCCACATCATCTTGATCGGACCGCTGTGGCCTGCCGCTTTATACGCCTTGGCGATGTTGACCGCCTCGACCACGAAGTCCGAGGTCGGCACCGCGCGCCGGCCGAAGCCGCCGCCCGCCATCATCGTGTGCAGGGTCACCTGCTCCGGCTTGAGTCCGGCCGTTTTGGCCGCCGCGGCCTGGTCGCCGGTCTGGAACTGCGAACCGACCCACAGCGTGCAGGAATCGTCCCTCAGGTCGACCGTGCAGTTGATCGGCTCCATCGGCGCATGGGCGAGATACGGGAATTCATAGACAGCCGAGATCTTCTTCGCCGCCGTCGCCAGCTTCGACGTATCGGCCTGGCGCGCCACGGCGCCCGGGGTCTTCGAGAGCGCGGTGAATTCCGCCAGCTGGGCGGCGGAGTCCAGCTTGGCCAGGCCGTCCAGGTTCCACTGGATGTCGAGGGCGTCGCGGCCCTGCTTGGCCGGCCAGTAGCCTTCGGCGATCACGGCAACGCCGCTGCCGCCGCGGTCGACCGGGATCTCGATCACGTCCAGCACGCCGCGGATCGCCTTGGCCTTGGCGGCGTCGAACTTCGCGACCCTGGCGCCGAACACCGGCGGATGGGCGACCACGGCCACCTTCGCGCCTTCCGGCTTGAAGTCGATGCCGAACTGCTGGCGGCCGCTCGACTTGGCGCGCGCGTCCAGGCGCTTCATCGGCTTGCCGATGTAGCGGAACTGCTTTGCATCCTTCAGCGTGACGGCTTCCGGCACCGGCTGCTTCATGGCGGCGTCGGCGAGAAGACCGTAAGTCGCCTTCTGCCCCGCCGGGCCGTGGACCATGCCCTTGGCGGTGCGGCACTGCTCGGGCTTGACCTTCCACTGCTCGGCGGCGGCGGCCACCAGCATCGCGCGGGCGCGGGCGCCGATTTCGCGGTACTGGGTGAAGGAGTGGGCGATGGTGCCGGAGCCGCCGGTTATCTGCATGCCGAAGGCCGGGTCCTTGTAGGCCTCGCCGGCCGGCGCCAGCTCGGCGCGCATCTGCGCCCAGTCGGCATCGAGTTCGTCGGCGATCACCATCGGCAGCGAGGTGTGCACGCCCTGGCCGAATTCGAGGCGGTTCACCGTCACGGTGACGCTGTTGTCCGGCGCCACGCGCAGGAAGGCGTTCGGCGCGTAGACGACCGGCTTGCCTTCGGCGGCGCGCGCCAGGCGGCCGCCTGCCGGCAGCATGAAGCCCAGCACCAGGCCGCCGGTGGCGGCGGCGCCGGCTTTCAGGAAACCGCGGCGCGAGGTGTTGGCAAACGCGCTGCCCGTCGCGGCGCCGTTCAGGCCCGCGTTCTTGAACCATTCTGGTCGCATGTCCGCTCCTTACGCGATGGTCTTGGCGGCGTCCTTGATGGCCGCGCGGATCCGCTGATAAGTGCCGCAGCGGCAGATGTTGCCGCTCATGGCGTTGTCGATGTCGGCATCGCTCGGCGCCTTGTTCACGCGCAGCAGTGCGGTCGCGCTCATCACCTGGCCGCTCTGGCAGTAGCCGCACTGCGGCACGTCGTGCTTGACCCAGGCGTCCTGCACGGCCTTGCCGACCTTGTCGGCTTCCATCGCTTCGATGGTGGTGATCTTCTGGCCGGCGGCGGCGGAGATCGGCGTGATGCAGGAGCGGATCGCCTCGCCGTTCAGGTGCACGGTGCAGGCGCCGCACAGGGCCGCGCCGCAGCCGAACTTGGTGCCGGTCATGTTGAGGTTGTCGCGCAGCGCCCAGAGGATGGGCGTGGAGGGATCGGCGTCGACCTGCTGGTCGCGACCGTTGATGTTCAGGGTGATCACGTGCTGCTCCTAGTTTGGGACGTGCTGCTTTTTTTATTTGACGAACGTAACAGGGCCTCGGAAAACCGTAGCGAGCGGCCGCAGGTGTGGCCGAGAAGCGCAGCTGTACTTACGGTACAGCGAGCATCGCAGGCCGCACCTGCAACGCGCAGCAGGTTTGCCGAGGTCCCAGCCACTATTGCTTGATCGATTCGAGCTTCTTTTCCAGGGTCGGCAGGTCGACCGCACCCGGAATACGCGAGCCGTCGGCAAAGAAGATCGCCGGCGTGCCCTGGATCTTCAGCTTCTGGCCCAGCGCCAGCACCTTGTCGTTCGGGCTCTGGCAGCTTTCCGCGGCCGGCGCCGGCGCCTTGCCGCCGATCATCCAGTCGTCCCAGGCCTTGCCGCGGTCGGCCGAGCACCAGATGTTCTTCGACTTCACGGACGAATCCTCGGACAGGATGTTGTACATGAAGGTGTAGATGGTGACGTTGTTCAGGTCCTTCAGCGTGGTCTGGCGCAGACGCTTGCAGTAGCCGCAGTTCGGATCTTCGAACACGGCGATCACGCGCTTGCCGTCGCCCTTGACCTGCTTGATGGCGGAATCCAGCGGCAGGTCCGAGAACTTGATCTTGTTGATGTCGTCGATGCGCTCGCGGGTCAGGTCGCGGGTGGTCTTGGCATCGTAGACGTGGCCGATGATCAGGTAGTCGCCCTTCTTGTCGGTGTACAGGATGTCGCCGGCGACGCGCAGCTCGTACAGGCCGCCGTAGGGGGTTTCCTTGATCGACTCGATCTTGGCGCCGCCCAGGCGCGGCTCGATATTCTTCTTGATGGTCGCTTCGACCGAATTCTGCGCGCCGACGCAGGACGCGATGAGGCCGGTCGCCAGCAGGACGGCGAGTTTGGTCTTGCCCATAATGAATGTATTCCCTAAAAGATTATTTTCCGAGTGCGTGCGCGATCAGCTTGCGCTTAACCAGAGGCAACTTGTCCAGCAAGTTTAATCCCAAATTGCGGACCACGCGCACCGGCTCGAGATTGGCGCCGAACAAACGTTCGAGCCCGTCGGTGGCCAGCTGCATCAGCAGCACGTCTTCCTTGCGCGCACGGGCGTAGCGCGCCAGCACCCGCTCGTCGCCGATGCCGTGCCGGGACTCGCGCGCCGCCACGACCTTCAGCAGGTCGACGATGTCGGCGAAACCCAAATTCATGCCATGGCCGGCCAGCGGGTGCACGGCATGGGCGGCGTCGCCGATCAGGGCGACGTGGGGCGCGGTGACGGCATGCGGCCGCACCAGCGCCAGCGGAATCGCCTTCACCGATTCCGGCTGCAGGGGTTTCAGCAGGCCGAGCGCGTCTTCCGAATACTCGCCGAGGCGGATCGCCAGCTCGCCCAGCGACTCGTCCATGATGGTGTCGGCCAGGGTTTCCGGCGCCGACCACACCAGCGAAACCTTGTTGCCCGGCAGCGGCAGCAGGGCGATGATGCCGTCCTTGCAAGTGAACCATTGGTGGGCGACGTTGTGGTGCGGCTTCTCGCAGGAGAAATTGGCGACGATGGCGCGCTGGTGGTAGGAGCGGTAATCGATGCCGATGTCGCACTGGCCGCGCACCCAGGATTCGCGGCCGTCGGCGCCAAGCAGCAGCTGGGCTTCGAGCGGTGCACCGTCTTCCAGCTCGACCCGGGCGCCGAGCGAACTGCAGCGCAGCTTGCAGGCGC
The DNA here is from genome assembly GCA_913778765.1 of uncultured Massilia sp. Classification (GTDB taxonomy): domain Bacteria; phylum Pseudomonadota; class Gammaproteobacteria; order Burkholderiales; family Burkholderiaceae_D; genus Telluria. The sequence continues at coordinate 36,344 of CAJYXO010000018.1, read as the reverse complement.
GGCCGGTGACGACGTCGACGTTCTGCGCGAAGCGCAGGGCCGCGTCCAGGGCGCTGTTCAAATTGCTGTCCTCGACGATCCAGGCCAGGGTGCCGGTGTGGGCGCCGAAAGCGTCGAAGCCCAGATGGCCGCCCTGCTCGCCGTCGCCCTTGACGTCCATCGCGTCGACCGGCGCCACGCGCGCCATGTCGAGCGCGCCCCAGACTTTCAGCGAGGACAGCAGCTTCTGCGCCGTGTGGTTGAGGGCATAGACCCGCACGTCCCAGGGCTTTTCCGCCCCGGCCGACGAGGATGAGGCGGACGCTTCCGCTCCCGGACGCGCGGGCGGCACCAGCAGGGTGACGCTGTGCCCGGCCTGGGACAGGCCCAGGGCAGCGGTCTTGGCGATCGCACCGTTGCCGACGATGCAGACGTCGGTGCGGCGGGGGGTGGCGGAGGCGGTCTGTGGTGTCATGTGGACATTATATAGATCCCCCGCAAGGCAGGCGCTCGGTGCCGCCGCGCGAAAAAATTGCCGGTCGGGACTTGCGGGCTTGGAAACCACTGGCTATAATCATGCCTCTCTTGGCCTGGTAGCTCAGTTGGTAGAGCAGAGGATTGAAAATCCTTGTGTCGGTGGTTCGATTCCGCCCCGGGCCACCAAGAATTCAGAAAACGCCACCTTCGGGTGGCGTTTTTGTTTTCCGATCCGGTACAATTCGCATCATCCAAGACGACTGGTCTAATTGGTGCTATCATGGCTCCCATGAGTACCGACCAGCACAGCGTCCGCCAGCACATTCTCGCCACCGGCAGATCCATCATCATGGGCAAGGGCTATTCGGGCGTTGGCCTGAACGAAATCCTGTCCGCCGCCGGCGTACCCAAGGGCTCGTTCTATCACTACTTCAAGTCCAAGGAGCTGTTCGGCAAGGCCATGCTCGAGGACTACGTGGACGGCTACCTGGCCGAGCTCGACGCCATGCTTGCGCCAGACGGCAGTCCGGGCCTGGCGCGCCTGATGCGCTACTGGGACAGCTGGCTGCTGCTGGTGGACGATGGCTGTGCCGGCAGCAACTGCCTGGTGGTCAAGCTGAGCGGCGAAGTCGCCGACATGTCGGAGGCCATGCGCGAGGTGCTGCTGCAGGGAACCAACCGCATCGTCCAGCGCCTGGCGGACTGCATCGCCGATGGCGTGGCCGACGGCTCGGTGCGGAGCGACGCTGCGCCCCAGCCGACTGCCCTCGCCCTGTACGAGATGTGGCTGGGCGCGGCCTTGCTGACCAAGCTGCGGCGCGAGCCGAGCGCTTTGCAGAACGCGCTGCAGGCAACCCGCGCGATGCTGGCGGCGCACGGCTGAACGACCAAGGCGGCTTCATGCCGCCGCTTTTTAAACCGGGCTCTAGACGACCGGTCTAATATCCGTGTAGCAATATTTACAAGGGAGAACGACAACATGACCCAAGACAGAAACCGCAATCGCCGCTTCGTCCTGCAACAGCGCCCGCACGGCGCGCCGGACGCCAATACCTTCCGCCTGGAAGAGCAGCCGGTGCCCGTCCCACAGGAAGGCCAGGTGCTGCTGCGCACCTTGTTCCTGTCGCTGGACCCCTACATGCGCGGCCGCATCAGCGACGCGCCTTCCTATGCCGCCCCCGTCGAGATCGGCGGCGCCATGGTCGGCGGCACCGTGTCGCGCGTGGAAGCCTCGCGCCATCCGGACTTCCCGGTCGGCCAGCTGGTACTCGGCTACAGCGGCTGGCAGGACTATGCGCTGTCGGACGGCGCCGGCCTGAACAAGCTGGGCGGCGACGCCGTCCAATCCTCGCGTGCGCTCGGCGTGCTGGGCATGCCGGGCTTTACCGCCTACATGGGCCTGCTCGACATCGGCCAGCCGAAGGCCGGCGAAACGGTGGTGGTGGCGGCCGCCAGCGGCGCGGTCGGCTCGCTGGTCGGGCAGATCGCGAAGATCAAGGGCGCACGTGCGGTCGGCATCGCTGGCGGCGCCGAGAAGTGCCGCTACGTCGTCGAAGAGCTCGGCTTCGACGCCTGCATCGACCACCGCGCGCCTGACTTTGCCGAGCAGCTGGCGCGAGCCTGCCCGGACGGCATCGACGTGTATTTCGAGAACGTCGGCGGCGCCGTGTTCGACGCCGTGCTGCCGCTGCTGAACGCCAGGGCGCGCATCCCGGTGTGCGGCCTGATCGCCGACTACAACAAGACCGGCTTGCCGGATGGTCCGGACCGCCTGGGCCTGCTGGCGCGCACCATCCTCACCAAGCGCATCCGCATGCAGGGTTTCATCATCTTCGACGACTACGGCCACCGTTATGGCGAATTCTTCAAGCAGATGGGCGAGTGGCTCGAGCAAGGCAGGATCAAGTTCCGCGAAGACATCGTCGACGGCCTGGAAAACGCCCCGCAAGCGTTCAACGGTCTGCTCGAAGGGAAGAACTTCGGCAAGCTGGTGATCCGCGTCGCCGAGGATTGATTGATGACTGACATTTCATCCACCACTGAAAGGAAACGAGCATGAAAAAGATTCTGATGGTACTGACCTCCCACGACCAGCTGGGCGACACCGGCAAGAAGACCGGTTTCTGGCTGGAAGAGTTTGCCGCGCCGTATTACGCGCTGAAGGATGCCGGCGCCGCCATCACGGTGGTGTCGCCGGCCGGCGGCCAGCCGCCGCTCGATCCGAAGAGCGACGAGCCGGACGCGCAGACCGACGCCACGCGCCGCTTCAAGGCCGATGCCGATGCGCAGCGCGTGCTGGCCTCGACCGGCAAGCTGTCCGAGGTGAAAGCCGACGACTTCGACGCCGTGTTCTACCCGGGCGGCCACGGTCCGCTGTGGGACCTGGCCGAGGACCGGAATTCGATCGCCCTGATCGAGGCGATGGTGAAGGCCGACAAGCCGGTGGCCGCGGTCTGCCACGCGCCGGGCGTGCTGCGCCACGTGAAGGCGGCCGACGGCAGCCCGCTGGTCAAGGGCAGGAAGGTGACCGGCTTCACCAACAGCGAGGAAGAAGGCGTCGGCCTGACCAAGGTCGTGCCCTTCCTGGTCGAGGACATGCTGAAGGCGAATGGCGGCGCGTATTCGAAAGGCGCCGACTGGCAGTCGTATGTCGTCACCGACGGCAAGCTGGTTACCGGCCAGAACCCGGCCTCGTCGGAAGCGGGCGCGGAAGCGCTGTTGAAACTCCTGGCCTGAGCGGGTCAGCTTGCACCCGGCACGGGTGCGCCCGGCGGCGCCGGCCTGCGCCGCCACTTGCGCAGGCCCAGCGTCATGAACGCGAGGGTCAGCGCCGCCAGCGCCAGCATCTCGCGACTGACCTCGGCCAACGAGGCGCCCATCTGGTTGGTGGCGATGAAGCCCTCGATCCCGGCGGTCGACGGCAGCAGCCAGCGCAGCGCCTGCAGCGGCAGCGGCAAGGCCTGCGCCGGCCAGGCCAGGCCGGCCAGGAACAGCACCGGCATCGAACTCGCCACCAGCAGCTGCACGCTGCGCTCGCGGGTCCGGAAAAACAGTCCCATCCAGATGCCGAGCGCCGCCACGCACACGCTGTACAGCAAAGTCAGCGCCAGGCTGGCGCCCGGATTGCCGCCGCGCGGATAATCCTGGAACCAGAACACGAAGCCGAAGAACCAGGCGGCATTCAACATCACCACCAGCGTGAAAGCGGCCAGCGCGCCGGCATAGGCGGCGGCGCGCGGCGCATACGGAAAGCGCCCTTCGCTGGCCCAGCTGCCGAACAGCAGGCCAATCCCCAGCAGGAAGGTCTGCTGCATCAACAGCACCACCACCCCCGGCACGATGTAGGAAGCGTAGCCCTCGCGCACGTTGAACATCGGCAGCGCCTCGACCGATACCGGCTGGCGCAGGGCCTCGGCCTGGCTTGCCGACGGCGTGGCCGCCCCCAGGCGTTTCAGTTCGACGCCGGCCGATAGCGTGCCCACCACCTCTGCCAGGCCGTTCAGGACCACCTTGTTCAACAGCGGATACGTGCCCAGTCCGCCCACCTCCACTTCCGGCTGACTGCCGGCCAGCAGCTTGCGGCTGAAGTCCGGGGGGATGATCATGACCCCGGCGGCCTCGCCGCGCCAGATCCAGTCCTGGGCCTGGTCAAGGCGGGTGGTGACGCCGGCCACCGCCAGGCCGGGATGGGCGCCGGTCCAGCGCACCAGCTGGCGCGACAGCACGGAATTGTCCTGGTCGACGATCGCCACCGGCACCCGGCGCACCGTCTCGCCGCTGTAGGGCAGCGGATAGAAGAACGAATAGATGATCCCGGAAATGAAGAACAGCAGCAGCGCCGCCTTGTCGCCGAGGATTGCGCGCCAGGTCTGGGCCCAGGCTTGTGCGGCAGCGTCGAACGCCTTCATGCCCGGCCCCAGCTGTCAGGCTGGCGCACCCGGGTGCGCAGGCGCAGATAGCCGGCGACGCCGAAACCGGCCGTGAACAGGGCCAGCGCACACAGGGCGCCGAGGCCGTAGCGCAGCGGCGCGCCGCCCAGCCAGGTGTTGTTCACCAGTCCCAGGAAGTGGGTCAGCGGCAGCGCCTCGGCCCAGGCCCGCGCCGCCGGCGGCATCGCGCGCATCGGGAAACCCTGGCCGGAAAAGGCGAAGGCCGGCGCGGTGATGAAGGCGCACGCCGACAGCGCCGAGCGCAGCGAACCGCTCCAGGCCACCAGGCAGGCGCCCAGGGCCAGGCAGGACGTCACCAGCAGCACCGTGCCGAGCGCCATCGCCAGGAAGCTGCCCAGCACCGGCCAGCCGAGCAGCGCGCCGAAGGCCAGGTTTACCAGCATCGCCTGCGCCAGAAACATCCCGAACGGGATCGCCAGCTTGGCCAGCAGCGCTACGCCGAGGCGACCGCCGGCAGCCGCCAGCCACTCGGGCACGGTGGCGTTGCGCAGCTCGCGCCCGACCGCGGTCAGCGCCGCCAGCGCCACGAAGATGTGCAGCAGGCTCCACACCGCCGGCAGTGCCAGCGACGGCACGATGCTGCCGCTTTCGTTGAACAGCCCCACCGGGCGGATGGCCACCGGCTCGACCTGTTGCATGGCCTGCACGCCTGCGCTGCCGCGCTTGACGCGCCCCAGGAGCTCGGCGCCGGCCGAGAGCGTCGCCACCACAGCGCGTACGTCGCGCGTCATGGCGCCGGTGTGCGACGGGTACTGGGCATTGTAGGCCCAGCCCAGCGTGACGTGCTCGCCGCGCGACAGGCGCTCGCCCATGTGTTCAGGGATCGACAGGATGCCGAACACGCGTCCGGCGCGCAGCGCGTCCAGCGCGGCGGCGTCGCTGGCCAGCGGCAGCGGGCGCAGGCCCGGCGACTGGTCCAGCATGCGCAGCAGGCCGCGCGACTGGCTCGATCGGTCGAGGTCGCGCACCGCCATTGGCAGGTCGCGCGCGATCCCGGCCGAGAAGATCCACCAGGTCAGCACATACAACAGCAGTGGAATCCAGACCAGCATGGCCAGGTCCCAGCGGTCGGCGCGCAGGCGCGCCCACTCGCGCGCGAGCGAGGCCGACCAGGGCGAGGACGCGGCAGCCATGGTCGCCCGCTCAGCGCTCGAACACCACTGTCATGCCTGGCCGCAGGCCCGGCACCGTCGCGGTCGGACGCAGCCGTACTTCGAAGGTGCGCAGGTCGGTGCCTCCGGGGCGCGCCGCGCGCCAGGTGGCGAAGGCCGGCAGCGCCGACACCGCCGTCACCTTGAAACGGGCGCGTGTCTTCAGTGCCGGAATGCCGGCCTCGTGCAGCGTGCCCATGGCGAAGGGCTGGAACTCGTCTTCGCGCACCGCCAGTACCGCCCAGATGTCGTTCAGGTCGACCAGGGTCACCACCGGAAAGCCTTGCGGCGCCAGCTCGCCGGCCTGGATCGCCAGCTTGCTCACCTCGCCGGCGACCGGCGCCACGATGCGGGTCTCGGCCAGCGCGGCGTCGGCCTCGGCCACCACACCGTCGACCTGGCGCGCCTGGGCTTGCGCGGCCTCCTTGTCTTCCTTGCGCGCGCCTTGGCGCGCCAGGTCGTACTGGGCCTTCGCGGCGCTCGCCAGCTCGCGCGCCGAGCGGGCCTGGGCCTGGGCCTCGTCGCCCTTCTGGCGCGCCAGCACGCCTTCGGTCACCATCGATCCGACCCGCTTGTAGGTGAGCTCGGCCAGGCGCGCACCGGCCTCGGCGCGTTCCCAGTTGGCGCGCGCGGCGGCGATTTCCTCGGGCCGCGCACCGGCCTGGGCCTTCTGTGCAACCGCACCGGCGGCCTCGCGCGCCGCCCGCGCCTGCGCCAGCTTGGCGCGCACTTCCGGACTGTCCAGCTCGAACAGCAGCTGCCCGCGGCCCACCGCCTGGCCCAGCCGCACATGGACTTGCCCGACCCGCCCCGGCACCTTCGAGGAAACGTTGATCTCCTGCGCTTCCATCTGGCCCTGCAGCGCATCCGGCACCGGCTGCAGCGAACGGTACAGGCCCCAGCCCAGCAGGCCGAGGAAGAGGATGCCGACCACCGCGGCCAGCGCTCGTTTGCGATTCGGGTTTGCCATGTTCTTCACTCCTTGTCCGGCTCGACCACGTAGGTCGCGCTGCGCGCCAGCTCGGCCAGCCGTTCGGGACTGCCCGCGGTGCCGAGCAGGCGCGCCAGCGCCAGCACGTAGTCGTAGGCGGCCTGGGCCTGCTCGATCTCGGTCTTGGTCAGGTTCAGCGAGGCGTCGTCGACATCGGCGGTGGTGCCCTGGGCATTCCGGAAGGCGACCTGGGCCAGGCGCAGGGTCTCCTGGGCCAGCGCGATCGCCGACGCCATCGCCAGGTAATGCTGGCGCGCGTCCTCCATGGCCCGCCACTGGCTCTCGGCCAGGGTGGGGAGGTCGCGCCCGGCCTGTTCGGCGGCCACCTCCACGCGCTGCTGCTCGAGGCGGGCGGCGGCGCCCAGCTTGTTGCGGTCGATGCGGTCGATTAGCGGCACGCTCAGCGCCACGCCCACCAGCCAGTTGGCGCGCGCCGCGGCGCCACGGTTCAGGTTGTAGTTGGCGACGCCGACCACGGTCGGGCTGAAGGCCCGGCCCTGCAGCTTGACGCTGGCGGCAGCCTGGCGGCGCTTGCCGTCGATCTGCTTCCAGGCCGCGTTCGATGCCAGCGTCGCGTCGACGAAGGATGCCAGCGAGCCGACCGCGCGCTCGTGGACGAACAGCGGGGTGGCTGGCCGGACGGCCCTGTCCTCGGCCAGCATGCGGCGCAGCGCCAAATCGGCCACTTCCAGGTCGCTGGCGGCCTTGGCGGCTTCGCGCTCGGCGTTGTCGACGGCGACGTCGGCCTTCAAGCGCTCGACCTTCGCGATCAGGCCGGTGCGTTCGAGCTTGCGCGCCATCTGTCGGTGCTCGCGCGCCACCGCCACCGCACTGGCGCGCAGCCGGCTGGCCTTGCGCGCAAGCTGGACACCGAAGTAGCGTTGCGCCAGCTGCAGCGCGGCCTCGTCCTGCGCCGTCTGCAGCGCGGCGCCGGCTTCGTCGGCGCGCCCGGCGGCCACGTCCTTGAGCGCCTGCAGGCGGCCGCCAGTGTACAGCGGCCAGACCGAGCCCAGGCCCAGCGTGCGGACATTGAACACACGATTCGCTTCGACGGCGTCGGGAATCTCCGGCAGCACCAGACCCGGCAGCGGCGGCAGCAGTTCCAGCACCGGCGCCAGGCCCGGCTCCAGCGCCTGCGTGATGCGGCTGGTGTCGATGCTGAGCGTGGTCGAGATGCGCCCGGCAAAGCCGTTCAGGCGCAGGTCCGGCCCATCGATGCGGTGCAGGGCCTCGGCCTGCAGGCGCTTGGCCTGGTAGTCGAGTGCGGCGCCCTGGACCGCGCCCGCGCGCGCCGCCACCTGGCGCAGCGCCTGGCCGTAGTCGAGCACGACGCCGTCCTGGGCCGCCACTGGCGCCCCGGCAAGCAGCACGGCCGTGCCGGCGATGAAAACGCATACACCGAGGTTCATCGATACCACCTTCTGCCCTTACAAGAGATAGCCTGACGTATTTACAATAATCCTACGCTTGTCCTGCTGAGCTCGTCGCACGCGACCATGCTTCAGGGCACAAAAAAACGGACCTGCAAAACCCGCAGATCCGTTTCTTGGTATTGCCGGCGCGGCCTGCGCCGCGCTCGCGTATCAATGGAAGAACATGTAGATCAGCACCAGAACGATTGCCGGAACGCCCAGAATCCACGCCAAGAAATATTTACCCATGATCGTGCTCCTTTGAAAGTGTCGCAAAATGCGGGTTGTGCAATGTGTACGGCTCCATGGTCCCTTGCGCACGTTTCATTGTCCGTACGCTAATACACAAACCGGCGCATCGGTTCTCCGGGGACGACTACAATGGCCGGGCAGTGCATCCGCGGTTCTCGACCTGAAACGTTCACAGGAGACATCCATGAAATCAGTCAGCCCAGGTTTTGCATTCCTCGCCACCCTCCTCTGCCTGTCCGCCCACGCGGCCGACCAGGCGCCGGTCAAGAAAATGGACGGCATGCTGGTCGATGCCAAGGGAATGACCGTCTACACCTTCGACAAGGACAGCGCCAACAGCGGCAAGAGTGCCTGCACCGGCGGCTGCGCGGCCAACTGGCCGGCCGTGCAGGCCGGCAGCGGCGAGCTGGCCGCGCCCTACTCGAGCATCACGCGCGAGGACGGCAGCAAGCAGCTGGCCTACAAGGGCAAGCCGCTCTACACCTTCGTGAAGGACAAGAAGCCCGGCGACAAGGCCGGCGACAAGGCCATGAACATGTGGCACGTCGTTACCGACTGAGTCGCTCAGCTCCCATGCTCGTGCTCGGCATGGCCGCGGTCCGGCGTCCCGCCCCCCAGCCCCATGCCGAGTCCCATTCCCATGCCGCCGCCGGCGTCGGCGCCTCCGCCGCCTTTTCCACCGCCACCGCCACCGCCGCCTTCTCCGCGGCCGCCGCCCCGCGCGCCGCCGCTGCCCTGGGTGCGGGTCGGTCCCTGCGCCGGGATCGCCACGTCCCGCGGCATCGGTCCCAGGTCGAGGGCTTCGCGGATGAAGTCGCGCAGCGACACCACCAGTTCCGCCGTGTGGATCGGCCGACCCGCCGCCATGTCGCTGGCGGCCTGGCCGGCGAGGCGGCAGTGTTCTTCGGTGCCGAGCAGGAGGATGTCGGCCAGTGCCGCTTCGACGGCGTCGCGGATGCGCCGCGCGCGGTCGGAGTTCGTGGCCGCCGCCGCGCCCTCCCCGGCCACGGCCGGCGGCGCCGCGCGCAGTTCGCGCAGATGGGTCGGGTCGACGGTCAGCTGGCCGGTGAAGGAACCGCCCAGCGTCTTGTAAGCCGCGATCAGGGTGCGCAGGCGCTCGTTGATCTGGCGGTTCATGCGCTCGCGGCGCTGCTGGATGGTCTGCATCATGAGCACGCGGACGCCGACGCCGATCAGCGTGAAGACGGCAAGACTCATCAGCGTGGTGAACACGCCATGCCAGGAACTGAAATCCATGTAGCGCACAGGCACCTCGAACGGCAATCTCGACGCGGCCCAGTGTAGCCCGGTCCGCCGTCCCGCACCGTTCGCGCCCGAACACTCGCCGGCTAGCGCTCCGCCATCTCGCGCAGCCGCCGGCGCATCGCGCGCTCGCGCAGGTGCTCCGCGGTCCAGTCCTCGCGCAGGGCGCGCCACAGCGAGACCACCATCAGCCCGATCACGAAGGTAAGCGGCAGGGCGAACACGATGGTCGCGGTCTGCACCGCCTGCAGGCCGCCGGCCAGCAGCAGGCTGATGGCGATGCCGGCCACCAGCACGCCCCACACGATCTTGATGCGCGCCGGCGGATTCGGGTTGCCGCCCGTGCTCATCATGCCCAGCACCAGCACCGCCGAATCGCCGGAGGTGATGAAGAACACCAGCACCAGGATGGTGGCGACCACCGACATCGCGAGGCCGAAGGGCAGCGCCTGGAACATCGTGAACAGCCCGGTCGCGACGTCGGCCTTGACCGCCGCGGCGATCGGCACGTGCTGCCAGATCTGCATCGTCAGCGCGCTGCCGCCAAAGATCGAGAACCACAGGAAGGCCAGCAGCGAAGGCGCCAGCACGGTGCCGACGATGAATTCGCGGATCGTGCGGCCGCGCGACACGCGTGCGATGAACAGGCCCACGAACGGCGACCACGAAATCCACCAGGCCCAGTAGAAGATGGTCCAGGTGCCGATCCAGTTGCTGTCGCGGAAAGGCGTGGCGCGCAGGCTCATGCGAATGAAATCGCTCAGATAATTGCCCAGCGTATTGCTGAATGTGTCGATGATGGCGACGGTCGGACCGAACAGGAACACGGCCAGGGCCAGCAGCACCGCCATCAGCATGTTGAAGTTCGACAGCAGCTTGACGCCTTTCTCGACCCCGCTGACCGCCGAGGCCAGGAAGATAGCGGTGGTGACGACGATGATGCCCACCTGCCACGGCTTGCTGATGTCGATCCCGAACACCGCGTGCAGGCCGCCGTTGATCTGCAGCGCGCCCATGCCGAGCGAGGCGGCGACGCCGAAGGCGGTCGCCACCACCGCCAGGCCGTTGAACAGGCCGGACAGCGAGCGCACCGGACGCCAGGGCAAGGCGCTGGTGGCGGTGCTGATCAGGGCGTCGCCGTTGCGGCGATACTGGAAGAAGGCAATCGCCAGCGCGACCACGCCGTACACCGCCCACGGGTGCAGGCCCCAGTGGAAGAACACATAGCGCATCGCGGCATTCGCCGCTTCCGCGGTGCCGGACTGGACGCCGGGCGGCGCCGTGACGTAGTGCGAGATCGGCTCGGCCACGCCCCAGAACACGAGGCCGATGCCCATGCCGGCCGCGAACAGCATCGCGAACCAGCTGCCGGACGAAAACTCGGGCTCCTCGTCCTCGCCGCCCAGCTTCAGGTCGCCGTAGCGGCTGAAGGCGACGAAGGCGGCGAACAGCACCAGGGCCAGCACCATCCACAGGTAGAGCCAGCCGAAATCGCGCGTCAGTACGGCCAACAGGTCATTGAGCACGGCGGCCATTTTATCGGGGGCAAAGATACCGCCCATAACGACGAGCAGGATGAATCCTGCCGATAGCATAATTTGCATTCACACTCCTCTTAATCCAAGGAAGCCCTCTATTATATTCGTACAAATGTATCCACGCCGATCTTGCGAAGCTGTCATGACGCGTAAGTGAGCGCTAACGCACCACCAGCAGCTTGACCTGTTTGCCGTCGCGGTAGGTGTAGAGCGTCAGCGCGGCATTGTGCAGATCGCCGCTCGGGTCGAAGGCGATGTCGCCGGTGACGCCGTGGTATTTCACTTTCGCCAGGGCCGGCAGGAATTTCGCCGGATCGGTGGAATTCGCCTGCTGCATGGCGGTGGCGAACACCATCGTCGCGTCGTAGGCGTAGGGGGCATAGGTCTGCAACGGGATCTTGAAACGCTGGCGGTAGCGTTCGGCGAAGGCGGCTGCCGCCGCTTCCTCCTGGGCGCTGCCGACGCCGCCGGCCACCACGCAGATCACCTTGTCGTTGCCGAGCGCGTCGCCGGCCAGTTCGGGCAGCTTTTCGGAGCAGACGCCGTCGCCGGACACGAGTTTCGCGCGCATGCCGAGCGCCTTCATCTGCTTGAGCATGGGGCCGGCCACGGCGTCCATGCCGCCGTAGAAGACCACGTCCGGATCGCGGGCGCGGATCTGGGTCAGGATGGCGTTGAAGTCGGTGGCCTTGTCGTTGGTGAACTGGCGGCTCACCAGCTGGGCGCCGCCGGTCGCCTTCACCCCCTTCGTGAATTCGTCGGCCAGGCCCTGGCCGAAGGCAGTGCGGTCGTCGATCACGGCGATTTTCTTCGCTTTCAAGGTCTTGATGGCGTAAGCGGCGAGGGTCTTGCCGACCAGGCTGTCGCTGGCCACCACGCGGAAGGCCGTCTTGTAGCCCTGGCGCGTGTACAGCGGCGTGGTCGCCGCCGGCGAGATTTGCGGGATGCCGGCGCTGTTGTAGATCTTCGAGGCCGGCACCGTGGTGCCCGAATTCAGGTGGCCGACCACCGCCACCACCTTGTCGTCGACCAGTTTCTGCGCGGCCGCCGTGCCCATCTTCGGATCGGCGCCGTCGTCTTCGGCCTGCAGCACGAAGTGCACTTTTCTGCCGCCGATGCTCAAGCCTTTCGCATTCAGGTCGTCGATCGCCATGCGCGCGCCGTTCTCGATATCCTTGCCCTGGTGGGCGCCGGTGCCGGACAAGGGCGAAGCGCTGCCGATCTTCACGTTCAGCGGCGCCTGCGCCAGGGCGACGGGAGCGGCCAGGGCCAGGAACAAGGCACAGGGGACGGTGGCAAGACGCATGGGCTTTCCTTTCAATGGCGATGCCCGATTGTAATGCCGACAAGCGTCCCCACCTGTCCCGGTATGAAAATGCGCAAGAAATCGGAACTGCCGGTGAAAGTCTGCGCCCACTGCGCCCTGCCCTTCAGCTGGCGCAAGAAGTGGGAGCGCGACTGGGACCAGGTCAAGTACTGCTCCGAGCGCTGCCGGCGCGCGGCAAAACCGGCGAACACGGGCTGAGCATGCACTGGGCACGGCGTGCTGGCTCTACAATAGCGGGACACCCATACCGGAGACCGCCATGCCGCTTCACCGCATCCTCGCCCTTGCCATCGCATTTTCGTGTGGGGCGGCAGCCCTGCCGGCGTCAAGCGCCACCACCATCCTCTTCGTCGGCAACAGCTTCACCTTCGGCGCCGCCGCCGGTGCGGCCCCGCTGGTGCAGCGCTACCATCCCGATACGGTCACCGACCTGAACCACGAGGGCATCGGCGGCGTGCCGGCCCTGTTCAAGGCCTTCACCGTGCAGGCGGGCCTGGACTACGAGGTCAGCCTGGAGACTTCGCCCGGCAAGGGCCTGGACTGGCACTACGAGAACCGACTCGCCGCCATCGCCAGGCCCTTCGACCAGGTGGTCCTGCAGAGCTACAGCACGCTCGATGCCCGCAAGCCCGGCGACCCGTCCACGCTGGTGAAATATTCCGGCCTGCTGGCGCAAGCCTTCCACGACAAGAACCCGAAGGCCGATGTGCGCCTGGTCGCCACCTGGTCGCGCGCCGACCAGACCTGGAAGGCGGGCGGCGCCTGGTACGGCAAGCCGATCGCGCAGATGGCGCTGGACGTGCGCGCCGGCTACGACAAGGCGGACCAGGCATCCGGCCTGATCGCCGGCGTGATCCCGGTCGGCCAGGCCTGGAACCGCGCCTTCGCCAGCGGCCTGGCGGACACCAATCCCTTCGACGGCATCGACGCCGGCAAGATCGACCTGTGGGCGCCGGACGCCTACCACGCCAGCGTCTACGGCTATTACCTCGAGGCGCTGACGATCTTCGGCAGCGTCACCGGCCGCGATCCGCGTTCGCTGGGCGCTGGGGAGTCTGTCGCGAAAGAACTTGGGATCAAGGCCGAGACCGCTGCCGCCCTGCAGAAAGTGGCGTCCGAGCAGCTGCGGGATTTGTGACAAGCCGCGTTTTTGTACGGATTTCCTTTCAGTAAGATGCAAACTCCTGCTCGTCACCCTGGCATGCCTGGCTGGGCAGCGCCGGCGCCGCACCCGCTTCGGCTGGCGCTACGCGGTCGGCTTCGTGCTGCTGATCTTCGTGCATGAGATGGGCCACTACTTGGCGGCGCGCAAGCGCGGCGTGCCGCTGCTGGCGGCCCTGTTCTTCTACCGCCCGAGCCCGATGCTGGTCCTGATCGCGGTCCTGGCCTACCCGCAGATCAAGGCGGCGCTCAGCGGCAAGCATGCGCAGCCGCCCGAGTACTTCCAGGTGCCGCAGGAGGCGCGCATCAATTACGCGGTCATGTACCTGGGACTGGCCGCGTTCCTGGCGATCATGAGCTACGAACTGCACGGAATGATCGGCCGCTAAGCCCGGCACAGGCGCCGCTCGAGATTGCCGACTGCAACTCATTCTGTCGGCATTTTTTACACAGTCGCGCCCGGCTCCACCTGTATTTACGCCAAGCTGCTGAATATCCAGCGTTTTTATTTTTTGGCCTGTTTTATGCTTTCGCCACTCTCTTGTAACTAACAATCAATAGGGGGACTGAAATGAAAGCGATGAAGCTGAAGTCTGCGGCAGCTGCCTTGATCTTCGCCGGCGCCGCGCCGGCATATGCCAACCTCATCCAGGTGCCCGGCGCCCAGGTGAGCGGCACCGGGCTCGGCGCCGTCAGCACCCTGGTCACCATCCAGGACAACGACCTTCCCAGCAAGAACGGCAAGAGCAACGGCATCGAATCCGGCTGCGTGAGCTACGCCGGCAGCCTCGCCTCGCCCAGCTTCGAGTGCCAGGCCGGACTGGAAGGCGGCGACAACCAGGCCATCAACCATCTCTACCTGGCCTCGTCGATCGCCGGCCTGACCAGCGCCGGCAACCTCGCGCTGGTGGTCAACATCAGCGAAGGCAAGCCCGGCGACACGGCGGTCCTGACGAATCTCTACCTCAGCCTGTACCGCCTGGACACGCAGACGCAGATGAACTTCCTGTACGCCGGCGGCCCGCTGGAACTGGGCGACAAGGGCGGCGTCGGCCAGTCCGGCGACAACCTGTTCGTGCTGGACCAGGCCCAGGCGATGGCGGCGGCCCTGTTCTGCCCGGTGCTGAGCCAGTGCGTGATCGGCGGCGGCATGCAGTTCGCCCAGGGCACGACCTCGGCCACGCCGGAGACCATGTACATCGGTGCGGTGACGGGCACGCCGGTGCCGGAACCGTTGTCGCTGGCGCTGCTGGGCCTGGGGCTGGCGGGGATCGGCGCCGCACGGCGGCGGCGCTGAACCGGCAAGGCTTTACCAGAAGATGACGCGCTCTTCCGGCGCCAGGTACATCTTGTCGCCCGGCTTCACATCGAAGGCCTCGTAGAAGCCCGGGTGGTTGCGCAGGCTGCCGTTGACGCGGAATTCGGCCGGCGAGTGCGGATCCGATTTCACCTGCGAGATCAGGGCGGCATCGCGCGCCTTGCCGCGGCGTGCCTGGGCCAGGCCCATGAAGATGCGCTGCTCGGCGGTGTAGCCGTCGATGACCGGCGCCGGCTTGCCCTTCAGCGAGATCCGGTAGGCGCGGCTGGCCATGATGGCGCCGGCGTTGTCGGCGATGTTCTCGCCCAGCGTCAGCTCGCCGTTCAGGTGGTAGCCCTGCACCGGGCTGTAGCCGGCGTACTGCGACACCAGCACCTTGCCTTTTGCCGCGAACTTCTCGCCGTCTTCCTTGGTCCACCAGTTGCGCAGGTTGCCGTCGCCGTCGTACTGCGAACCCTGGTCGTCGAAGGCGTGGCTGATCTCGTGGCCGATCGAGATGCCGACCGCGCCGTAGTTGATCGCCGGTTCGGCATCCGCATCGTACAGCGGCGACTGCAGGCGCGCGGCCGGGAACACGACTTCGTTCTTTTCCGGACTGTAGTAGGCGTTCACGGTCTGCGGCGTCATTTCCCACTCGCCGCGGTCGACCGGCTTGCCCAGCTTGTTGATGCCGAAGTTGTGGCCGAACTCGCGCGAGCGCATCACGTTGCCAACCAGGTCGTCACGCTTGACGCTCAGCGAGGAATAATCGCGCCACTTGTCCGGGTAGCCGACCTTGACCGAGATTTTCGCCAGCTTGGCCTGGGCCTGCTTCTTGGTCTCCGGGCTCATCCAGTCGAGGGTCTCGATGCGCTCCTTGTACGCCAGCAGGAAGTTGTGGACCATCTCCTCGACCTGCTGCTTGCGCTCGGCCGGGAAGTAGTTGTGCACGTAGACCTTGCCGACCACTTCGCCCAGGTCGCGGTTGACTTCGGCGATCGCACGCTTCTCCAGCGGACGGTTGACCTTGGCGCCGCTCAGCACGCTGCCGCGGAAGGCGAAGCTCTCGTCGACGAAGTCCTGCGACAGGTAAGGCGCATAGGCGCTGATCAGGCGGAACACGAAATACGACTTCCAGGTCTCGACCGGGGTCGCGGCGATGATCTTGTCGAGGCCCTGCAGGTAGGACGGCTGGCTGACGTTCAGCGCCTTCGCCTTGCCGGCCACGCCGCAATCCTTCAGGTAGGTGGCCCAGTCGAAGCCCGGCGCCAGCCTGGCCAGATCGCCGGCCTTCATCTTGTTGTAGCCCTTGACCGGGTCGCGGTTCTCGACGGCGCTCCACTGCGCCCTGGCGATCTCGGTTTCCAGCGCGACGATGGCCTTGGCTTCGTCGGCGGCGTTCTTGTGGCCGGCCAGGGTCAGCATCTTCTCGACGTGGGCCTGGTACTTGGCGCGGGTGTCCTTCAGGCGCGCTTCGTCCTGCAGGTAGAAATCGCGGTTCGGCATGCCGAGGCCGGACTGCGAGATGTCGACGATGTAGTGGGTCGAATCCTTGTTGTCCTGGTGGACGCTCATGTTGACCGGCGAACCGGCGCCGATGCGCTCGAAGCGCGCGGCCACCCTGGCCAGCGACTTCTTGTCCTTCAGCGCGTCGATGCGCGCCAGTTCGCCCTTCAACGGCGCCAGGCCGAGCTGGTTGCGGCGCGCTTCGTCGACGTAGCTGGCGTAGAAGTCGCCCATCTTCTGGGTATCGGAGCCGGCCTTGGCGTTCTTGTCATTGGCCGCCTGCTCGATCAGGGTGCGGATCTGGGTTTCGACGTTGTCCGCGGCGACGTTGAAGGCGCCCCAGCTCGAACGGTCGTTGGGAATGTCGACATCCTTCAGCCACTTGCCTTGCGAGTAGCGGAAGAAATCGTCCTGCGGGCGTACCGCGGCATCCAGCGCGCCGGCATCGACGCCGGAACGGGCATGCGCTGCAGCTGCGCCCGGAGCGGCCGATGGTTCCGCCGCCGGGTGGGCGGCGGGTGCGCCGGCGTGGGCAAAGCCGGCGAACAGGCCCGCGATCAGGGCGCTGCACAGGGTACGCTTCATTGTGTTGTCTCCATGGTGAATCGATAAATCGGAACCTTTGATCCTAATTTAATCTTTGCCCGATGCCAAGCTTCCATCATGGATTTTGCGACAGTCTTGCAGGATAAATTCGATGCATATGGTCGGGCGCGCAGTGCTTGGCGCGGCTTGATATTGACGCCACGGGGCCCCAGATAATGACATCCATGTCCGCCTTCCCTCGCCTGTCCAGCCGGAGCTCGGCCCCGCTTGCGTGCCTGCTGGCCGCCACCTTCGCCTGTGCCGCTTCCAGCGCGCCGCCGGCGTCCGCGCGTGCCGGCGACGAACTGGCGGCCCTCGTCAACGCCTACCGCAGCGCGCCGTCCGCGTGCGCGGGCCGCGCCGCCGCCGCGCCCTTGAAGGTCGAACCGGTGCTGTCGACGGTGCGGATCGGCTTCGGCACCTTCCTCGAACCGGCGCTGAAGCAGGCCGGCTACGCCGCCGACCATGCCGAAATGATCTCGGTGACCGGCCCGCAGGACGCGCAAGCGGCGATGGACGTGGTCCGCAACAAATACTGCGCCCGCATCCTGAGCGAGGAATTCTCGGCGATCGGCACGGCGCGCCATGGCAACGAGTGGCAGCTCATCCTCGCCCATCCGCTGGTCTACCCTGCCCTGCCGGACCCGGCGCGGCTGAGCGAGGAACTGCTGGCCCGCGTCAACGAGGCGCGCGCCACGCCGCGCAGCTGCGGCGCCCAGGCCTTCGGCGCCGCGCCGCCCCTGGCCTGGAACGCGACCCTGGCCCAGGCCGCGCTCGGCCACAGCCAGGACATGGCCGCCAGGCGCTACTTCAACCACAAGGAACCGGGCGGCAGCACCCCGCCGGACCGCGCCACCCGCGCCGGCTACCGCTGGCGCTCGGTCGGCGAGAACATCGCCTCCGGCCAGCAGACGGTGGCGGAGGCGGTGGCCGGCTGGCTGGACAGCCCCGGCCACTGCGCCAACATCATGAACCCGGCCTTCACGGAAATGGGCGCGGCCTATGCCGTCAATCCGGCCAGCGAAGACCGCCGGCCCTACTGGACGCAAATGCTGGCGCGCCCGATCGGACAGTGAGCCGGCTGGCCATTATTTTCAACTATCGCTGTCATCGGAATAATTAAATAGCGCACTATTTAATTTCGCGCTATGATTCTTCCCATCGAAGCACAACACCACTCACACGAAAGGGTAACGCGATGACCACCAAGCTCGACAAAGTCCTGTACACCGCCAAGGCACACACCACCGGCGGCCGCGACGGCCGTTCCGTCTCCAGCGACAATCTGCTCGACGTGCGCCTGGCGCCGCCGACCGAAATGGGCGGCAAGGGCGACGCCACCAACCCGGAACAGCTGTTCGCCGCCGGCTACTCGGCCTGCTTCATGGGCGCGATGAAATTCGTCGCCGGCCAGAAGAAAATCGCGGTGCCGGCCGACGCCGCCATCGACGCCAGCGTCTCGATCGGCCCGATCCCGGCCGGCTTCGGCCTGGCGGTGGAACTGGCGGTCAGCCTGCCGGGCATGGACCGTGCGCAGGCGCAGGAGCTGGTCGAAGCGGCGCATGGCGTTTGCCCTTATTCGAATGCGACGCGCGGCAATATCGATGTGACTTTGACCGTGGTCTAAAAACTGCCGGTAGTTTCTATGAAGGCGCTGCCCCTGCCGGGGTGGCGCTTTTTTTCGTCCTGGGCAGACCAAAGCGCTGTAACCGAAGGGGAAATTCTCACCAAAAATCACGCTAAGTATTTAATTTTATTGAATTTTCTGGACTCAGCGCCCGAGCTCAGCCATAGTATTGGCCGGATAAAAAAATGATAACGAACATTAAATGACCACGCTCGATACGACGCCGCCGCAACTCATCGACAAACCCAAGGATGGCCAGCCGGCAAATGGCGACCTGGTACTGACTTTCGACGAACCGATTCGACTCGGCAGCGGCAAGATTTACCTGTCCGCGTGGGGCAGCGTGACGATATTCTCCGCGGACGCCGCAACCAGCCCTGCGGTCACGGTTTCCGGAAACACGCTGACCCTGCATCTACCGCAGCAGCTGAACTATGGAACCGATTACACGATCTGGATGGATGCCAGCGTGGTCCAGGATCTGGGGGGCAATTGGGATGCGAGTACCCAAGGCAACGTTCATTTTCGAACCGAATTTAGTCCTGTTCCCCTCAAGCTGACCGGCACCGACGCTGCCGATTTCCTGACCGGCAGCGACTTCGCCGACACCTTGTCGGGCGGCGGCGGGCATGACATCATCTGCGGCTACGGCGGCGACGATGTTTTGAACGGCGGCGATGAGCCGGAACGCTATAACGACATTGGTGACCGCCTGTTCGGCGGCGACGGCAACGACACCATCAATGGCAACGGTGGCAACGATGAACTGGACGGTGACGACGGCAACGACCTGCTGTTTGGCGGCACCGGCAACGATTACCTGTTCGGCGGCGCCGGCGATGACCAGCTCGATGGCGGCATCGGCGACGACCGGCTGTATGACGACAGCGGCCAGAATATCCTGCGCGGCGGCGATGGCGACGACGAATTGAATGCGGGGGAATATGGACGCGGCCTGCTGGACGGCGGGTCCGGCAATGACATCCTGAGAGGCACCGATGCGGCCAGCTACCTCGCCGGCACCGGCAACGACCGGATCGAGGTCATCGTCAATTCGCTCGGCGGTCCGGCCTCCACGATCGACGCAGGCGACGGCGACGACAGCATTGGCCTGACGCTGAGCAGCCACAGCACAGGCCGTGTCAGTATCAGCGGCGGCGCCGGCATCGATACCTACGTGCTGCTTTCCCCAGTTTCGCCGATGGACAGCAGCGCCCGGATCGACGTCCTGGATTTCAAGCCCGGCGCCGGCGGTGACCTGATCGACGTGCTCGAACTGGTAGGTCTTGACTACGAAGGCAATCCCTTCAAGAACGGTTTCGTGAAGCTGGTGTCGGACGGCGCCGATACCTTGTTGCAGGCACTAATGCCCTTCGACGGTAGCTACCAGACCCTGCTGCATCTGAAAAACGTCCAGCCAACCCAGCTAACCAGCGATAACTTTATCGGCAGCTTCGATCCCGCCGGCTCGAACAAGGGCCTGACGCTCACCGGGACCGAAGCGGAAGACACTTTGACTGGCAGCCAGATGGACGATGTTCTATCCGGTCTGGGCGGTAACGACAGCCTGGACGGCATGAGCGGCAACGACACCCTCGACGGCGGCGCCGGCAACGATGTGCTGTCGGACGATAGTGGCGACAACATCCTGCTCGGCGGCGCTGGCGACGATACGCTGATCAGCAGGTCGACCGGCACCAATCTTCTCGACGGCGGCGCCGGCAAGGACGTCCTGACCGCGGGCTACGGCAATGCAACCCTGCGCGGCGGCGATGACGACGACAAACTTCTTTCCTCCGGTTTGGACGGCGCCGCCCACACTGTCAGCATGAGCGGCGACGCAGGCAACGATTTGTTGGAATTCAACACGAATCCGAACGCCGCCGTGAACGCCAGCGGCGGCGCCGGATCTGATATCTTCAAGTTCGTCACCAGATCGGAATGGGGCAGCATCACGATCACGGATTTTTCCGAGGCCCAGGGTGACAGGCTCGACCTGTTCTCCCTTTTGCCTTATAACCTCGGCCTCAACCCCTTCGGCGGCGCCGGCTACCTGCTTGCTTCGCAAAACGGTAATGATGTGACGATTTTGGTCGACCTCGACGGTGCGGCGGGGGCAGACTACGCACCGGCCACCCTGGTCACCCTGAAGAACGTCAGCCTCCCTTCGCTTACGGCCAACGCCTTCGTTGGCAGCTTCGATCCTCACGGCGGCACTGCCGGGCTGCAGATCACCGGCAGCGCCGGCGCAGATGTAGTCACGGGCGGCTGGTTCGACGACAGGATCGACGGTGGCGACGGCAAGGACTGGATCGACGGCGGCCCAGGCAATGACGTCATCGACGGCGGCGACGAGAGCGTGCCTGGCGACGGCGACATCTTGATTGGCAACAGTGGCGACGACATCATCCATGGTGGGGCCGGTTTCGATGTACTGTATGGCAGCTCGGGCAACGACATCCTGGAAGGCGGCTTGGGCAACGACAACCTCGGCGGCGGCAGCGGCAACGACACGCTGGACGGCGGCGCCGGCGACGACATCCTGGAGGACAACAACGGCTCGAACATCCTGCGTGGCGGCGCCGGCAACGACAAGCTCGAAGCGATATGGCGGCTTACCCTCAACGACGACGGAGCGCCGATACCAGGCGACAGTACGCTCGACGGCGGCGATGGCGACGATAGTCTGCACCTGGGACGCGGCAACGACACAGCCCTGGGCGGCGCGGGCAACGACACCATCACCGTCGAACTGGGCGGCACGACCGGCCTGCACGTCATCGTCGACGGTGGCGACGGCGACGATGTCATCGTCTTGGGAGGCAACGGCCTGCAGCAGGACACCACGATCGAAGCCAGTGGCGGCAATGGCCGCGATACCTATCATTTCTCCTACAACCTTCCTTCCCAGCAGGTTCTGACGATCAAGGATTTCCAGGCCGGCCCAGGCGGCGACGTGCTGGACGTCCTATCCCTGTTCGTATCGCCGCCAACCAGCAATCCCTTCGGCGCCCTCGGCTACCTGCGCATGGTGGCGGACGGCGCCGATACTCTGCTGCAGTACGACAAGGATGGCGCAACCGGCGCGGCCAGCTTCGCCACGATCGTGGTGCTCAAAGGCGTGGCGCCGGCCAGTCTGACCGGCGACAACTTCCCGCAAGGCATACGTCCAGACGGCTCCTCGACCGGCATGGTCATCGAGGGCACCAGTCAGGACGACATCATCAAAGGGGGTCTGCTCGACGATACGATCAACGGTGGCAGCGGCGACGACAATATCGACGGCGGCTTGGGCGCCGATATCATCCACGGTAACGATGGCAACGACGACATCCAGGTCCGGATCGGCAACTCCCACCAGTTCGGCGACGATGGGGATGACCATCTGAATGGCGCGTCTTACTGGTCCCTCGCCAGCGGCGCCGTCGGCAACGATTTCCTGTCCGGCGGCGCCGGCAACGACACACTGCAAACCTGGATCGGCGACAACGTCATGCATGGCGGCGATGGCGACGACGTCCTGAGCACCTCCAGCCAAGGCAGGAACTTGTTGACGGGTGACGCCGGCAACGACAGGCTTACGGCCTACATCGGTGACAATACGCTCGACGGTGGCGATGGCTACGACATCCTGACGATGGTCGCCCGCTCCAATGGCAGCTTGCCGAGCACCGGACAGTTCTACACGATGACGCTGGCCGGCGGCAGCGGCAACGACACCCTCAATTTCGATTTCGGAAGCGTCCCGGTCAACGTCACGGCCGATGGCGGCGCCGGCAGCGACAGGTTCGTTGTCGCCGTACATCCCTTCGACTACGGCGCCAAAAGCACGCTCACCATCGAGCATTTCGACACCGGCGCCGGCGGCGACCTCATCGACCTGTCCCGCTTCATAAACACCTCCGGCAACCCGTTCGCCGCCGGCGGCAAGCTGCAGATCGTGCAGCGCGGCGCCGACACGGCCATCATGGCCGACCCCGACGGCATCGGTCCGTTTCCCATGGCGGACATCCTCGTGCTCAAGGGCGTCGACAAGACCACGCTGACACCCTACAACTTCTGGAACGGCTTCAACCCCGACGGCAGCAACGGCGGCCTGACCCTGACCGGCACCGATGGCGACGACACGATCGAGGGCAGCTGGCTCGACGACACGCTGATGGGCGGCAAGGGCAACGATTTCCTGACCGGCGGCTTCGGCGACGACAGCATCGACGGTGGCGACGGCGACGACACACTGAGCGGCGAAAGCGACGTATGGCCATCCTACGGCGACGACATCCGCAACGGCAACGACACTCTTTTCGGCGGCGCCGGCAACGATACGCTGTACAGCTACAGCGGCAACGACGTCCTTGACGGCGGCGCCGGCGACGACACGTTCGAGATCGTCTGCACCGTGCCCATGAACGGAAGCAGAACGGTCACGGCCAACGGCGGCGACGGTGACGATGTCTTCCTGGTCGGCGCGCTGCGCATGCCGCCGTCGCCGATCAGCGTCACGATGACCGGCGGCGCCGGCCAGGACGGTTACGCCTTCTCGCCTGACGTGCCTGGCCTCACGCTCACCATTACCGACTTCCAGGTTGGCGCCGGCGGCGACGTGCTGTCCATGCAGGCCGGTACCGGCTGGAACGCCGCCAACCCTTTTGCGGGGGGACCGTACAGGTTCATCCAGCGCGGCGCCGATGCGGTACTGCAGTTCGACCCGGATGGCCCATCCGGCAGCGTCGGGTTCACCGATGTCGTCACACTGAAGAACGTCGACTGGACCAAGCTCGTACCGGAGAACACGGGCGGCTGGCCGACGGATGGCTCGACCAAGGGCATGTACATCACCGGGACCGACCAGGATGACAAGTTAAAGGGCGGTCCGGTCGATGACACGATCAGCGGCGGCCCCGGCAACGACACTATCGACGGCTTGAGCGGCAACGACCGCATCGATGGCGGCGACGGCGACGACGTTCTGCGCGGCGGCACCGGTAACGACACACTAATCGGCGGCGCGGGCAATGACATCATCGACGCGACCAAGGGCAACGACCTGGCCCAGGGAGGCGCCGGCAACGACTACCTGATCGCCAGCGCAGGGACGACGACACTCGACGGCGGCGCCGGCGACGACCTGCTTGAAGTCATTGCGCCTCCCTCAGCCATGGCGCACAACATCACACTTCTGGGAGGCGAGGGCAAGGACACCTTCGTCGTCAACGAAGCGAGCGATGCGAAAAACCCGATCGTTGCTACCGGCGGCGGCGGACGCGACGTGTTCGCAGTGGATGGCGGCGACGGCCCGTCCATTAACTATACGGTCACGGACTTCCAGGCTGGCGCCGGCGGCGACCAGATTGCAGTGGGCCGGCTGACAGGCGGCTTTACTGCGGACATCGATCCATTCACGGACGGCCACCTGCGCCTGCAGCAGAGCGGCAGCGATACTCTTCTGCAATACGACTGGGACGGAAGTGCCGGCGGCTACGGCAGCTACGAGACCCTGCTGACCTTGAAGAACGTGAACGCCGGCGCGCTGACGTCCGCAAATTTTGTCGAGGGTTTCAAGCCGCCCGCGGTGGTGACGCCGCCGGTCATCACGCCACCGCCGCCTGTCGTCACCCCGCCCGTGGTCACCCCGCCCCCACCCGTGGTCACGCCGCCGCCCGTGGTAGTCACCCCACCGCCCCCACCCGCCGTCCCCGGCATCGTCAGCACCGGCGGCGACACCGGCGACACCCTGTCCGGCAGCGCCAACGACGACAAGCTCGACGGCGGCGCCGGCAACGACATCCTGCACGGCGGCGGCGGCGCCGACCTGCTGATCGGCGGCGACGGCAAGGACACCGCCACCTACGGCGGCAAGCTGGAGAACTATAAGATCACCCACGACGCCAGCGGCTGGCACGTGGCCGACCAGCGCACCGGCAGCGTGAGCGACGGCGCCGACACGCTGCAGGGTGTCGAGCGGATCAGCTTCGCCGACAAGATGGTGGCGCTCGACCTCGATGGCGTGGCCGCCCAGGCCTACCGGATCTACCGCGCCGCCTTCGACCGCACGCCGGACCTGGCCGGCCTCGGCTACTGGATCGAGCGGCTCGACGGCGACGCTACCCTGCAGGGCGTCGCCGACGGCTTCGTGCACTCGCAGGAATTCATCGATCTGTACGGCAGCGCGCCGAGCAATGCCGACATCGTCATGCGCCTGTACAAGAACATCCTGCACCGGGAGCCGGACCAGGCCGGCTACGAGTACTGGCTGAACATCCTCGACACCAAGCAGGCGCCGCTGAACTACGTGCTGGGCTTCTTCAGCGACAGCAAGGAAAACATCGACGGCACCGCCGAGCTGATCGCCAACGGCATCGTCTACACGCCTTACGGCCCCTGATGACGGGCCAGCCAGGGCACGATCGTCTCGGCCAGCCGCTGCGGCGCCTCGATCGGGATCATGTGGCCGCTGTCCTCGATGACGTCGAGGACGGCGCCCGGGATCCCGGCCTGCAGCTCGCGCGCCTCCTCCATGCTGCGCAGCTGGTCGTCGCTCGCAGCCACCACCAGGGTCGGGCATCGGATCTCGTGCAGGCGATGGAGGTCGCCGGGCCGCTCCAGCATCGACTGGCGCCGGAACACCTCGCCGCCCAGGCGCGTGCCCATGCCGCGCACGCGCTCGATCAAGGCCTCGTTGTCGCGGTCCTTCGGATGCAATGACGTCGCCACCGCCGTGCGGCTCAAGCCGCTGAAGGCGATGCTCGGTGCGGCATTGCCGATTGCGCCTTTTCGCTGGCGCATGGCCGGCGTGTCGGGCCGCGTGGAGGTGGCGATCAGGACCAGCGCGCGGACCCGCTCCGGCGCCAGGCGGGCGATGTCGCGGGCGACGTAGCCGCCCATCGAAAAGCCCACCAGCAGGAAGGACGGCGGTGCGCTTTCCAGGGCGCGGCGCGCCATCGCCTCGATCGAGTCGTCGTGGCGAAGGTCGGCGTAATGGATCGGCGCGAAGCGCGCCAGCGGCGCCTCGAGGTCGCGCCACAGGGTTTCATCGGCCATGAAGCCGGGGACGAGCAGGATGGACATGACACCATCCTAGCAGACGCCGACACAATCCGATGCGGCAAGACCACAGCCCCCTGTCGGTATTGCCTGACAGACAGGAAATTCTGGACAAAGATTGACTGTCAGTACATATTATTCGCTTCGGGTAATCATTTTTACAAGGAGCCGCGGTGCCATCCATCTCTACCGCCAGCGTACGGACCCAGCTACGCCTGGCTTTCGCCGTCGTGATCGCCATGTCCTTCCTGTCGACCTCGGTCGCCATCTGGCGCCTGCAAGTGCTGTCCGACGACACCAACCAGCTGACCCACCGGCCGCTGGCCAAGGAAAGGCTGGTGTCGAACTGGCTCCTGAACATTTCGGTGTCGGCCAAGCGCACCGCGGCCGTGGTCCGCTCCGCCGATCCCGAACTCGCGACCTACTTCGCCAGCGAGACCGCGGAGCAGTCGAAGCACACCACCGAGCTGCAGAAGCAGGTTGGCGAGCTGCTCGACAATGCCACGGAAAAGGCGCTGTACGCGGAGATCGGTGCGGCGCGCGACGCCTACGTGGCGGCGCGCGACCGCATGATGGCGCTGAAGGCCGAAGGCAAGACCGACGAAGCGCGCGCGCTGTACGACCAGACCTTCGCCGGCGTCATGGAGCGCTACATCGGCAAGGTGAAAGAGATGCAGCTGCTGCAGCAGAAGGAGATCACGGCCCAGACCGACCAGGTGCTCGACAAGGCCGCGCACAGCAGGACCGAGCAGATGATCATGTGCTTCGCCACCCTGGTGCTCAGCATCGTCGCCGGCAGCGTGTTCGCGCGCGCCCTGTTCCGCCGCCTGGGCGGCGAGCCGGCGCTGGCCGCCTCCGTGGCCGCCGAAATCGCGGCCGGCAACCTGCGCGTCGAGGTGCCGCTGAAGGACGGCGACAGCGGCAGCCTGCTGGCCGGCCTGGCGCGCATGCGCGACAGCCTGTCCGGCATCGTCGGCCAGGTCCGCCAGGGCACCTCGGCGATGGGCGAATCGATCGCGGTGATGACGAGCGAAGCCCAGGAGCTGTCGCAGCGCACCGAAAGCCAGGCCGCGGCGCTGGAGGAAACCGCATCCTCGATCGAGGAGCTGACCCAGGGCATCGAGCACAGCGCCGACAACGCCGAACAGGCCAACGCGCTGGCGGCGCAGGCCTCGGACGTCGCGCGCCAGGGCGGCGAGATGGTCGGCCAGCTGGTCGACACCATGGGCGCGATCGACCAGTCCTCGAAGCGCATCGCCGACATCATCGGCGTCATCGACGGCATCGCCTTCCAGACCAATATCCTGGCGCTGAACGCGGCGGTGGAAGCGGCGCGCGCCGGCGAACAGGGACGCGGCTTTGCCGTGGTGGCCGGCGAAGTGCGCGCGCTGGCCCAGCGCTCGGCCGCCGCGGCCAAGGAGATCAAGGCGCTGATCGACGACTCGACCAGCCGCGTGGCCGAGGGATCGACGCTTGCCGGCAAGGCCGGCCAGACCATGCAGGGCATCGTCGCCGGCATTGACCGCGTCAGCACCATCATGAACGACATCCTCGCCTCCAGCCGCGAGCAGGCCAGCGGCATCGCCCAGGTCAACAAGTCGATCGGCCAGATGGACGCCAGCACCCAGCAGAACGCCGCGCTGGTCGAGGAATCGGCGGCCGCCACCCGCGCGATGCAGGAGCAGTCGCTCATGCTGCAGGACCTGGTGGCGGTGTTCCAGGCCGAGGCTTCCTCGTCCTCGTTGTCGCGGCAGCGCGCCCTGACCGTCGCCTGAGGCGGCGGTTGCCTGAGCGGGGTTTCCATGTCAGCATGCGCTGTCATGCTCGAGGAGACCCCATGAAACTTCGGTACTTACGCACCATGCCGGCCCTGCTGGCCGGTTTCCTGTGCGCCGGCGCCCCGTCGCAGGCGCAGAATGCAACTGCGCCCTCCCCTTCCGCCGAAGTCAGCAAATTCATCAAGGTCGACGCGCCGCTGCTGGCCCTGACCCACGTGCGCGTGATCGACGGCACCGGCGCGCCGGCGCTCGAAGACCGCACCGTGATCGTGCGCGGCGGTCGCATCGACGCGGTGATCGATGCGTCGGCGCCGCCGCCGGCCGGCGCCCAGGTGCTGGACCTGCATGGCCGCACCGTGCTGCCCGGCCTGGTCGGCATGCACAACCACCTGATGTACACGGCCTCGATCAACCTCGACGAGGACGACAAGATCCCGCCGCCCGGCTTCTTCGTCACCGAGATCGCTTTCTCGGCGCCGCGCATGTACCTGGCCGCCGGCGTGACCACCATGCGCACCACCGGCAGCGTCGAGCCCTATACGGACCTGAACATCCGGCGCCTGATCGACGCCGGCCAGATTCCCGGTCCTCACATCGACGTCACCGGCCCCTACCTCGAAGGCAAGGCCAGCTTCTTCCCGCAGATGACGGCGATGGACGACATCGCGCAGGCGCGCCGCACCGTCGCCTTCTGGGCCGGCGAAGGCGCGACTTCGTTCAAGGCGTACATGAACATCCCGGCCGACGTGCTGGGCGCCGCCGTCGAGGAAGCGCACAAGCACGGCGCCAGGCTCACCGGCCATCTGTGCTCGGTCGATTACCGCCAGGCGGCAAAGCTCGGCATCGATAATCTCGAGCACGGCCCCGTCTTCACCGACACGGAATTCGTCCCGAATAAAAAGAAGGACGTGTGCCCGCCCGGCGCCGACATCGCCGCCTCGTGGGAAAAGCTGGAGATATCGAGCCCGGAAGTACAAGGCCTGATCAGGGAACTGGTGGCGCGCAAGGTGGCGATCACTTCCACCCTCCCGGTGTTCGAATCCTTCGTCGCCACGCGCCCGGTGCTATCGAGGCGCCAGCAGGCGATGATGTCGGCCGAATCGTTGCGCAGCCACCTTGCAGCGAGAGGGGCCGCGTCAGCGTCCCCGGAGCGTGCTGCCAAATTGGAGGCGGCGCTGAAGAAAGAGATGGCCTTCGAACTGGCCTTCGTGCGTGCCGGCGGCCTGCTGCTGGCCGGTCCCGACCCAACCGGCAACGGCGGCGTGCTGCCCGGCTTCGGCGACCACCGCGAAGTCGAGCTGCTGGTCGAAGCCGGCTTCACCCCGGTCGAAGCGATCCAGGTCGCGACCGCGAACGGCGCCCGCTACCTGGGCCGGCTGGACCGCATCGGCACCGTCGAAGCCGGCAAGAACGCCGACCTGATCGTCGTGAATGGCGATCCGGGCCGGCGCATCCACGACATCGAGAACGTGGAAATCGTGTTCAAGGACGGCGTGGGCTATGATCCCGCCAAACTGAATGCTTCGGTGCGCGGCATGGTCGGCACCCGTTGATCGACAAGGAACAGTCATGAATCTTCCCAGCCACCAGCTCAGCATGACGGTGCTGATGACCCCGGACACCGCCAACTTTTCCGGCAACGTCCACGGCGGCCACATCCTCAAACTGCTCGACCAGGTCGCCTACGCCTGCGCCAGCCGCTATGCCGGCGCCTACGTGGTGACGATGAGCGTCGACCAGGTCACCTTCCGCCAGCCGATCCACGTGGGCGAGCTGGTGACCTTCCTGGCGGCCGTCAACTACACCGGCCGCAGCTCGATGGAAATCGGCATCAAGGTGCTGGCCGAAGGCATCCGCACCCAGGAAGTGCGCCACGTGAACAGCTGCTTCTTCACCATGGTGGCGGTCGGCGACGACAAGAAGCCGGTGCCGGTGCCGAAGCTGGCGCCCTCCACGCCGGAGGAAGAACGCCGCTTCAAGGAAGCCGAGGGCCGCAAGGAAGCGCGGCTGGCGCTCGACCGCCAGCACGCGCAGCGTTGAGACTTCCGCTCAGCCGCGGCGGTGTGCTACAATTCGCCGCCTTGGCCTGGTAGCTCAGTTGGTAGAGCAGAGGATTGAAAATCCTTGTGTCGGTGGTTCGATTCCGCCCCGGGCCACCAAGATATCGACATCACGCCCACTCCTGCGAGTGGGCGTTGTCGTTTCTGGGGCTTGTAGTCCTCGGCTCCAGTCCATTTCCCAAGTCACGCCAGCAACTCTCGCACACCGTTTATTCATCTGTCAGCAATGCCCCCTGTTGTTGCCAAAATTTGTTTCCATTCAAGTAAGCAAGCGATATGCTGAGGAGATGAAAAAATTCGACCTTAATATCGACCGCATGCTCGAAAACTGGGAGGGATTCCATGCTGTGCGGGAAATCATCGCTAACGCCCTCGACGAGCAGATTCTGAGCGGCACTAAGGAAATCGCTATTACCCGTATCGGCGAGGACCAGTGGAGCATCAGGGACTTTGGCCGTGGTCTAAAACACGAGCACTTCACGATGAACGAGAATCAAGAAAAACTTGATCATCCTGGCCTCATAGGGAAGTTCGGCGTGGGGTTGAAAGATGCTCTGGCCACATTCGACCGCTTAGGCATTGCGACGCGCATCCGCTCTAAATTCTGTGATGTCTCGTTTGACCGCTCCGAGAAGCACGACTTCTCTGATGTCATCACCTTGCATGCCTGCATCTCCGCGCCTTCCGATCCAGCATTCGTGGGGACCGAGTTCATCCTAAAGGGATGCTCTGACGAGGACCTAGACAAGGCTAAGCGGCTATTCTTGCGATTTTCGGGTGAGGATACGCTTGAACAGACCCAATACGGAGAAGTCCTCCGCAAAGCAGGCAAGGTCGCCTACATCTATATCAACGGCATCCGCGTAGCTGAGGAGGAGAACTTTCTTTTTTCTTACAATATTACCTCGCTGACTGCCGCCATCAAGAAAGCTCTCAACCGAGAAAGGACTAATGTCGGGAGGTCTGCCTACTCCGACCGAGTGAAGTCAATCCTGCTCGCCTCCTCTTCTGAAGCCGTCGCCAAGCCTTTAGTGGATGACTTGGGCAACTTCGGGAGCGGAACGCTTCACGACGAAATGAAGTGGACGGATGTCTCTGTGCATGCCTCGAAGATCACCAATGCCGCAGGAAACGTCCTGTTCCTAACTGACGACGAGATCATGAGTGCCCCTCGTTTCGTGGAGGAGGCGCGTGCAAGCGGCCGACAGATCATTACAATCCCCAACACCGTCAAGGAGAAGCTGTCGGGACAGGTTGATACGAAAGGCAAACCGATCCAGGATTTGAGCAATTTCGTCTCCCAATGGAACGAAAGCTTTGAATTTAAATTCCTCTCCCCCGAAAAGCTAGATGAGACTGAGAGGTCAGTATTAGACATGACCGACCGAATCGCCGCCCTCGTCGGTGGGCTTCCGTCCAAGGTTCAATCGGTGAAGATTTCGGAAACGATGCGACCCGAGACAGGCAGTTTCTCGGAAGCGCGCGGTCTTTGGACCGGCTCGGAAATCATTATCAAACGTAGCGAACTTGCCTCCCTCGAAATCTACTCGTCCGTCTTGCTTCACGAGATTGCGCATGCCCGAAGTGGAGCGACGGACATCTCTATGGGTTTCGAACAAGAGTTGACCTCGCTTCTCGGGACTATTGCATCAAAGGCCTTGCTAAACAATTCCGCCGAAGTAAGAATAAGACAAGAACAGTTTGGAGCACTAGGGCCTGAGATTTCCGATCCTTTGAGAAAGCCATCCACCTTGAATTCTGCCGCAGCACCAGAGAAGAGAGCAGGTTTTTGGACGAGACTGTTTAGCAAGGAATAACGTCATTAGGTATCGTGACAGAATCGATCAATTTTCACGTTGTTCACGCCTAGCAGGTTTGGAGCGTGTAATTGGCAGAAGATCGAGGATTCTGTGTCGGTTGTTAGTTTCCGCCCGGACTATACAGCCCACAAGTCTTTTCCTTAACATCTATCCGACTATTTCCTTATGCAACCCATCCAAACCCGCTATAAAAAGTGTTTCTTTCGGTCCAGATTAGAGGCTCGCTGGGCTGTCTTTTTTGATGCTATAGGCATTCCATGGGAGTACGAGAAAGAGGGATATAAACTCAGTGACGGAACTTGGTACCTTCCCGACTTCTGGCTTCCGTCGATGAGCTGCTTTTTCGAAGTGAAGGGCCAAGCACCGACAGACGCGGAACGGGATCGTGCATTCTTGTTGAGCGAGGAGGCCAAACAATTGGTTGTGATTGCTTCTGGCGTGATGAATGTTGAGTCCCTTAAGTACAACGGTCGTGACTTTGGCGAATGGCCTGTTTCTGGATTCAACATTGAAGCATTCGGAGGAAAGCCTTGGTCAATGTGGTCCGCACCTGCCTTTGATTTTTGGATGTGGAATTGGATACTAAGCACTGATTTGCCACCATTTATTTCTCACACCTTTGGCAGCGAATACATTGGCATTGAGGATAGTGAGAATCGGAGGAAAATCCTAGTCGAACTTGACATTCGCTACTACGCTTTAAAATACCAGAAAGATCATCCTCGTTATCGATGGGGAAGATATGAAAAGCGTGTTTATTGGGCGGATACCGCCAATGGCATTCCAATCTTTTCTTTGGAACCTGCAGATCCACATGGAAGGCTGTCATCGGCCTATGAGGCCGCTCGATCGGCCCGCTTTGAGCACTCTACAATAGCGGTCTGATATGCACTTGCGTTTCGCCCTTGTGATACCTGGCGATGAATCGGAAGAGGAATATTCCCGTTTCAGGGTTGGGACTCAGTTATCCTAGACATGCGCATCTTGAGCTTAATTCAACTAATGTAATGCCGATCGAGCAGTAATCGCGAAATTTACATGATGCAGGATGATCTTTTATCTTGAGGCGTAATGGCGTTTTAAAAATTAGGTTAGTGTTCGCGAGAAATTGCTCGACGTTCCTAACTTCACGGAAGATGGTCAGATAACTGTATTTTTTCTCTCTGATCAATTAAAAATCGTTACTCGGGAATGGAGGACAGGCCAACTAGCATGCGCTAATCACCGGCTGAATGCCTAGGCGTGGTCGATACATATAGATGCTGCCGACCGGGGTAAAGTGCCAGCCACAGGTCTACTACCGATCTCAGGCGACGCGGATCAACTGGCACCGCAGTAAAACTCCCGAGTATCACCCCGTCAACCGCACCTCGATCCGCTCGATCACCTGATGCACGTCTTCGGCCGGCACCGGGGGACTGAAGAAATAGCCCTGGCCGATGTGACAGCCGTGGGCGAGCAGCCAGTTCATCTGCTCGCGGCTTTCCACGCCTTCGGCCACGATGGTCATCTTCAGGGCATTTCCCATCGCGACGATGGCCTGGGTCAGCTTTTCCGCGTTCGTGTCCTGCAGCAGGTTGCGGGTGAAGGACTGGTCGATCTTGAGGCACTGCAGCGGCAGCTGGCGCAGGTAGCTCAGCGACGAAAAGCCGGTGCCGAAATCGTCCAGCGCGGTGGCGATGCCGGTCTCGTTCAGGGCCCGCAGCACGCTCTGGGTTTCGCCCAGCTCGCGCATCAGGCAGGACTCGGTCACTTCGATTTCCAGCGCCGACGGCGGCACCTCGTACTCTTCCAGCAGGTCGCGCAGGTAGGCAACCAGGTCCGGCGACAGGATGTCCGCGATCGACAGGTTGATCGCGATCGGCAGCCGGGTGAGGCCATGCGCGCGCAGGCGCGCCTGTTCCGCGATCGCGCTGCGCATCACCCAGCGGTCGATGCGGATGATCTGGTCGCTGTTCTCGGCGATCGGGATGAAGGCGCCGGGGCTGTTCTGGCCGCGGGTCGGATGGTTCCAGCGCACCAGGGCTTCGAGGCCGACCACCCTGCTGCTGATCAGGTCCACCTTGGGCTGGAACACCAGCGACAGCTGGTTGCGTTCGACGGCGTCGTCGAGGTCGCGTTCGAGCAGATAGTAGTCGCGCTGGTCCGAGGCCATCGCCAGCTCGAACACCACGCTGCGGCTGCGGCCCAGCGATTTGGCCTGGTACAGCGCGAGGTCGGCATGGCGCAGCAGTTCGCTGACGGTGCGGCCGTGCGCCGGCGGGATCGCGATCCCCACCGAGATCCCCAGCCGGAACTGCTGGCCCTTGACCTCGAAGGGCGCGGCCACGGCCTGGTGCGCGCGCTCGGCAAAGGTCAGCGCGGTGGCGGCGTTCGGGTGCGGAATCTGCAGCAGGAGCATGAATTCATCGCCGCCGAGCCGCGCCAGCACGTCGCGCTCGCGCATCACCGCCTTCAGCCGGGAACTGAGCTGCTGCAGCACGAGATCACCCGTTTCATGGCCGTAGCTGTCGTTGATCCTCTTGAAGTGGTCCAGGTCGAGCAGCATCAGCGCGGTATCGTACTGGCCGTCTTTTAGGCGCCGCGACACCTCGTCCTCCATCGCCCGGCGGTTGTACAGGCCGGTCAGGTGGTCGTGGTGGGCGCGCCAGTGCAGGGTTTCCTGCATCTTGCGGTTGACCTGCAGCTTGTTCACTTCGCTCAGGATCTGCAGCAGCTGCTGCAGCGCCTCGGCATCGCCCGGCAGCCAGGGGTCCGAGCGGCCGCGCACCGATTCCTGCCACACCGCGAAGGAATGGCGCGGCTCCAGGCGCACGCGCCCGTCCGGCGAAGGGACGACGTCCTTCACCGGCTCGCCGCCCCAGCGCACCTCCCGCACCACTTCCGGCCGCGCCACGAAGCAGAAGATGGTGTCATCGTCGTAGCGCTGGGCAAGCATCAGGCCCGCCGCTTCAGGCAGGTAGGTCAGCGCGTGCCAGCTGGACACCAGCAGGTCGTCCCACTCGTGGACCGCCGGGCTGCGCTGGTGCATGTCCAGCCGCGTCCCGATCTCGTCGAGGACCTGGTGGACCGCGCCGCGCCGCCTGCCCGGCCCGCCGACGCAGGCCAGGGTACCGATCTGTACCCCCAGCGTGCTGGCATGAAAGGCAGGCAGCAGCCTGGGCAGCCAGCGCTCCAGCACGTTCGGGATATCGCCATCCTGGATCAGGGCCTGGTGGAACTGGTTCAGCAGGCGGTCCAGCGCCAGGCGATGCCGCACCGAGTCCAGGTGCGACAGCGCCTCGATGCGCATGCTGGCGATTTCGGCCAGCAGCTCCGACAGCTGGCGCATGCCTTCCCTGAGCT
Organism: uncultured Massilia sp.; assembly: GCA_913778765.1. Taxonomy (GTDB): domain Bacteria; phylum Pseudomonadota; class Gammaproteobacteria; order Burkholderiales; family Burkholderiaceae_D; genus Telluria. The sequence continues at coordinate 1,781 of CAJYXO010000018.1, read as the reverse complement.
GGTTCGGCGGCGTCCTTGGGCGGTGGTGATGGCAGGCGATCAAACCCCACAGCCTGTCATCGCAGACCACCGACAGGGTCAACGTGGCGCGCACGTGCATGTTGCGCAGATAGGCCAGGTGCACTTCGGACAGGCCGCGCAGCATGCAGTGGCTCTGGTCGAGCGTCGCGCCGTCCGGCAGCAGCGGCGGCACCAGCGCATCGGTCGAGGCTTCCACGTCCGCCAGCACGCGCAGCCGGTTGGCCAGGTAGAGCGCGCGCGCCTGGGCGGGCACGTCGCTCGCCGGGAAGCGCAGTCCCAGGTATTTTTGCTGGTACTGGCCGGAAGTGTGCTCGGCCACGACTTCGCCGCAGCCATCCGGCAGGAAGCGGTACAGCATCACGCGGTCGAAGCCGCTGACCTCCTGGATCACCTGCACGCAGCGCTGGAAGAAGGCGTGGAGCCCTTCGACGCGGCGCAGGCGCGCCATGATGTCGCCGAAGTCGGCGAAGATCCGCTGCTGGCGCCGCATCTCGTCCAGCTCGACGTTCACCGGCAGCCATTCGATCACCGCGTACTCCCCGCAGCGGTGGCCGAGGCATTCCCATTGCACCGGCACGGGCTGGGCCGCCAGGGGTTCGACGGATACTGCAGCGGTCTGCTCGAAGCGCGGGCGCCAGGGCAAGGCGACCGGGTGCGATGTCGGCAGGTAGCCGATGACGGAGGCGACGTCGAAGGACGCCGGCTCCTCCGTGGCGGCGGCCCATTCGGACAGCGGCCGCGAGAGCAGCGCGCCGGCATCCTGCAATCCCGGCCAGTGGCGCAGGATGCCTGCCGAGACCTGGACGATGCAGCGGCTCGCCAGGTCCACGACCATCAGGAAGCCGTAGGACTGCACCGTGCCCAGCAGATGAATCGGCTCCTGCGCGCAGGTATGCTCGAGCTCCGCCGGGATGGTGCCGTCGCGAATACCCGGGTTCATGCGCAGATCTCCTCCCCTGCCTTATCAGGAGTGAGACCGGCGGCAGGCCCGTTGGTTCCGATGCGGGGTCAGGCCTGCGCGCCGCTTCGGTACAGGCCGGCGAACTTCAGGCCGAAATACAGGATGAAGGCATAGCAGGCTGCCGGCACGGCGAAGGACCACTGCAGGCCGATGGCGTCGGCCAGCAGGCCCTGCACGAAGGGCACGACGGCGCCGCCGACGATCGCCATGCACAGGATGCCCGAGGCCTGGCCGGTAAAGGCGCCGAGCCGGTACAAGGCCATGCTGAAGATGGTCGGGAACATGATCGAATTGCACAGGCCGACCGCGAGGATGGCCCACATGGCGGTCTGGCCGTGGCCGAAGATGGCGACCGCGATCAGCGCGATCGACACGGCGGCGTTGAAGGCCAGGGTCTTGCCCGGGCTGACGTAGCGCATCACCGCGAAGCCGGCGAAGCGGCCGACCATGGCGCCGCCCCAGTAATAGCTGACGTAGTGGGCGGCGTCCGCCGCCGGCAGCGCGGCAATGTGCGGCTCGCCGATGAAGTTGATCAGGAAGCTGCCGATGCTGACTTCGCCGCCCACGTACAGGAAGATGCCGATCGTCCCCAGCAGCAGGTGCGGATGGGCCAGCACCGAGCTCGCGCTGGCACGGCCGGACTGCACCGCGCCGTCGCCGGCATGCTCGATCTTCGGCAGGAGGGCGAAGGCGAACAGCAGCGCCAGCAGCAGCAAGGCGGCGGCCAGGGCCAGGTAGGGCTTTTGCACGCTGGCCGCCTCGCTGACCTGCTGCGCGCCGCCGGCGAGAATCAGCACAC
>CAJYXO010000017.1 GCA_913778765.1 uncultured Massilia sp. | reverse complement strand
TCCCGGTGCCGAAGGAATTGATGGTCGGGATCGAGACCGCCGACGATGCCGCCGTCTACAAGCTGAACGACGAGCAGGCCCTGATCGCCACCACCGACTTCTTCATGCCCATCGTCGACGACCCGTTCGACTTCGGCCGCATCGCCGCCACCAATGCGATCTCCGACGTCTACGCGATGGGCGGCACGCCGATCATGGCGCTGGCCCTGGTCGGCATGCCGGTCAACAAGCTGCCGCTGGAGACCATCGGCAAGATCATCCAGGGCGGCGAATCGATCTGCGCCGAAGCCGGCATCCCGATCGCCGGCGGCCATACCATCGACTCGGTCGAGCCGATCTACGGCCTGGTGGTGATGGGGCTGGTCCATCCGTCCAGGGTCAAGCGCAACGCGGATGCGCGCGCCGGCGACGTGCTGGTGCTCGGCAAGCCGCTGGGCGTGGGCGTGCTGTCGGCCGCGCTGAAAAAGGACAAGCTGGACGCGGACGGCTACGCCGCGATGATCGCCAACACCACCAAGCTGAACAAGCCCGGCAAGGCGCTGGCGGAACTGGAAGGCGTGCACGCGCTGACCGACGTCACCGGCTTCGGCCTGCTGGGCCACCTGCTGGAGCTGGCGCGCGGCGCGAAGTTGACTGCGCAACTGGACATGGCGAAGATCCCGCTGCTGCCCGGCGTCGAGCAGCTGGCGCATGACGGCTACTTTACCGGCGCCTCCGGCCGCAACTGGGACGCCTATGGCATGGACGTCGACCTGGCCGGCGCCGTGAGCGACAGCCAGCGCGTGCTGCTGACCGACCCGCAGACCTCCGGCGGCCTGCTGGTATCCTGCAGCCCGGACAGCGTCGACGACGTGCTGGCCCTGTTCGCGCGCGAAGGCTTCGGCCATGCCGCCGTGATCGGACGGATGGCCGAAGGCGAAGCGCGCGTGCAGGTCGCCTGAGCGCCGCTCAAGACAGCGGTACGCCGAACAGGCCGGCATCCTTGTCGGGATGGGTGGCGTCGGGATCGATGCTCAGCACCGTCCCGTCCGCCCCGAGGATGCGCGCCGGCAGCATCTGGATCAGGTCGTAACGCTTCTGCTCGGCGTACTGGCGCGAGCCGGCGAAGGCGGTCGAGTGCGACAGCCAGCTCAGGCTGGCCTGGCCGCGTTCGACCAGCGCGCCGCAGCACAGGCCGGAGCCGTACACGCCGACGCGATAGGACGGCTCGCCCTCGTTGGCGACGTACAGCGCCGCATGCACGCCGGTGAAGTAGTTGCTGATCACCCCGTCGAGGTCGGCCTGGGTCGGGTCGTAGTCGACCGCGAAGTAGATCGCCGAACCGAAGGGCTGGCCGATGACGTCGCGCGCAATCCGCCAGGCCTGGGCGCCGTCGGCCAGGCCTTGGGCGCGGCTGAAGAAGCCGGCATGGGTGCCGGACGTCTCCCACACCACCCCGATCTTCAGGCCGGCGCCTGACAGCGCGCGCGCCTCTCCCAGCGACAAATTCTTGGCCGCGTTGTTGCTGTAATAGCGCATCGCGAAATCGTAGCCTTGCGCCCGCAATGCGCTTGCGTGGCGGGTCAGCTCGATGGTCGTGTCCAATCCGTTCAGTACTGGCATGGCGGCTCCTCAATGTTCTCGTGCGCGTCATGCGGCACGTGCAGCGGAAAGGACAGATCAAAAGCGAATAATTTGCCACCATGGCGCTTCCTGCGTTTGACAGATCTCAACAATCTTTTGAGAAACTTTTGCATCGTAACCAAACGTCAAGCCAATGAACGCTTGACACACCAAACAAAATTCACATAAAGTGAAGAAATGTTCTCCCGCCTGCATCCGTCGACTTCCCTACCGCTGACCGGCGCGCTATCGCCGGCACGCCTGCTACTACGCGCATAAAACGCGCCTCGATCCCGCCCGGCTCCCGCCGGAACCCGTAGCCCCAGGAAAGTTGTAAAGATGTTTGCCACGACCGAATCCACCACCAGTTTCACCATCGCCGGAGCCTTCCTGCCGTCTGCCGGCGAACGCGCGCTGCCGTCCTTCCTGCCATTCCTGCTATCGCTACCGATCGGTTGCCGGGCCTAGCGCATCGTGGCCCGTCCGGCAGCCCGCGCCACACCTTCGCCGAATTCAGAAACAGACCAACGATCAGGAGCTTCGCCATGTTGACCAACCCCGCCGCCAAATACCGTCCCTTCCCCGCCGTCCAGCTGGCCGACCGCCAGTGGCCGAGCCGCACCATCACCGCACCGCCGATCTGGATGAGCACCGACCTGCGCGACGGCAACCAGGCCCTGATCGAGCCGATGAGCCCGGAGAAAAAGCTGCGCTTCTTCGAGCAGCTGGTCAAGATCGGCGTGAAGGAAATCGAGGTCGGCTTCCCGTCGGCTTCGCAGACCGACTTCGACTTCGTGCGGATGCTGGTGGAAGAGAATCGCATCCCGGACGACGTCAGCATCATCGTCCTGACCCAGGCGCGCGAAGAGCTGATCCGCCGCACCGTCGAGTCCTGCATCGGCGCCAAGCGCGCCATCGTCCACGTCTACAACTCGGTGGCGCCGGTGTTCCGCCGCGTGGTGTTTGGCATGAGCCAGGACGAGATCGTGCAGATCGCCGTGAACGGCGCCCGCCTGATCAAGGAACTGGTGGCGCAGCACCCCGAGACCCACTGGGGCATGGAATATTCGCCGGAGTCCTTCTCGACCACCGAACTGGAATTCAGCAAGCGCATCGTCGACGCCGTCAGCGAAGTCTGGCAGCCGACCCCGCAGAACAAGCTGATCGTCAACCTGCCCTCGACCGTCGAGGCCAGCACCCCGAACGTCTACGCCGACCAGATCGAATGGATGTCGCGCCACCTGGAGCGGCGCGACAGCCTCACCATCAGCGTGCACCCGCATAACGACCGCGGCACCGCCGTCGCCGCCGCCGAGCTGGCCGTGATGGCCGGCGCCGACCGCGTCGAAGGCTGCCTGTTCGGCAACGGCGAACGCACCGGCAACGTCGACCTGGTGACCCTGGCGCTGAACCTCTACACCCAGGGCGTGCATCCGGGCCTGGACTTCTCCGATATCGACGCGGTGCGCCAGCTGGTCGAAGAGTGCAACCAGATTCCGGTGCACCCGCGCCATCCGTATGTGGGCGACCTCGTGTTCACCGCCTTCTCCGGCTCGCACCAGGACGCGATCAAGAAGGGCTTCGCGGTGCAGAAGGCGGATGCGCTCTGGGAAGTGCCCTACCTGCCGATCGATCCGCAAGACCTGGGCCGCAGCTACGACGCCGTCATCCGCGTCAACAGCCAGTCCGGCAAGGGCGGCATGGCCTACCTGCTCGAGCAGGAATACGGCCTCGAACTGCCGCGCCGCCTGCAGATCGAATTCTCGCGCGTGGTCCAGCGCCATGCGGACGCCACCGGCACCGAAATCGCCGCGTCGAGCATCCACGCCCTGTTCGCCCGCGAGTACTTCGACCAGGAGAACCCGTCCTGGCGCTACGTCTCGCACCGCATGGTCGAGGACAGCGCGGGCGAGCACCGCGTCGACATCGACGCGCAGGTAGAGATGCGGGTCGAACATGAGCGCGTGACGGCCAGCCGCCACGGCCAGGGCAACGGGCCGATCGACGCCTTCGTCAACGCGCTCGGCCTGGACATCCGCCTGATGGACTACCACGAGCACGCGATCGGCTCCGGCGCCGACGCCAGGGCCGCCTGCTACGTCGAGCTGCGCCTCGGGAACGGCCCGACCCTGTTCGGCGCCGCCATCGACAGCAATATCCTGACCGCGTCCTTCAAGGCCGTGCTGTCGGCGGTGAACCGGCAGATCGCGATGGCGGCGCAAGACCCGCAGCCGGTCGCGCGCGCGGCCTGATGAGCGAAGGCAGCAGCAGCGGGCGCCTGCCGCCGCGGCTCGACTTGCCGCCGGCGGCGGTGCGCGAGCAGAAGGCCGCGCAGGTGCGCGGGGTCGAGTCGATCCAGTGGATGCGCGAGGCGATTCGCGCAGCATCGCGTGCACTGCCGGCGATCACGGAAGTGCCGCGCGTCGGCAGGCTGGCTGGCGCCGCCTTCCGTGCGCGCGCCTTGCAGGGCCTGCCCTTCCTGATGGCCGGCACGGTGAAGCGCTGGCCGCTGTGCGCGCTGACGCCGGCCGCGCTGCGCGAACGCTTCGGCGATGTGCCGGTGCGCGCAAGGGTCGGCGATTACGTCGCCACGGCCTTCGCGCCGGACCGCGCGATGCAGGACATGCCGCTGCGCGCGTATCTGGACCTGAGCCTGGACCCGAACGCCGCGCCGCAGAGCGGCCTGCCGCCCTACGTCGGCAATCTGGAACTGCGCGAGCTGAACACCATGTGCCACTGGCCGGCCTACTTCGAGAAGATGGGACCGCCGCGCTTCTGGCTCGGCCCGGCGCGCACGGTGACGCCGCTGCACTGCGACTACGACGACAATATCTTCGCCCAGATCTGGGGTACGAAAAGGATCTTCCTGGCCCCGCCCCACCACGACGAATTCCTGTACACGCGCGAAGCCAATCCGGTGCTGTTCGGATCGCCCTTCGATCCCGAAGCGCCGGACTTCGAGGCCTTCCCGCTGGCGCGCCGGGCCGGCATCGTCGAGGTGCTGGTCCAGCCCGGCGACATGCTCTACGTGCCGGCCGGCTGGTATCACCAGGTGCGCGCGCTGAGCTTCTCGCTGTCGTCCAACCGCTGGGCGCGCGGCATGCCGCTGGTCTTGACGGAACGCTCTTAGGCGCGGCGGCCGTCAAGCGGCATCGCAGGGTACCAGTTTGCGCACCAGCCGCTCGATGCTGAGTCCCTGCACAAGCACCGAGAACACGACCACGATATAGGTGATCGTGACCAGGGCGTCGCGCTCCGCCCCGGCCGGCAACACCAGCGCCAGCGCCACCGAGATGCCGCCGCGCAGGCCTCCCCAGGTCAGCACCTGCCAGGCACCGAGTGGCAATCCTGAACGCCGCCCCAGCGCCGCGATTGGAACGCCGGCCGTGATCAGGCGCGCCCCCAACGTCACGCATACCGCGACCAGGCCCGCGCCGAACAGGGAGAGCGAAAACGGCAACACCAGCGCCTCCAGGCCGATCAGCACGAACAACACCGCATTCAGCATCGAATCAAGCAGCTCCCAGAACTGGTCGACATGCTCGCGGGTCTGGTCCGACATTGCCTTGCGGCGGCCCAGGTTGCCGATCAGGATGCCGGCGGCGACCATCGCCAGCGGTCCCGACACGCCCAGCACGTGAGACAGACTGTAACCACCGAGTACGGCTGCCACCGTGATCAGCACTTCTTCCTGGTAGCTGTCGATCGACTTCAGCATCCGGTAAGTCGCGTAGCCGAGCACGGCGCCATAGGCGATGCCGCCCACGGCCTCGCGCAGCAGCAGCGCGACGGTCTCCGCGGCGCCGGGCAGGTCGTGCCGCGTCACCATCTGCGCCATCACGCTGAACACGACGATGCCGACCCCGTCGTTGAACAAGGACTCGCCTGAAATCACGGTTTCGAGGTTGTCCGGCGCACCCACCTTGCGCAACAGACCGGTCACCGAGATCGGATCGGTCGGCGCAATCAGTGCGCCAAAGACCATGCAGTACGGCAGCGGCAAGCGCAGCGAGAACAAGGGCAGCAGGACGAACAGCCCAGCGCCGATCAGCAGGGCCGCCGCGACCGTGCCGCCCGCGGCCAGCAGTCCGACCTGCCAGCGATAGCGCGCCAAACTCTTCAAGTCCACTTGCAGGGCGCCGGCGAACAGCAGCACGCTCAGCATGCCCTCCATCAAGACATCCGAAAAGTCGATCGCGCCCAGCAATTCACCGGCATAGGTGCGCGGGCCTTCGATGCCGGCCCGGTCGAGCAGGAGCACGGCGATCGACAGCATCAACGCCGCGGCCATCACGCCGATGGTCGAGGGCAGCTTGAGGAAGCGTGCATTCATCCACGCGATGAGGGCGGTAATGACGAGAAAGACGGGTACGGACTCCGGCATCGTTGCTCCATTTGTAAATGCACCTTGCGCGACTATATCGCGCTTTACGCGCGCCTGTGTCTGCCAGCGAACCGACACGCGGCGCGCTGTGGCCGACACTCGGCACACCATGCAAGACCGCTTACGCTTTCTCATCAGCCGCCTGCGCGAGCGGCTCTGGATCAAGCCGCTGGCAGCCTGCCTGCTGTCGGTCGCCGGGGTCCTGCTCGCGCACATTGCCGACCGCTCCTTCATCGACGGCCAGGTGCCGGACGTGTCGCAGGATTCCGTGATCGAACTGTTGAAAATCACGGCCGCCAGCATGCTGGGCATCGCCACGTTTGCCGTGGCCTCGATGGTCTCGGCCTACGCCACGGCGGGGCAGACCGCGACGGCGCGCGCCTTCCCCCTGATCGTCGCCGACGACGTGTCGCAAAACGCGCTCTCGACCTTCATCGGCGCCTTCATTTTCAGCGTGGTCGGCGTCAGCGCCGCCATGAACGGCTACTACGGGCGCGCCGGACGCTTCACCCTCTTCGTCCTGATGTCCCTGGTGCTGGCAATCGTGGTGTTGACCTTCGTGCGCTGGGTCGACCGCATCGCCCGCCTCGGGCGGGTCGGCGCCATCGTCGCCAAGGTCGAACATGCCGCCGCGGCCGCACTCGATCGGCGCCGCCGCGCGCCCTTCCTGGGCGGCGTCGAAGCAACCGGCCCGGTGCGCGGCAGCCCTGTCCACGGCGCCACGATCGGCTACCTGCAGCACATCGACGTGGCGCGCCTCCAGCGCGAGGCCGACAAGTGCGGCGCCCACGTCCGCGTGGCCGTCCTGCCCGGTACGTTCGTCAGCCAGTGCCGGCCGCTCTGTTACCTGGAAGTGCCGCGCGAACAGGCGCCGCCCGATCCCGCGGCCTTCGCCGGCGCCTTCACCATCGGTCCGCAGCGCCAGTTCGACGACGATCCGCGCTTCGGCCTCCTGGTGTTGTCGGAAATCGGCTGCCGCGCCCTCTCGCCCGGCATCAACGATCCCGGAACGGCTATCGGCGTGCTCGGATCGATGCACCGCCTGCTGGCCGGCATGGTCGGCGGCGACGCACCCGAGCCGCCGACATGCGCCCGGGTCGCGATCCCTGCCCTGCCGCTC
>CAJYXO010000016.1 GCA_913778765.1 uncultured Massilia sp. | reverse complement strand
GCGGTCGAGGCGCTGCACCTCGCCGGCGAGCGCGCGGCGTCCTTCGAAGCCGGCCGGGCGCTGCAGCGTGCGCGCGATGCCGGTGTGCGCTTCGTCGACGCGATCCCGGCCGGGCGGCCGTGGCGGCTGGTGGTCGACGCCCTGTTCGGCATCGGCCTGGCGCGCCCGCTCGCCGTCCAGGCGCGCGAGCTGGCGGCATGGACGGCGCAGGCCGATTGCCCGGTGCTGGCCATCGACGTGCCGAGCGGCCTGGATGCCGATACCGGCGCGGTGGTCGGCCTGGACGGCATCGCCGTGACGGCCACCCACACCATCACCTTCCTCGGCAACAATCCGGGACTGCACACCGGCGACGGCTGCGACCATGCCGGCGCAGTCCGCGTCGACATGCTCGGCGCCGACGGCCTGCATACGGAATCCGCCCATGCCGTGCTTGGCGAGCCCACGCTGTTCGCGGAACGGCTCATGCCGCGCCGGCGCAATTCGCACAAGGGCAGCTTCGGCGACGTGGCCGTGCTGGGCGGCGCCCGCGGCATGGCGGGCGCCGCGGTGCTGGCGGCGCGCGCGGCGCTGTACGGCGGCGCCGGCCGCGTGCTCGCGGCGATGCTGGACGGCGGCATGGCCCTCGATCCGGCCCAGCCCGAGATCATGTTCCGCGACGCCGCCGCCCTGCCCTTCGAAGCACGCACGGTGGTGGCCGGACCGGGGATGGGCAATGCGGACGCCGCGCTGCACCTGTTCGGCAAGGCGATCGACGCCGGCGGGCCGATGGTGGTGGATGCCGATGCCTTGAATTTGCTGGCGGCGCGGCCGGAACTGCAGGCGCGCCTGAAGGCGCACGGCGGCCCGCTAGTACTGACCCCGCATCCGCTCGAAGCCGCGCGCCTGCTCGGCGTCACCGCGGGCATCGTCCAGGCCGATCGCCTGGAACACGCGCGCGAACTGGCGCTGCGCTTCGGCTGCGTGGCGGTGCTGAAGGGCGCCGGCAGCGTGGTCGCGCGGCCGGGCGGCTTCGTCGCGGTCAATACCAGCGGCAATCCGGGCCTCGCCACCGGCGGCAGCGGCGACGTGCTGGCGGGCTTCTGTGGCGCGCTGCTGGCCCAGGGCTGGCCGGCGTGGGAGGCGGCGGTGGGCGCCGTGTGGATGCACGGCGCGGCGGCGGACTGGCTGGTGGAGGATGGCAGCGGGCCGGTCGGGCTGACCGCGGGCGAGCTGCCGAAGGCGATCCGGGCGGTCTACAACGCCCTGGTCAACCCGTGACGTCTGCGGTCAGTTCACCAGACGCCCCGCCGCAATCGTAACCGTCCGCCCGCAACGCGCCGCCATCGCCGGATCGTGGGTCACCAGCACCAGGGTCGACCCGCGTTCGCGGTTCAGCTCGAACATCAGCTGGATCACGGCCTCGCCGGTGGCGGCGTCGAGGCTGCCGGTGGGCTCGTCGGCGAACAGCAGCGGCGGCTCGGTGACGAAGGCGCGGGCCAGCGCCACGCGCTGCTGCTCGCCGCCGGACAGGTATTTCGGATAATGGCGCAGCCGGCTCGACAGCCCCACACGTCCGAGCATCGCCTCGGCCTTCTCGCGCGCGCCTGCATCGCCGCGCAGTTCCAGCGGCAGCATCACGTTTTCCAGCGCGTTCAGGTGCGGCAGCAACTGGAAGGACTGGAACACGAAGCCCAGCTTGGCCTTGCGAAAGGCGGCGCGGCCGTCCTCGTCGAGGGCGAAAATATCGGTGCCGTCGAGCCTGACGGTGCCGCTGGACGGCGTGTCGAGGCCGGCCAGCAGGCCAAGCAGCGTCGACTTGCCGGAACCGGAGGCGCCGACGAGGGCGAGCGTCTCGGCCGGTTGCACGGTAAAATCGACGCTGTGCAGGATGGTGAGCTCGCCGCTCGCGTCCGCTACCCGCTTGGACAGGCCGGTGACGTCGATTGCCGGATGCCGGGCATGTGCCGCGTTTTTGTCAGCATCACGTTTGGAAGCCTCGGGAATATCACGCATGCTTGCTCATCTCAATCTTAAACGGTGGACGGTCGGAGCCCTCGCGGCCTTCGCGCTGGCCGCATCGGGGAGCGCCTATTCTGCACCAAAAACCGTACTGGTGGTGGGCGACAGCCTGTCCGCGGAATACGGACTGGCGCGCGGCAGCGGCTGGGTGGCCCTGCTCGAACAGAAGCTGAAGTCGGAAAAGCTGGACGCGCGCATCGTCAACGCCAGCATCTCCGGCGACACCACCAGCGGCGGCCGCGCGCGCCTGCCGGCCCTGCTGGCCCAGCACAAGCCGAACATCGTGGTGCTCGAACTGGGCGCCAACGACGGCTTGCGCGGCCTGCCGATCCCGTCGGCGGAAGAGAACCTGCGCGCCATGGTCAAGCTGTCGCGCGAGAACAAGGCGAAAGTGCTGCTGGTCGGGATCCACATGCCGGCCAACTACGGGCGTTCGTACACCGAGCGCTTCACCGGCATGTACAAGGAACTCTCCACCGAAATGAAAGTGCCGCTGGTGCCCTACATGCTGCAGGGCGTCGACCTGGTGCCGGCCAACTTCCAGCAGGACCGCCTGCATCCGCTGGCCGGCGCCCATCCCGTCATCCTGAATAACATCTGGCCGCAACTGGCTCCCTTGATCAAACAATAAACAATGAAATACCCCGCAGTCCTGAGCATCAACGACGTCCTGCCCGGCCTCGACGCATTCGACACCATCATCGACGCGCGCAGCGAATCGGAGTTCGCGCTCGACCGCATCCCCGGCGCGATCAACTGTCCGGTACTGAACGACGAGGAGCGCATCCTGGTCGGCACCACCTACAAGCAGGTCGGGTCCTTCGAAGCCAAGCGGATCGGCGCGCCGCTGGTGGCGCGCAACATCGCGCACTATCTCGACACCCTGTTCGCCGACAAGCCGCGCGACTGGAAGCCGCTGGTCTACTGCTGGCGCGGCGGCAACCGCAGCGGCTCGATGGCGCACATCCTGGCCAAGGTCGGCTGGCCCGTGGTGCAGCTGGATGGCGGCTACAAGGCCTTCCGCGGCGCGGTCAACGCCGCGCTGGAGAACCCGCCGGCGCAGCAGTTCCGCGTGGTGTGCGGCACCACCGGCAGCGGCAAGAGCCGGCTGCTGGAGACGCTCGAAGGCATCGGCGCCCAGGTGCTCGACCTCGAGCGCCTGGCGGCCCACCGCGGCTCGGTGCTCGGCCACCTGCCGGGCGAACCCCAGCCCAGCCAGAAGATGTTCGAGACCCGCATCTGGGACAAGCTGCGCCGCTTCGATCCGGGCAGGCCGGTATTCGTCGAATCCGAGAGCAAGAAGGTCGGCAACCTGCGCGTGCCGGAGGCCGTGATGGAGCGCATGCGCGCCTCGCCCTGCATCGCCGTGGCGCTGTCGCGAGCGGACCGGGTGCGCCTGCTGATGGAGGACTACCAGCACTTCTGCGCCGACCCGGCCGCCCTGAACGGCCAGCTCGAGCACCTGGTGCAGTTGCACGGCCGCGCGAAGATCGACGCCTGGCACGCCATGGCCAACGGCGGCCGCATGCCGGAGCTGGTGGACGAACTGCTGGTCGAGCACTACGACCCGGCCTACCTGCGTTCGATCGACCGCAACTTCGTGCAGTATCCGCAGGCGCGGGTGCTGGCGCTGGCGGACATCGGCGAACAGGACTTCCTGGCGGCGGCGAGAGAGCTGCACGGCGCCTGAGGTCGGCGTGGGCACGGGGTGCCCGCCTTGTCTCCGTACCAGCAACAAAAAAGCCCGGTCCGCTCGCGCGGCCGGGCTTCTTTTCGTAAGACGCCTGCTTACTCGGACTTGGCGCCCAGCTCGGCCGGCTTCACGTTCACCTTGGCCTTGGCCTTGTGCTTCAGGGCTTCGATGTAGCCGTACAGTTCCGAACCGCCGACCGCGCGGGCGATCTCGCCGGCTTCCTGCTTGCGGCGGGTCTCGTCCTTCGCCGGCGGCTGGGTGACCTTGCCGATGCGGTAGATGCCATAGCCCTGGCCCGGCAGCTCCATGCCGATGTAGGCCGGCAGCTTGCTGACGTCGGCCTTCAGGACGGCGATCGAGGCGGCCGTGTTGAACGGCGGGTTCTGCATGGTGCGCGACAGGACCTTCGGCTCGCCGAAGCCGGCTGCATCGCCGGACGCCTTGACGGCGGCCAGCTTGGCTTCGCCGGCCTGGCGCGCCAGGCGGGTTTCTTCTTCGACCGTCACGCGCTGGCGGATCGCCGCTTCGACTTCCGCCAGCGGACGCTTGGCAGCCGGCGTGAACGCGACCACGCGGCCCGCCACCAGGGTGCTCGGCGCCACTTCGACGGCCTCGGTGTTGCGCTTGTTGGCGATGGCGTCCTGCGAGAAGATCGCTTTCAGGAACTTGTCGTTGTTGACCAGCGGGTTGCCGGCGGCCGGGTTCGGCGTGCGGGTCAGGCCTTCGGCGGTCTGGATGGTCAGGCCCAGCTTGTCGGCGACCGGCTTCAGGCTGTCCGACTGTTCGTAGACGGTGTTGGTGAAGGTCTCGGCCAGTTCCGAATACTTGTTCGACAGCTTGGTCTTCTTCAGCTCGGCCGCGATCTGCGGCCTGGCTTCTTCCAGGGTCTTCTCGCTGGCCGGCACGACCTTGGTCACCTTGACGATGTGGTAGCCGAAGCTCGAACGCACCAGGCCGCTCGTCTCGCCTTCCTTGAGCTGGAAGATCGCGTCTTCGACCGGCTTGTCGAACAGGCCCTTCTCGACCACGCCGAGGTCGCCGCCCAGCTCGGCGGAGCCCGGGTCCTGCGACTGCGCCTTGGCGATCTTCGCGAAATCGGCCGGGTTCTTCTGCACTTCGGCCAGGATGGCTTGCGCCTTGGCCTTGGCGGCGGCGTCATCGGCCGGCTTGGCGTCCTTGGCGACCGTGATCAGGATGTGGCTGGCGCTGCGCTTTTCCGGCGTGGTGAAGCGCGCCTTGTTCTTGTTGTAGGCGTCCTGGATTTCGGCGTCGCTGACCGTGACCTGCTTCTCGACGGCGTCGGCATTGAAGACCACGTACTCGGCCTTGATGTGCTCCGGCACCTGGAACAGGGTCGGGTTCTTGTCGTAGAAGGCCTTCACCATTTCATCGGTGACCTTCACCTGCGAAGCGTACTGGGCGGCCGGGAACAGCATTTCCTGGACTTCGCGCTGCTGGTCGTTCAGGTCCGACAGACGTTCGGTGACCGAACGCGGCGCGAAGGCGGTCTGGGCCACCGAGGACGCCACCTGCTGCAGCGCCATCTGGTAGCTGATGCGCTGCTGGAAGCCTTCCGCGGTCATGCCCTGCGAGGCCAGGAAGCGCTTGTAGGCCTCGAGGTCGAAGCTGCCGTCCGGCTTGTTCATGCCGAGCTGTTCCTGGATCGCCTTGCGCAGCGCGTCGGTGCCGAGGGTCAGGTGGTTGCGCGTCACTTCGGCGCTGATCGCGCGCTCGGCGACGATGCCGTCGAGGACTTCCTGCTTCGCTTCCGGGGTCTCGAACTGCTTCTGGTCGAACTGGGCGCCCATCATGGCGCGCGCCTGGTCGATCTGGCGGCGCTGGGCAGCTTCCCATTCCTGCTGCGTGATGGTACGGCCGTCGACGGTGGCCACGCCATCGTTTCCGCCGCCGCGCTTTTCGTACTGGCTGACGCCGACGAGCACGAACGATGGCAGGATCAGCAGCAGCAGGAAGAACTGCATCAGCCGCTGGTGGGTACGGATAAATTCAAACATGGTCAGCCAATCAAGGTTGAAAATGCGTTATCGAAAACCTAAAAAAAAAGGCGAACTATCTGTTCGCCTATTTTTCACACCTGAGATTCTGGCGGAGCGGACGGGGCTCGAACCCGCGACCCCCGGCGTGACAGGCCGGTATTCTAACCAACTGAACTACCGCTCCACACGATAAGGCGACACTTCCTCCGCGCTTCGCAGCGCAGCGGAGGCATTAGTTTACTGCATCTTTCAGGGCTTTACCAGCCTTAAATTTCGGGACCTTGGCCGCCTTGATCTTGATGGCTTCCTTGGTGCGTGGATCGCGGCCGGTACGGGCGGCGCGCTCGCCGACGGTAAAGGTGCCGAAACCCACCAGGGTCACGCTGTCGTTGTTCTTCAGGGTGCTGGTCACCGCATTGATCATCGCGTCGAGGGCGCGCGCGGCAGAGGCTTTGGTCAGGTCCGCAGACTTCGCAATTTCTTCGATCAGTTCAGTTTTGTTCACTTCTTTTCCCTCGTTAGACATTCGGCAAAAAACCGCAAGCGCGTATTAAACAAGGGGGGATGATTAATGTCAAGCAACGTTGGTTCTGTGCGGCAACAGCGCATAAAAACGTCGTCCCCGGCGACGCGGGGACGACGATGCTGCCGCCAACTCTTGCGCTTAGTGCTTGACCACGCCACCCTGCCCGTCGGTCGTCGCCGTTACCGGCGCGGCAGCCGCCACCGCCGGCACGTCGGCCAGCGGCTCGGGCTGGCGCTCCAGCGCCACTTCCAGCACCTTCTCGATCCAGCGCACCGGCACGATCTCGAGCTTGTTCTTGACGTTGTCCGGGATCTCGGCCAGGTCCTTCACGTTCTGCTCGGGAATCAGCACGGTCTTGATGCCGCCGCGCTGGGCCGCCAGCAGCTTTTCCTTCAGGCCGCCGATCGGCAGGACTTCGCCGCGCAGCGTGATCTCGCCGGTCATCGCCACGTCGGCGCGGACCGGGATGCCGGTGAACACCGACACCAGCGCCGTGGTCAGGCCGATACCGGCGGACGGACCGTCCTTCGGCGTCGCGCCTTCCGGCAGGTGGATGTGGATGTCGGTCTTCTCGAACACCTCGTTCTTGATGCCCAGGCGCTGTGCACGCGAACGCACCACGGTACGGGCGGCTTCGATCGATTCCTTCATCACGTCGCCCAGCGTACCGGTGCGGATGATCTGGCCCTTGCCGGGCATGTTCACCGCTTCGATGGTCAGCAGATCGCCACCCACTTCGGTCCAGGCCAGCCCCACCACCTGGCCGATCTGGTTTTCCTTCTCGGCGATGCCGAAGTCATAGCGACGCACGCCCAGGAACTTGTCCAGGTTGCGCGAGGTGACGGTGACCTTCTTCTCCTGCTTCTTCAGCAGCAGCAGCTTGACCACCTTGCGGCAGATCTTCGACACTTCGCGTTCCAGCGAACGCACACCGGCTTCACGGGTGTAGTAGCGAATGATGTCGCGGATGGCCGATTCGGCCACGCTGATCTCGCCTTCCTTCAGGCCGTTGTTCTTGATCTGCTTGGGCAGCAGGTAACGCTGCGCGATGCTGGTCTTCTCATCCTCGGTGTAGCCCGACAGGCGGATCACTTCCATCCGGTCCAGCAGGGCCGGCGGAATGTTCAGCGAGTTCGAGGTGGC
>CAJYXO010000015.1 GCA_913778765.1 uncultured Massilia sp. | reverse complement strand
TGGATCTGGCCGCCGCCCAGGAGCTTGGCGCGGCGGGTGGCCAGGGTGGCGCTGCCGAGCAGGGTGTCGGCGTCGTCGCCGTCCTGCGGGAAGATCGCGTAGCCGATGCTGCAGGTGAGCGGGATGGCGCCGCCGGCCGGGGTCCTGAATTCGCGGTGCACGGCCTGCATCAGCTGGCGCAGGCGGTCGCGCGCCACGCTGTCGTCGTCGAGGCCGGGCAGCAGCACCACGAACTCGTCGTTGCCGATGCGCGCCAGCAGGTCGCCGGGCCGCAGCACGCCCTGCAGGCTCCAGGTGACCGACACCAGGGCCTGGTCGCCGGCGTGGTGGCCGAGGGCTTCGTTGAGGCGCTTGAAGCGGTCGAGGTTGATCGTCGCCACCAGGGTCGAGGTGCCGTCGCTGCGCCATGCCGCCAGGTTCTGGGCGATGGTGCGCACCAGCGCCTGGCGGTTCGAGAGACCGGTCAGCTGGTCGTGATTCAGCAGGAATTCGACCTGGCCGGCGGCCGCGCTCAGCGCCGGGTTGCCGGCGTCGAGCAGCACGTGCGAGTGCATGGCCTGGGCCGCGCTCGCCAGCTGGCGCTGGTAAATGAGCTGCTCGACCATGCGCGCCAGGTCGCGCAGCAGGTCCAGGTCGGCGGGCGCCAGATAGCGCGGGACGGTGTCGATCACGCACAGGGTGCCGATCGGCATCCGGTCCACCGAGTACAGCGGCACGCCGACGTAGAAGCGCACATGGGCGTCACCGGTCACCATCGGATTGTCGCGGAAGCGCGGGTCCTGGGTGGCGTCGTTGATCACCAGCGGCTCGTGCTCGAGGATGGCGTGGCCGCAGAAGGAGATGTCGCGCGCCGTCTCGGCGCCCTCGAAGCCGCAGCGCGACTTGAACCACTGGACATCCTTGTCGACCAGCGAGACCAGCGCGGTGGGTGCGTGCAGCAGCCGCGCGGCCATGCGGGTGATGCGGTCGAAGGATTCCTCGGGGGCGCTGCCCAACAGGCGGGTGGCGTGCAGGGCGGTCAGGCGGCGTGCTTCGTCGACGGGGATGTCGGGAATCTGCATGGGTCCTCTCTCGGTGCTTCCGGTGCTGTCGGCCCCATTCTGCCATGGCGGAGCGAACTGGAGCAGAGGCAAGCGTGCGCCGGATATGCACGCGGGGCTTTATCGTGCGCACCTGCTTGCGTTAACATTCTTCGTTCGTGACGGGGGAACGACATGAAAGCGATTGTTACCGGCCATACCAAGGGCCTCGGCGCGGCACTGGCGCGCAACCTGCTGGCGCGCGGCGTGCCGGTGCTGGGCCTGGCCCGCACCCGCTCGGACGAACTGGCGCAAACCTGGCCGGACCTGTTCGAGCAGGTCGAGCTGGACCTGGCCGACGGCCCGGCACTGGTCGACTGGCTGAACGGGAGCGGCCTGTCCGATTACCTGGATGGCACCGGCGCCGTGCTGCTGCTCAACAACGCAGGCATGGTCAGCCCGGTCGGACCGCTCGAAGAGCAGGACCCGCGCGCGGTGCTGCGCGCCGTGACCCTGAACGTGGCGGCGCCGATGGCGCTGGCGGCGGCCGTGGTGCGCGCCAGCGACGGCGGCTTGACACGCATCATGCACATCTCGAGCGGGGCCGGGCGCCATCCCTATCCGGGCTGGAGTGTCTACTGCGCGACCAAGGCGGCGCTCGACCACCATGCGCGGGCGGTGGTGCTGGACGGCGGCCAGGACGTGCAGATCTGCAGCCTGGCGCCGGGCGTGATCGACACCAACATGCAGGCCGAGATCCGCGATACGCCGGTGAAGAACTTCCCGATGCGCCAGCGCTTCGTCGAGCTGAAGGAAACCGGCACCCTGGTCGATCCCGACGAATGCGCCGAGCAGCTGGTCGACTACCTGCTCGGCAAATCCTTCGGCGACGAGGTGGTGGCCGACCTCCGTACCCTCGGTGCTTAAGGCGCAGGCGGAATCTGCAGGCCGCGCGCGACCGCCGGCCGCTGCACGAAGGATTCCAGCACCCGCGCCACGTTCGGGAAGTCCTGGAAGCCCACCAGCTCGCCCGCCCCATAGAAGCCGATCAGGTTGTTCACCCACGGGAAGGTGGCGATGTCGGCGATCGTGTATTCGTCGCCCATGATCCAGCTGCGGCCCGCCAGGTGCTTGTCCAGCACCGCCAGCAGGCGTTTCGATTCGGCGGCGTAGCGGTCGCGCGGGCGCTTGTCCTCGTAGTCCTTGCCGGCGAACTTGTGGAAGAAGCCGAGCTGGCCGAACATCGGGCCCAGGCCGCCCATCTGGAACATCAGCCATTGGATGGTCTGGTAGCGCTGCGCCGGGTCGGCGGGCAGCAGCTTGCCGGTCTTCTCGGCCAGGTAGACCAGGATCGCGCCCGATTCCCACAGCGGCAGTGGACGGCCGCCCGGGCCGTCCGGGTCGAGGATGGCCGGGATCTTGTTGTTCGGGTTCAGCGACAGGAATTCGGGCGAGAGCTGGTCGTTCCGGCCGAAGTCGACGCGGTGGGCCTCGTAGGGCAGGCCGGTTTCTTCGAGCATGATCGCGGCCTTCACGCCGTTCGGCGTCGGCAGCGAATACAGCTGCAGGCGGTCCGGATGCCGGGCCGGCCACTTGCGGGTGATGGGGAAGTCGTTCAAGGCGGTCATGCTCGTCTCCCTGGTGGGTTGATGGGTCGTGTTGATTGTACTCAAGATACGTCCGCGGCGTGGGTGGGAGCATAGGTCTTGGTCCCAAGCAATCATCGGCGGAAATGACATGGATGAACTCCTGCGCTACTACGAGGAAGAGTTGGGCCTGTTCGGCCAGTTCGCGCGCGAGTTCCGCGCCCGCTACCCGAAGCCCGCCGGCGAACTGCACCTGGCCGGCGAGACCTACGAAGACCCGGGCGTCGCCCGCCTGATCCAGTCGGTGGCCCTGATGAGCGCGCGGATCCGCAAGCGCCTCGACGACGATTATCCGAAGTTCACCGAATCGCTGCTGGAAAGCCTGTATCCGCATTATTTGCGCCCCATGCCTTCGCACACCATCGTGCAGGTGGGCGGCACCCCCGACACCCCGACCGTGCTGCCGCGCGGGAGCATGCTGCGCAGCAGCGCGCGGCACGACAGCGTATGCCTGTTCCGCACCGTCTACGACGTGCAGCTGGCGCCGCTGCGGGTGCGCGAGCTGGCCTTTGCGCCGCTGGCGGCGCCGCGCGCCCTGCGCCTGCCGCGCGGCGCCGCCAGTGAGATTGCGATCGCCATCGATACGCCCGGCACGCATCCGCTGGCGCAGGTCCTGCCGCCGCGCCTGCGCCTGTTCGCCGACGGCGAGGCCTCGACCCGCGCCGCCCTGATCGACGCCCTGTTCCTGCACGGCGCCTGCGCCTTCGTGCAGGCCGACGGCGAGGCCGCCTGGCTGCCGCTGCCGAAGCTGCCGCTGCGCCTGGCCGGCTTCGGCGAGGACGACGCGATGATCCCGTTCCCGGCGCGCTCGCACCCGGCGCTGCGCCTGCTGAGCGAATACTTCTGCTACCCCGAGAAATTCCACTTCATCGATCTCGATACCGCTGCGCTGCGCGCCCTGCTGCCGCCGCGCTGTACCGGCTTCACCCTGCACGTCGTGCTGAAGGGCCTGCCCGGCGACGCCGATTGCGCGCGCCTGCTGGGCGGCATCGGCGCGGCCACGCTCCTGCTGTCCTGCACCCCGGTCATCAACCTGTTCCCGAAGGCGGGCGTGCCGCTGCAGCTCAGCTATACCAGCGCCGACTACCCGCTGCTGGCCGACGGCGCCCACGCCGCAGACTACGAGATCCACAGCGTCGATGCGGTGCGCCTGGTGCGCGAAGGCCCGGGCACGGGCAGCGTCACCACCTTCGCGCCGCTGTACGCGGCCAGCGGCGCGGAGCCATCGGAAGGCAGCGGCAAGCACTACTGGATCACGCGGCGCGACCATGCGGTCGCCGGCATCAGCCCCGGCCACGAAATGCGCATCGCGCTGGTGGACGCCGACTTCCGTACTACCGAGACCGCGGGACACCGCGGCAACCCCGGCAACCCCGGCAGCCCGGGTTGCCGCACCACGCTGTCGACGCTGCTGACCTGCACCAACCGCGACCTGCCGTCCCAGCTCGGCTATGGCGACCCGCAGGGCGACCTGCGCAGCGACGAGCTGCCGTTCGCGGCGCCGATCCGCATGCTGCGCAAACCGAGTCCCAGCTACCGCTTCGGCACCGCCAGGGGCGCGCACTGGCGCCTGATCGCCCACCTGGCGCTGAACCATGCGAGCCTCACCATGGCCGGCCTCGAGGACTTTCGCAAGATGCTGGCGCTGTACGACCTGCCACGCTCGCCGGCGGCGCAACGCATGATCGCCGGCATCCGCGGACTCGAACACGGCGCCGTGCGGGCCTGGGTGAAGAGCGCGCCGATCGCGACCCTGATGCCGGGGATCGGCATCCGCATGCGGGTCGACGAAGAGGCCTTCGCCGGCAGCAGCCTGTTCGTGTTCGCCACGGTGCTCGACCATTATTTCGCCCTCAACGGCCAGTTGAACTGCTTCACGCGGCTGCAGGTGGTGTCCAGCCTGAGCGGTCAGGAAATCCTCGCATGCGAACCCCGCCACAGCAGCCAGCCGCTGGGCTGATGGACCGGCTGCTGCGGGAGCCGCAGCGCTTCGAGTTCTTCCAGGCGGTGCGGCTGTTGACGCTGTGGCTGGGCGAGCAGGGCGTGCCGCCGCGGTGCGCGCTGGAGCGCCACCTGCGCTTCCGCAACAGCCTGGCGCTGGCTTTCCCGGCCGGCGAGCTCGAGGCGGTCGCCCCCACCGGCGCCATCGACGGGGCGCCGCCGCAATTCCACCTGACCCCGACCTTCATGGGCCTGCTGGGCGCGCACGGCGCGCTGCCCGGCCACGTCACCGAGCGCATCGCCGCCTGGGAATCCAGCCAGCCTGACGCCCAGCTGGCCGAGGCGCCGCGCGCCTTCCTCGACATCTTCACCACCCGCATGCTGGCGCTGTTCTACGGCGCCTGGCGCAAGTACCGCATCGAGCACGCGGTGGAAGACAGCGTCGACGGCTTCCTGCCCCTGCTGCTGGCGCTGGCCGGCTTCACGCCGGGCGCGCCGCGCGACGCCGTCGACGACGCGGTGCTGGCGCGCTATGCCGGGGTGCTGCAGCGGCGCCCGGCGTCGGCGGTGGTGCTGGCGCGGATGCTGTCCCACCACTTCGGCGTGCCGCTGGCGCTGCAGGAAGCGGTCGGCCACTGGGACCTGCTGTTCGCGGCCGAGCGCAGCGCCCTGGGCGGCGCGAACGCCGTGCTGGGCCAGGCCGCCGTGCTGGGAGAACGCTGCTGGCGGCCGGACCTGCGCGTGCGGGTGCGCATCGGGCCGCTGCGGCGCGCCGAATTCGAGCGTTTCCTGCCGCGCGCGGCCGGGGCCCAGGCCCTGCGCACGCTGCTCGGCCTGTTCGGCGCGCCGACCCTGGTCTACGAGGTGGTGCTGGTGCTGGCGCGCGGCGAGCTGCAGCCGGCGCGCCTGGACGGCGGCCCGCAGCGCCTGGGGCGCGACAGTTACCTGATCACCGCCGCGGCCACCCGCGACCGCGCCGACATGGTCTACGAGATGCGGCCGATGCCGCCGTTGCCGGCCAGCGCGGCCGAGTTCGCACCGGACGATTCCGCGGACGCTTGACCTTCCCATCGTCGGAAGGTTTATCCTGTCATCATGCTGACAGGAGTGAACATGGACACCAAGATAGCCGACAGTCCCGACGAGCTGCAGTTCGCGGTGCGCGGGATGACCTGCGCGTCCTGCGTGGCGCGCGTCGAAAAGGCCTTGAAGAGGGTCCCCGGGGTGCGGGAGGCCAGCGTCAACCTGGCGCTGGAACAGGCCCGCGTGCGCGGCGCGGGGCTCGATGCAGCCGCCATCGTCGCCGCCGTCGACCAGGCCGGTTATGAAGCGGCGCAGATCGAACGCGACCGGCCCCGCATCGAAGAACCCGCCAAGGGCGGGTTGCCGTCCTGGTGGCCGGTGGCCGCCGCCGCCATCCTCAGCCTGCCGCTGGTGCTGCAGATGCTGATCCCGGGTTGGATGCTGCCGGACTGGCTGCAACTGCTGCTGGCGACCCCGGTCCAGTTCTGGCTGGGCGCGCGTTTCTACCGCGCCGGCTGGAAGGCCCTGGTCAACGGCGCCGGCAACATGGACCTGCTGGTGGCGCTCGGCACCTCGGCGGCCTATGCCTTGTCGGTCTGGCAGCTGGCGGCCAGTCCGCATATGGCGCACTTGTATTTCGAGTCCTCGGCGGTGGTGATCACCCTGGTCCTGCTCGGGAAGTGGCTGGAAGCGCGGGCCAAGCACCAGACCGTCGACGCCATCCGCGCGCTGGAAGCGCTGCGTCCGAGCAGCGCGCTGGTGCGGCGCGGCGGCCAGGACCTCGAGGTGGCGGTCGATGCGCTGCGGCCCGGCGACCTGCTGGTGGTGCGTCCGGGCGAGCGGGTCCCGGCCGACGGCCGCGTCGCCGAGGGCAGCAGCCACCTGGACGAGTCCCTGCTCACCGGCGAGAGCCTGCCGGTGGCGTGCCGCGCCGGCGACGCGGTGCTGGGCGGCGCCGTCAACGGCGAAGGCCTGCTGCTGGTCGAGGCCAGCAAGGTCGGCGCGGACACCATGCTGGCCCACATCATCCGCATGGTCGAGGATGCGCAGGCCGTGAAGGCGCCGATCCAGCGCCTGGTCGACCGCGTGAGCAGCGTGTTCGTGCCGGTGGTGCTGCTGGTCTCCCTCGCGACCCTGCTCGGCTGGGGCCTGGCCACCGGCGACTGGCGGCAGGCCGTGCTGAACGCGGTGGCGGTGCAGGTGATCGCCTGCCCGTGCGCGCTGGGCCTGGCGACGCCGACCGGCATCATGGCCGGTACCGGCGTGGCGGCCCGCCACGGCATCCTGATCAAGGACGCCGAGGCGCTGGAGACCGCGCACGCGGTGCGCACCGTGGTGTTCGACAAGACCGGCACCCTCACCGAAGGCAAGCCTCGGGTGGTGGCCGTCGAGGGCGGCGACGCCGTGCTGGCGCTGGCCGGCGCGGTGCAGCAGACCAGCGAACACCCGCTGGCGAAGGCCGTGCTGCAGGCGGCGCGCGAACGCGGACTGGCGCTCGCGCCGGCTTCCGAGGCGTCCGCGCTGCCCGGCCGCGGGGTGCGGGCGCGGGTCGACGGCAACATGGTCTATCTCGGTAACCAGCGCCTGATGCGGGAGACCGGCGCGCCTGTCGATGCCTGGCTGGAGACCGCGCGCCGCTTCGAACAGGACGGCCGCACCGTCTCCTGGCTGGCGGTGGAAGCGGGCGGCGCGGTGCGCGTGCAGGGCCTGCTGGCCTTCGGCGACCGCCTCAAGCCGACCAGCGCGCAGGCGGTGGCGCGGCTGCGGGCGATGGGCATCGAGTCGGTCATGCTCACCGGCGACAACCGCGGCGCGGCGGCGCTGGTGGCGCGCGAACTGGGCCTGGACCGCTTCGAAGCCGAGGTGCTCCCGGCCGACAAGGCCGACGCCGTGCGGCGCCTGATGGCGCAAGGTGCGCATCGTGATCCCGGCAAAGGCAAGGTGGCGATGGTCGGCGACGGCATCAACGACGCCCCGGCGCTGGCCGCCGCCGACGTCGGCATGGCGATGGCCGGCGGCACCGACGTCGCCATGCACACGGCCGGCATCACCCTGATGCGCGGCGACCCGCTGCTGGTGGCGGATGCGATCGGCATCTCGCACCGGACCTACCGCAAGATCCGCCAGAACCTGGGCTGGGCCTTCGTCTACAACGTGGTCGGCATCCCGCTGGCGGCCTTCGGCCTGCTGAACCCGGTGCTGGCCGGCGCGGCGATGGCGCTCAGCTCCGTCAGCGTGGTCAGCAATGCGCTGCTGCTGCGGCGCTGGAAGCCGGCGCAACAACCCATTTCAACCCAAGGAGAAAACACGATGTATCAGCTGACTGTGGAAGACATGACCTGCAAACACTGCGTGGGCCGCGTGACCAAGGCCGTGCAGGAGATCGACGGCGCCGCGAAGGTCGACATCGACCTGCCGACCAAGAAGGTGAGCATCGACAGCCGGGCCGACCTGGACAGGATCGTGCAGGCGATCGATGCGGCGGGGTATCCGGTCAGCAGCCGCGGCTGATCCGCCGGACTACCGTGCCACAGCAATCCAGCACCCGGCGTATGATGCGGTAGAGCCAACACGCAACCAATTCAGGAAGATATTTATGCCGACGTTCGACCTGTCGACCTATAACCTCGCCGAACTCAAAGGTCTGGAGTTCGATGTGCGCCAGGAGATCAAGGCGCGCCAGCAGCAGGAAGTGAGCAAGGCGCGCGAGCAGATCCTCGGGATCGCGCGCGACGCCGGACTGTCCGACAAGGACCTGATCGAGGCGCCGCGGCGCCGCAAGCCGGCTTCCTGAGCGGCGCCCGCGCCACGGATGGCGCGCCGGACACGCCCTGGCGCTCGTCAGCGGGGCCGGGCGTCGCGTATCATACGC
>CAJYXO010000014.1 GCA_913778765.1 uncultured Massilia sp. | reverse complement strand
GCGCGGCCACCACCCGCACCACGCGAACGCTGCCGCCAGCGCGCGCGCCTGGCGTCCGGCGAAGAGGTCGCGCTGTTCCTGGCGCGCGGCACCGTGCTGCGCGACGGCGACCTGCTGGCGGGCGAGGGCGGCCGCGTGGTGCGGGTGGTGGCCGCGCCCGAGCCGACCTACCTGGTGCGCTGCGCCGACGCCGCCATGCTGGCGCGCTGCGCCTACCACCTCGGCAACCGCCACACCCAGGCCCAGGTCGGCCCGGGCTGGATCCGTATCCGCGTGGACCCGGTCCTGAAGGAGATGGTGCTGGGCTTGGGCGCCCAGGTCGACGAGGAGCTGGCCAAGTTCGAGCCGGAGCCGGGCGCCTATGCCGGCGGGCACGCGCATCCCGGACCGGGGATGCTGGCGCCGGTGCCGGTGCGCCAGAAGATCCACCGGCCCAGCATGGAAAGCGCATGAACGCGGCGAGCCTGCTGCACCTGCTGCAGTTCGCCAGTCCGGCCCTGCCGATCGGCGGCTACAGCTATTCGCAGGGCCTGGAGACGGCGCTGGAGGAAGGGCTGGTGACCGACGCGGCCAGCGCCCGCGGCTGGATCGTGCGCGGCCTGCACGAAGTGCTGGCGCAATGGGACGCGCCGCTGTTCTGGCGCCTGCTGCAGGCCTTCGCAGCGCGCGACGATGCCGCCGTGCGGCTGTGGAGCGAGTGCTTCCTGGCCTCGCGCGACACGGCCGAACTGCGCGCCGAGACCGTGCAGATGGGCTATTCGCTGACCCGCCTGATCGCCGAGCTGGGCGTGGCCGAGGTGGCCCTGCTGGGCGACGAGGTGTCGCTGCCGGCGGCCCTGGCCTGCGCCGTCGACGCGCTCGACATCCCGCACGAGGAAGCCTTGCTGGCGCTGCTGTTTTCCTGGGCCGAGAACCAGGTGCTGGCGTGCGTGAAGTCGGTCCCGCTCGGGCAGGTGGCGGGCCAGCGCCTGCTGCTGTCGCTGCGCCCCGAGATCGAGGCCGCCGCCCGCACCGCCCGTGCGCTCGACGATGCGTCCTTGTCGAACTGGACGCCCGGGCTGTCGATGCTGTCGATGCGGCACGAGGTGCAGCACGGACGCCTGTACCGTTCATGAGAAAGGAAACCATGACATCCAACCCTTTGAGAGTGGGTATCGGCGGGCCGGTCGGCTCCGGCAAGACCGCGCTGTGCGAGATGCTGTGCCGGCGCATGCGCGAGCGCTACGACATGGCCGTGATCACCAACGACATCTATACCCGCGAGGACATGGAGATCCTGCTGCGCGCCGATGCGCTGCCGCCGGAGCGCCTGATGGGCGTGGAGACGGGCGGCTGCCCGCACACGGCGATCCGCGAAGACGCCTCGATCAACCTGGAGGCGATCGCCCGCCTGCAGGCCGAGTTTCCGCTACTGGAACTGGTGCTGGTCGAGTCGGGCGGCGACAACCTGGCCGCCACCTTCAGCCCGGAACTGTCGGACCTGACGCTGTACGTGATCGACGTCGCCGGCGGCGAGAAGATTCCGCGCAAGGGCGGGCCGGGCATCACCCGCTCGGACCTCCTCATCATCAACAAGACCGACCTCGCGCCGCATGTGGGCGCGGACCTCGACGTGATGGCGCGCGACGCCAGGGCCCAGCGCGGCGCGCGTCCGTTCGTGTTCACCAACCTGCGCAGCGGGGCAGGGGTGGACGAGGTGGTCGATTTCATCCGCGAGCAGGGTTTGCTCGATCAACAGGGAGGCGGGACATGAAGCAGGCGATACGATACGTGGCGGCGCTCGGGCTGATGGCGGCGCTGCCGGCGGCGGCCCATCCGGGGCATGGCGGCGAAGCAGGAGTCACTGTGGGGCTGACGGCGGGGCTGCTGCATCCGCTGACCGGGCTGGATCACCTGCTGGCCCTGCTGGCGGTGGGCTTGTGGAGCCGGCAGCAGCGGCATGGGATCGTCCTGCCGCCGGTGTTCCTGGCGCTGATGGCGCTGGGCGCTTCCTCGGCCGGCCTGCTGGGGAGAGAGATGCTGCCCGCGCTCGAGATGTCGATCGCCGCCACCGTGCTGCTGCTGGGCTTCCTGGCGGCGGGTGCATGGCGCATGCCGCCGCAACTGGCGGTGGCGCTGATGGGTGGGTGCGGCTTCCTGCACGGCCTGGCGCACGGGCGCGAACTGGCGGTCATGGCCAGCGGCGCCGGCTTCCTGGCCGCCAGCGCACTCGTGATGGGCCTGGGGATGGCGGTGCAGCCGGATGAGCGGCGGCGCCGGATGGCGGGCGCCGCGATCGGCGCCGCGGGCTTATGCCTGCTTGCGGGCGTCGTCTGAACCCGGCTCGGCCAGGCGGATCGGCGCCGCATCTTTCGGGAACCTGGCCTGCACGCCTTCGTAGGCGGCGCCGATGGCCGCCATGTCGGCGGCTTCGTCGCCGGTCAGGGTGATGGCATGGGTGACGTCGACGATCTTCTTGCCGTAGTCGATCGACACCAGCAGCACCGGCACCCTGGCCGCCAGCGCGATGCGGTAGAAGCCGCTCTTCCAGTAGGGACGGTAGCCGCGCGTGCCTTCCGGGGTGATCGCCAGCCAGAACCATTTCGAGGCCAGCATGGTCTCCGCCAGGCGACGGATCGCGCCCTGCGGCGCGCTGCGGTCGACCGCCACGCCGCCCCAATAGCGCATTACCACGCCCATCACGCCGCGGAACAGCGAATCCTTGGCCAGCCAGCGGAAGTGCAGGCCGACCGCCCACTTGGCCAGCAGGCCGATGAAGAAGTCGACGTTCGAGGTGTGCGGATAGACGACGGCGATGCCATGCGGCCCGGGCAGCGGCTGGAAGCAGACGTTCCAGCCGATCAGGTTCAGCAGGCGGAGGGCCGTGCGTTGGCCCCAGGTCGGCAGCGAGGCCGGTCGCATCAGGTGTTCTTGCATTGTCTGTCTTTCAACCGCGCTTCTTCCATTGCGCCTCGGAAATTGAACCGGGGATTCTATAGCGGGAAAAAACGCCGGACAAGCAAAAAGACTGGAAGCGTTGTAGCGCCGTCGGTATCATCCCTTGCCTGAGCGGCAAGAGCGCTCACTGTACGGGAGAGATTTAACGATGGACATCAAGATTTTTCACAATCCGCGCTGCGGCACCTCGCGCACCACGCTGGGCCTGCTGCGCGACGCCGGCCACGAGCCGGAAGTGGTCGACTACCTGGCCAAGCCGCCGGCCCGCGAGCAGCTGCGCGACATGATCGCGCGCGCCGGACTGTCCGTGCGCGATGCCGTGCGCAGCAAGGAAGCGCTGTTTGGGGAGCTCGGCCTGGACGGCGCCGATGACGAAGCGCTGCTGGATGCGATGGTGGCGAACCCGGTGCTGATCAACCGGCCCTTCGTGATCACGCCGAAAGGTGTGCGGCTGTGCCGGCCTTCGGAACTGGTCAACGAGATCATCTAATGCTGGCAGGCGCCGATGTCGATGGCATCGCGCTGGGCCCGCGATTTACCGTAAAAATCCGGCCCGTCGGCGCCGTTCTCGATGCCCTTGCCGATGGCCGGTGAGCCGTCGGCCAGGCGGAAATCCGGCGTGCCGCTGCGCGCGTAGCCGACGAAGCCGGGCGCGGCGGCGATGGTGCCGCTGTGGCGCATGCCCTCGGCCAGCCGCCAGTCCGCTTCCTTGTTGGCGAACACCAGGTTGTTGCGGTAGCTGTTGTGCTTGCCCGTGGCGCCCTGTTCGGAGATGCCGAAGCGGTTGTCGTACACGATGTTGTTGAACACGTGGGTATGGTCGTTCGGACCCTTGGTGTGATAGAAGTCGCCGCCGCCGACCAGGATGCCGGTGTTCGAGGCCGTGACCGTGTTGTTGACGACGATCACCTTGTGGGCGTCGTGCCACAGGTGGATGCCGGCCTCGGCGACGCGGTAGACGATGTTGTTGCGCACCGTGCCCGGGGTGTTCACGTAGATGCCCTGCACGTAGCGGCAGCCGGGTGGGCCGATGTCGTGCACGCTGTTGCCGGCCACTTCCGAATACATGCCCTTGTAATAGCTGTCCACGCCGATGCCGGAGCCGCCCTTGCTGGTGCAGGGCAGGCGGGTGGCGATGTCGTGCACGTGGTTGGCGACGATGCGGTTGTAGGAGCCGCCGCTGTAGATGCCGGTGCTCCAGGGCTGGCCGGCCGTCTGCGCCGCGCCGTCGACCTCGAAGCCCTGGATGTCGATGTAGCTGGCGCGGTTGTCCCAGGCCATGTCGCTGCTGGACAGGGGCGGCGGCACGATGCGCGCCTGCCAGCGTTCGGTGGCGCGGAACACGATGCGCGCATTCGGCAGGCCGTTGATGCTGGTGCGGAATCCGCCCTGGTAGGCGCCGGGCAGGACGTTGACGGTGGTGCCGGGCGTGACCAGCTGGGCCGCGCGCGCCAGCGACCGCAGCGGCGCGGAGCGGGAGCCGGGATTGCTGTCCAGGCCGTCCGGCGCCACCCACAGTTCGGTCGGCACGACCTGGGGCGTGACCGCGACCGGATGGTTGTCCTTGACGGTGCAGCCGGACGCGGCGAGGACCGTGCCGGCGCACAGCGCGATGAGGGCAAGATACATGGAAGCGAGGCGTGTCAGTGTCATGGTCGCGATCGATGGGGCAGCCAACCGGGGGCAGCTAACCGGCCCAGTGTGCACCTTGCATTGGCCCGCAAGTCTTTCTGCCTCAATCTCGCCCTTGAGCGCGCACAAGGCCTGGGGTATTGTCGGCTTTTGCGCACGAGGAGAGGCCATGAAGCGTTTGTTGTTGCCATCGGGAAGCGAGATGCCCGTGCTCGGCCAGGGCACCTGGAACATGGGCGAAGACCCGGCCGCGCGCCGCGACGAGGTCGCGGCCCTGCGCCTGGGCCTGGAGCTGGGCATGAACCTGATCGACACCGCCGAGATGTACGGCGAGGGCGGGGCCGAGGAAGTGGTGGGCGAGGCGATCGCCGGCCGCCGCGACGATGTGTTCCTGGTGAGCAAAGTCTACCCGCACAACGCCGACCGCGAAGGCGTGCAGGCCGCCTGCGAGCGCAGCCTGCGCCGTCTGCGGACCGAACGGATCGACCTCTACCTGCTGCACTGGCGCGGCAACGTGCCGCTCGAAGACACGCTGGAAGGACTGCTGCGGCTGCGCGAACAGGGCAAGATCGGCGATTTCGGCGTCAGCAATTTCGACCTCGACGACATGCTGGAAGCGGCGGCGCTGCCCGGCGGCGAACTGGTCGCCAGCAACCAGGTGCTGTACAACCTGCTCCAGCGTGGCGTCGAATGGGAGCTGCTGCCCTGGTGCCGCGAGCGGCGCCTGCCGCTGATGGCGTATTCGCCGCTGGAGTCGAGTCCGCAGGAGCAGGGCGCGCTGCTGGGCAATCCGCAGCTGGCGGCGGTGGCGCGCAGGCACGGCGTGACGCCGGCCCGGGTGGCGCTGGCCTGGCTTCTGCGCCAGGAAGGCGTGGCGGTGATTCCGAAGGCGGTCAGGCTGGAGCACGTGCGTGACAACCGCGCCGCGCTCGACCTGGCGCTGACGGCGGAAGACCTGGCCCAGCTCGACGCCGGTTTCCCGGCGCCGCGCCGGCGCCGGCCGCTGGCGATGCGCTAGCTCAGGCGGCCCGCGGCAAGGCGCCGCGCAGCCAGTCCAGCAAGGCGGGCGAGGTGAGGGGACGGCTGAACAGATAGCCCTGACCCTTGGCGCACAGCTGGTCGCGCACCGCGGCCGCCTGCGCTTCCGTCTCGATGCCTTCGGCGACGGTGCTCATGCCCAGACTCTGGGCGACCTTCACGGTGGCTTCGATCAGCACCCGGTGATGGTGGCTGGTGTCGGCCTGGCAGACGAAGGAGCGGT
The DNA here is from genome assembly GCA_913778765.1 of uncultured Massilia sp. Taxonomy (GTDB): domain Bacteria; phylum Pseudomonadota; class Gammaproteobacteria; order Burkholderiales; family Burkholderiaceae_D; genus Telluria. The sequence continues at coordinate 5,480 of CAJYXO010000014.1, read as the reverse complement.
CGATCTTGACCGTGTCGACCGGCAGCTGGTGCAGGCTGGACAGCGAGGAGTAGCCGGTGCCGAAGTCGTCCAGCGCCAGCGTGATGCCGAGCGCTTTCAGCTCGTGCAGGCGTTCCTGCACCTGCTGGTCCTGGGCCGCCAGGCTTTCCGTCACCTCCAGCTGCAGCTGTGACGGGCGCATGCCGTTCTCTTCCAGCACGCCGCGCACGGTGGCCGGCCAGTCGGGCTGGCCCAGCTGGGCGCGCGACAGGTTCACCGCCAGCAGGCGCGGCGCGTGGTCGCCCAGGTCCTGCTGCCATTGCATGAAATCGCGGCAGGCGCGACGCAATACGAAATCGCCGAGCGCGCCGATCAGGCCCGACTCCTCGGCCACCTGGATGAATTCGAAAGGCGGCACCACGCCGCGCACCGGGTGCTGCCAGCGCACCAGGGCCTCGACCCCGGCCGAGACGTCGGTGCCGCCGTCCGGGCGCAGCCCGACCACCGGCTGGTAGACCACGAACAGCTGCTCCTCGATCAGCGCCTGGCGCAGGTCGGCTTCGATGTCTGCGCGGCGCGCGGCGCGTTCGCGCATCGCCGCTTCGAACACCGTGCAGCGGCCGTCGGCGGCGCGCTTGGCTTCGACCATCGCGATGCTGGCGTCGCGCAGCATCTCGCCGGCGAAGCCGCTGGCGTCGTCGCCCCAGACCAGGCCCATCGACAGCTTGCAGGTCACTTCCTGGCCGCTCGGCAGCTGGTGCGGACGCGCCAGCGCATCCAGCAGGCGCGCCGCCACCTTTTCCGCATCGTCGCGCGAGCGCAGGCCGTCGAGCAGCACGGCGAATTCGTCGGCGCCGATGCGCGCGACCATCTGGCCGGCGGCGGCGTTCGGATCGATGCGGTCGCTGGGCGGGCGCAGGGTCGCGCGGATGCGCTCGCCGATCTGCACCAGCAGGCGGTCGCCGGCGGCCTGGCCGAGCGCATCGTTGATCTGGCGGAAGCGGTCGCAGTTCATGAACAGCAGGGCGAAGCCGCTGGCGCCGGCCGGCCGCGCCAGCATCGCCTGGATCTGTTCCAGCAGCGCCTCGCGGTTCGGCATGCGGGTCAGGGCGTCGGTGCGGGCCGCGGTCTTCAGGCGCCGCGCCAGCCTTTCCTGTTCGCGCTGCACTTCGTGGCTGGCATCGGTGACGACCGCCATCAGGCGGGTCGGATCGAGCTTCAGCACCGACAGCGACAGCCACTGCGCCGCGCCCGGCGTGGCGGCCTCGCCCAGCTGCAGGCGCAGGCCTTCGCAGACCGAACCGGAAGGCTCGGTGAAATTCTCGGTCAGTTCGCGCAGCTGCGGCGCCACGCCCTGCAGCACGGTGAACAGGTTGTCCATGCTGCCGTCGCGCACCAGCGGCATCAGCAGGCTGGAGGACATCGGGTTCAGCATGTCGACGGCGCCGTCCAGGCTCGCCTGCACCAGGCCGATCGGCGCGCGGTACAGGAACTGCACCAGGGCTTCGTAGGCGTCCACGCCATTCAACTCGCCTTTATTCGCCTGCATCGCGGCCTCCGTTCCAGCACTCGATCCGGTTGCGGCCGTTCGCCTTAGCGGCGTACAGCGCCTGGTCGGCGCGTTTGATCAAGGTATCCAGGTCCACGCTCTCTCCTTCGTCGATCGCGGCGATGCCGGCGCTGACGGTGTAGGCAATCGGCACGCCTTCCCACATGACCGGCTGGCCGGCGATCAACTGGCGCAGGCGTTCGGCCACGATCGCGGCTCCGTCCCGGGTCGAGGAGGGCAGCAGCACCGCGAATTCCTCGCCGCCCACGCGCGCCACCACGTCGACCTGGCGGAAGGTGGCGGACAGCGCCATGCCGAGCTGGCGCAGCACGCAGTCGCCGGCAGGGTGGCCGTGGCGGTCGTTGATCTGCTTGAAGTGGTCGGCGTCGAACAGGATCAGGGCGGTCGGGCGCGGCGTGCGGCGGTTGCGCGTCAGCTCCAGTTCGGCCGCCTCGAAGAACGCGCGGCGGTTGGCGACGCCGGTCAGGTCGTCGCAGAACACCGACTTGCGGCGTTTGTCGATGGCGTCGCGCTTGTCGCTGATGTCGCGCAGGACCAGGCAGTAGGCGGTATCGCCGTCGTCTTCGCCCAGGTCGAGGTCGCGGTCCGGCAGCGGCGAGATCATCGCGCTGCCCCAGAACTGGCTGCCGTCGAAGCGCAGGCGTGGGCCTTCGTCCAGGCTCCAGCCGTTGGCGTCGGCTTCGCGCAGGCGGTCCTGCAGGCGTTCCGGGGTCGTCGAATCGTCGGGGTAGAAAACGGAGTAGGGCTGGCCGACGACCGCGGCCGGGAACCCGGTGACACGGCCGATGGTCTCGTTCCAGCAGCTGACCCGGCCTTCGCGGTCGAGGCCGACCAGCGCGTAGTCGCTGATGCTGGTGAGCAGGGCGTTCAGCCAGGCGTCGCTCTGGCGCAACTGGCGCTCGCGCCGCACCTGCTCGCTGACGTCCTGCAGCACCGCCATCAGGCGCGCATCGTCGAGTTTCAGGAGGCTCAGCGACAGCACATTCGGCACCCGCATGCGCTTGCCCGGCGCGCCGCTGTTCAGTTGGATGTGCAGCCCATCGCAGATCATGCCGTTGGGGCGGTCGAACACGGCGCACAGGCGCCGCAGCTCGGGCGCCACGTCTTCGAGTGCGGTAAACAGGTTGGTGAGGTTGCCGTCGCGCGACAGCGGCATCATGAGCTGGGCCGAGATCGGATTGATCATCACGATCTCGCCGTCGATGCCGGTCTGCACCAGGCCGACGGGGGCCAGGTACAGGAACTGGATCAGCGCCTCGTGTTCGGCCGCCAGTTCGGCGTGGGCCGCGTTGCTCACAGCTTGCGCTGGACCAGAACGTAGCGTTGGGCGCCGCCCGGCGCCGCCAGCAGGCGCAGTTTCACCTTGACCGGACGCATGCGCAGGGTCAGCACGTAGTCGATGGTGTCGTCGAGCGCGCCGCCGTCGTCATGGGCATCCTCGAAGCGCTGGGCCACCATGAAATTGTTCAGGCAGGGCGCGACGTTGGTGAACAGCGGCTGGCCCAGCACGCGCGGCGGGGTCAGGCCGGCGGCTTCCGACTCATGCCGGTTGTACTGGCTGACGTTGGTGTCGGCGTCGAAGCCGATCACGCCGAAATCCAGCGTGTCGAGCTGATCCTGGTTCAGTTGGGAGATCTGGCCATGGAGGCCGGGCGCGGTGAAGGACAGGTCGGTAACGGCGTTCATGGTGTGAAATTTGACGAAAAAGGAAAGTTTATTGCAAGAAAGAAAGGAATGGTGACATGTCAGTTTCCCTGTGTCAAATCCAATCGTGCGCGTTTTGACATTGGCGCAAGTGTGCTCTCAATTTGACAGTTTTGTCGCCGGAACGCACACTCTGCGGCGCTCCGGCACCCCTTACTTCTATAGACAACGACCTCGACATGAGCAATTTTTCCGACGCCGACTGGTGGGACAGCGAAGCCGCCGTGCTGCGCGTGGTGAGCGACCTGCTGGCAGGCGAACTGGCCCAGGTCCGTCCCGGCCGCGCGGCCTTGCCGCTGCCCTGGGCGCCCGAACTCGACTTCGCGCGCGACCTGGGCGCGGACTCGCTCGAACTGCTCGGCATGGGCACGGCGCTGGCCGAGGCCCTGCACCTGGACCGTACCGAGGTCGATACCCGCCTGCTGGCGCGCCCCTGCCTGGGCGACTGGGCCGCGGCCGTGCGCACGGGCCTGCAAACGGCCGCGGCGCCGGCCGCGCTGACCTTCCGCACCTCGGGCAGTTCGGGCAGCCCCAAGCGCTGCTCGCACGCCCTGGCGCTGCTGTGGCAGGAGGTCCTGGAACTGGCGCGCCTGTTGCCGGGCCGCCGGCGCATCCTGAGCCTGGTGCCCAGCCACCACATCTACGGTTTCCTGTTCACGGTGCTGCTGCCGCGCGCACTGGGCATCGGCGCGGCGATCGACCTGCGCGCGGCGGCGCCGGGCAGCGTGCTGCGCGAAGCGCGGCCCGGCGACCTGATCGTGGCGCACCCCGGCTGGTGGGAGCAGGCCGCACGCCTGGCGCCGCGCTTTGCGGAGGATGTAACGGGTGTCAGCTCGACCGCGCCCTGTCCGGACCCGCTGGCCCGGGAACTGGCGGACGCCGGCCTGCGCCTGCTGCAGGTCTACGGCAGTTCGGAGACGGCCGGCGTCGGCTGGCGCGAGGAGGGCGGTGCGCCCTTCACCCTGCTGCCGTACTGGGCGGCGACCGGCGATCCTGCCACGCTGGCGCGCATGCTGCCCGACGGCAGCATCGCCGGCTATCCGCTGCAGGACCGGCTCGACTGGGAAGACGCGCGCCGCTTCCGCCCGGCGGGACGGATCGATGCCGCGGTCCAGGTAGGCGGCGTGAACGTCTTCCCGGCCTACGTGGCGGACGTGCTGAAAATGCATCCGCAGGTGGCGGACGCCGCCGTACGCCTGATGCGGCCGGACGAGGGCCGGCGCCTGAAGGCCTTCGTGGTGCCGCATGCCGGCGGCCGCGCGGCGGCCGTGGATGCCTTGCGCGCGGATTTGCTGGCCTGGTGCGCCGAGCGCCTCACCGCGCCCGAACGGCCGGCGGCAATCGACTTTGGCGAACGCCTGCCGCGGCAAGCCAGCGGCAAGCCCGCCGACTGGATCATGAATCTGGCGTAGTGCGTGCTGCCACCGCCGGCATGTAGGCGTCGATGAATTCCTGCGGCATGCGGCGTGGCTTGCCGCCGGCGATGTCGATGCAGACCAGGTCCCAGCGTCCGCGCAGGACGGTGGCGCCATCGCTGTCGCGGACCAGCTGGAAGCGCCGCTCCATGGCCAGCTTGCCGTCGCCGGCCACCAGCCAGGTTGCCAGCGTCAGCGCTTCGCCCTCGAAGGTCGGCAGCAGATAATCGTATTCGCCGCGCCGGATCGCCATCGCGCGGTCCAGACGCCGGTAATCCGCCAGATTGAGCCCGAGGGCTTCGGAATGGGCCCAGCCGACCTGCTCGCACCAGCGCACGTAGACGGCATTGTTGGTGTGGTTCAGGCCGTCGATGTCGGCCGCGACGGGCACGCGCGGCAGCGTGAAGGGTTGCGGATAATCCCAGTTCAAGACGGTTCCTTCCTGGCGGTTGCGGTTGCGGTTGGGGCGGCCATTCTACCCGCTTGCGACGCGCCTAGCCGAGTTCGAGCAGCAGCGGCTGGTGGTCGGAACCGCGCGCCTTGTCGTCCACGCGCAGCGCACGCACGCGCGGCGCCAGGTCGGCGCTGACGAAGGCATAGTCGAAGGTGAAGGCGGCGCCGCCCGGATCGTGCAGGCCGACGGTGGGCGCATGCAGCCAGTTGGGGCGGGCCAGCGCCCAGGCGTCGACCCAGGGCGGCGTGAGGTCGTCGAAGCCTTCCAGCAGGGCCCGATGGCAGCGCGAACCTGGCAGCATGTTGAAGTCGCCGAGCAGCACCGCCGGCGCGGGCCGCGGCTGGGGCGCGAAGGGCGA
>CAJYXO010000013.1 GCA_913778765.1 uncultured Massilia sp. | reverse complement strand
GCTGGAACAGGAAGACCGGCGCGCCGATCAGGGCCGTGATCGCGCCCACCGGCAGTTGGGTCGGGGCAATCACGGTGCGCGCCAGGGTATCGCACAGGACCAGGAAGCTGCCGCCCGCCAGCACCGCCGACGGAATCAGCACGCGGTGGTCCGGACCGAAGGCGAAGCGGCAGGCATGCGGCACGATCAGGCCGACGAAACCGATCGAGCCGCCGTTCGTCACGGCGCTCGCGGTCAGCACGCCCGACACGAAGAACAGGCCCTTGCGCAGCCGGCCGACTTCGATGCCGAGCGTGCGCGCGGTGTCGGCGTGCAGGGCCAGCACGTTCATGGCGCGCGCGCTGCGCAGGGCAAACGCGAGCGCGCCGGCCAGCACGATCCAGGGCAGCAGCCGCAGCGGCGTGCCGGCCAGGTCGCCGATCATCCAGAACACCATGTTGCGCAGGCTGCCTTCCGGCGCGATCGACAGCATCAGCGTCACCAGGGCCATGCAGGCCGACATCAGGATCACCCCGGTCAGCAGCAGGGTCGAGGCGCCGCCTTCCGCCGCCACGCCGCCGCGGATATCGCGCCGCGCCAGCAGGTAGAGCAGCATCGACACCGCCACCGCGCCGGCCAGCGCGGCGCCGTCGACCACCGACGCCGCGCACATCATCAGCAGCGCGAACAGGGCGCCGACCGAAGCGCCGGCCGAGATCCCGAGCACATACGGATCGGCCAGCGGATTGCGCAGCAGGGCCTGCATCATCACGCCCGCCAGCGCCAGCGCGCCGCCGGTGACGAAGGCGGTCAGGGCGCGTCCGGCGCGCAGCGCGAGCAGCGAGGCGGCCAGCGAATCCTGGCGGCCGTGCAGCACCTGCGCCAGGGCGTCCGGCAGCTCGGCCAGCGCGACCCGGACCGATCCCGTAACGCCGGCGAACAGCAGGCAGGCCAGGGCGGCAAGCAGGAGCGTGCCGATGATCGTGGTGGCGCGCCGGTGCGCGGGCGGGTGGAGTGAATGCATACCGATGGGCGATCGTCGATGTTTGGGTTAGCGGATGCCGTAGCGCAGCGCGGCGAACCAGCTGCGTCCGGCCGTACCGTAATTGCGCGCCAGTTCGTAGCGTTTGTCGAGCGTGTTATCGAGACGCAGCAGCAGCGACCAGTCCGGCGTGAACCGCCATGTAGTGTACAGGTTCAGCAGGCCGTAGCCGCCCAGCCGGTTGGCGTTCGCGGCGTCGTCGAAGCGGCGGCCGGACGCCTGCAGTTCCGCGCCCAGATCGAGCTGGCCGATCTCGGTGCCGGCCGTGAAGCTGGCGTGGCGGCGCGTGCGGCGCGCCAGCTGCTTGCCGGTGGTCTCGTCGCGCGGATCCTGCAGGTCGGCGCTGGCGCGGAGGTCGAAACCGCGGACCCTGGTCTCGGCCGACATCGTCAGGCCCTCGAGCAGGGCATGGTTGACGTTGTAGGCGCAGCTGCCGGTCCGGCTCGGGCAGGGATTCACCGTCACGATCATGTCGGTCAGGCGGTTGCGGTAGTAATTCGCCTGCAGTTCGGTGCCCGCGGCTTGCCAGCGGATGCCGGCTTCGAGATTGCGGCCCTGTTCCGGCTTGTTGGTGGCCAGGCCGTAACCGGGGTAGTACAGCTCGTTGTAGGTCGGCGCGCGGAAGCTCGTCCCGGCGCTGGCGGTGGCGCGCAGATTCTTGCTGAACTCGTAGCCGTAGCCGGCCGCGCCGGTGGTCTTGCCGCCGTAGACGGAATGATCGCGGCGCAGGCTGAGGTCGAGCAGGTGGCTGCCGCGGCGCAGGTCGTAAGCGGCGGCCAGGGAGTTGGTGATGCGCGAACGGTTCAGCGCAATGCTGGAACTGGACAGCACTTCTTCCTTGCGGTGGCCGAGCAGGAACTGCAGGGTGTCGCCCTTGATGTCCAGCGTGTTCTGCCAGGTGAATTCATCCTGGCGCGTGTCGATCTGGCTGGCGCCGCTGGCGGCCGCGCTGGTGAAGCTGCCCAGCCGGTCGTTCGAGCGCCCCGCCTGCAGGCTGCTGCGCCAGTCCGGCAGGATGCGGTCGTTCAGGAATACGGCATAGCTGTCGATGTCCTGTTCGTTGTGGGTGTCGTAGCTGGCGGCGCCGCTGTCGTACTGGGCGCGCAGACGGCTCTTCAGGAACTGCGCGCCGGCTTCATGTCCCGGTGCGAGCTGGACGGCCAGGCGCCCGTTCACGCTGTTGCGGCGATAGCCGTCGTCGTCCCTGTTGTAGCTGGACGAGCCGGGACGGGTGGCGGAAAAACCGTCGGCGTCTTCGTGCGCGCTGCCGAGCGCATAGCTGATGCCGTGTTCGCCGCCAGTCGATCCGTGGATGCCGGCATCGTATTGGCGGGCACCGTAGCTGCCGGCGCCTGCGCTGGCGCTGAAAGCCGGCGCGCCCTCGCTGCGCTTCATGAAGATCTGCACCACGCCGCCGATGGCGTCGGCGCCGTACAGGGTGCTCAGCGGACCATAGACGATCTCGATGCGCTCGATGCCGGACAGGGGGATCGCATTCCAGCTGGCCGCGCCGGTGGTCGCGGAACCGATCCGCACCCCGTCGATGAGGACGACGACCTGGTTGCTGTTGGCGCCGCGCAGATAAATGCTGGTGCTGGCGCCCGGGCCGCCGTTGCGGACGATCTCGATGCCACGCTGGCGGCGCAGCAGGTCGGCGACGGAGCCTGCGCCGGCGCGCGCGATCTCGTCGCCGGCGATGACGGTGATATCCGGGATCACCTCGCCGGCGCCCTGCGGCGTGCGGGTGGCGGTGACGACCACGGAGTCGATGGCCGGATCGGCCAATGCGGGAATGACGGGCGCGGCAAGTGCGAGGGCGAGCAGGGGCGCGGCCGCCTGCCGTGAAACGGGAATGCTCATGACGATGTTTTCTTTCGTGGACAACCGGCCGACGTCCCCGTAGGCCAGATTGAACAGAAGCGGGGACGAACCCTTGCTTCCACCTTTTGGCCGGTATCCGGGCTGGCAAGTGTGGCCGTCTGACCTTCCCATGCTTGCGCACAGTGGTATGAGAAGACGGTTGCCGCGTCGACGTCGACGTCACGCGGCACTTGCTTACCGTTGCGGGGGCAGCACACGTTGGCTCGTTCGATGAGCTTCGTGTTTCCCGTTTAACTGCGCCAGAGAACTCAGGCGCGAGCACCAAAACGCCGACATTATACTTCCAGCGCGATGACTTCGCCGTAGGCGATGCGGTGCGGGGTGCGGGCGGCCTCCAGCGCGGCCTGTTCGAGCGTGGCGGCGCCTCGCATGGCGTTCAGCAGCCGGATGGTGCCGGCATGGCAGATGAGCAGGGCTTCCGCGTGGCCGGCCTGCCGCAGGTCCGCCACGAAAGCGGCGACGCGGCGGGCGACGTCGAGCACGCACTCGGCGCCGCCGGGGCGGTAATGCAGCAGGTCTGCGGTCCAGGCGTCGACTTCGCTGCGCGGGATGTCGTCCCAACGACGCATCTCCCAGCGGCCGAAGTTCATCTCGGCGAGGCGGGCGTCGAAACACGGGCTGACAGGATTCAGGCGCCGCGCCAATTCTGCGCAACGACGCAGCGGACTGGCGATGACCGGCATGGCGCCGGGCAGGCCGGCGTCCTCCAGGGCCGACTGCACGCGCGCGAGTTCAGCGCCTGGCGCCGCGACGTCGCTGGCGCCGTAGCACAGGCCCGGCGGGATGTCCGGCTGCGGGTGGCGGGCCAGGTGCAGCTTCACCGCTCAGGACCAGGCGCCATGGCCGAGCGTGGCCAGCACACCGATATAGATGAAGACTTCGGCCACCTGCTGCACGGCGCCCAGGCAGTCGCCGGTATAGCCGCCGAGCCGCCTGTGCAGCTTGCGGCCGAGCCAGAGCGCGGCCAGCGCGGCGCCAAGCAGGGCCGCCAGCAGGGCGCCTGGCGTGATCCAGCCGAGTGCGATCAGGAACGGCGCCGGCAGCAGCGCGGTGACGGCGGCGATGGCGAATTCGGCGGACGTCATCTGCTGGGCCAGCGGCTTGGCCTTGCCTTCGCCGCGCACGTAGTCCAGCTGCCAGATCAGCGAGGCCGCGGCGAGGCGCGACAGCGGATGCGCCAGCAACAGCGCGCCGACTGCCACGCGCGGCGGCAGCATCGCCAGCGCCGACAGTTTGGCCGCGAGCATGCAGGCGATGCCGATCGCGCCGTAAGCGCCGACGCGGGAGTCCTTCATGATCTCGAGTGCGCGCTCACGGGTCATGCCGCCCCCCAGGCCATCGCAGGTGTCGGCGAAGCCGTCCTCGTGGAAGGCGCCGGTCAGGTAGATCGAGGCGACGGTAGACAGTACGGCCGCCACCGGCGCCGGCAGCACCAGCGCGGCGGCAAAATAGACGGCGGCGGCGATGGCCGCAACCACGCAGCCGACCAGCGGGAAGTAGCGCGAGGCGTGCTGCAGCCAGCCGGCTTCGAAACCCACCCAGCGCGGAATCGGCAGGCGCGTGAAGAACTGCAGCGCGATGAAGAAGAGGCGGATCTGCTGCATGTGGATGTTCAAGCCGGTGCCGACTTGCCACTGACGCTGGCGGAAGAGAAAGTCGCCATCTGGTTGAGGAAATTGGCGGCCGCATGCAGCAGCGGCAGCGCGAGCGCGGCGCCGGTGCCTTCGCCGAGGCGCATGCCCAACTGGAGCAGGGGCCGCGCGCCCAGCCGGTCGAGCATGCGGCGGTGGCCGGCTTCGTCCGAGCAGTGCGCGAACACGCAGTAGTCGAGGATCGCGGGCGCCATGCGGCTGGCGGCGAGAAGGGCGGCGGTGACGATGAAGCCGTCGATCAGTAGCGTCTTGCGTAGCGAAGCCGCTCTCAGCATGGCGCCGGTCATCATCGCGATCTCGAAACCGCCGAAGGTGGCCAGCACGTCGAGGGGATCGCTGACGCCGGCGTGGCGTTCGGCAGCCGCTTCGATCACGCGCTGCTTGCGCAGCACGCCTTCCGGCGGCAGTCCCGTGCCGGCGCCGACGCATTCGCCAGCGGGGATGCCGGTCAACTTGTGCATCAGCGCGGCGGCGGATGTCGTGTTCCCGATGCCCATCTCGCCGAAGCCGGCCACATTGCCCGGAAGGTCCGCGACCAGGGCAGCGCCGTGTTCCATCGCCGTTGCGCACTGCTCGGCGCTCATCGCCGGTTCGAGTGCGAAGTTACGGGTGCCGTGGGCGAGCTTGCGGTCGATGAGGCCTGGGCGCGCGCCGAAGTCATGGTTCACGCCGGCGTCGACGACATATAAAGCGGCGTTGTTCTGGCGCGCGAACACGTTGATGGCGGCGCCGTCGGCCAGGAAGTTCTCGACCATCTGCCAGGTGACTTCCTGCGGGAAGGCGGAAATGCCTTCGGCGACGACGCCATGGTCGCCGGCGAAGACGAGGATCGCGGGCCGGTCGACGGTGACGGCGAGGGATTGCTGGATCAGGCCGAGCTGCTTTGCCAGGACTTCCAGGGCGCCGAGGCTGCCGGGCGGTTTGGTCTTGTCATCGATCGCAGCATCGAGCTGGCCGGCGAGTTCTGGATTGGCCGTGGCGGCGATGGAGGGGAGGCGCATGCGGGTTCCGGCGGTGTGATAAAAGCGGCAAAGATAGCACAAGGGCAAGCGTTGCAGACCGCGGGCGGCTTTGCTATAGTTCGCGTCCTGCTTCTGCAGCGCACCAAAAACATGTAGCAAAACGGGTGCACGGCAGAAAACAGATGAGTTGACGAGGTAAGCGAAACACGGCATAATCTCACTTCTCTGCTGCTGACGAACAAAACGATTCGCAGAACGCAGCAAGGCAGTACAGAACACGGTTCTTTAACAATCAACAGTCGATAAGTGTGGGCGTTTGATGAAGTGCCGGCATCCTTCGGGGTGCTGAATGCTTAAATTATCAAATGTTCACAAAAAGTATACCGTTGCTCAGCAATGAGTGACGGTCAGTATTTTGAGTGAGCGACACGTCGTC
>CAJYXO010000012.1 GCA_913778765.1 uncultured Massilia sp. | reverse complement strand
ATGAACTTCGAGACCCCGAAAGGCACGATGAGCTTCCGCAAGGAAGCTCATCGTGCCTTTCGGGGTCTCGAAGTTCATGCCTTCCATGGCCGCGACCCGTTGTTCGCTGTTCCCACTCGGGACCTTTTGCAGCGCCGCGACCACGGCGCCGGCCGCCGCCATGCCGCCCGCCGTGAACATGTCGGGCGGGGCCTTGAAGCGCTTGGTGTGCTCGGCCACCAGCCAGTCGTTCATCTTGTTTTTCGGGAAGCCATAGTAATAATAGATGGTGCCCTCGGTGCCGGCATAGGCCTTCCAGGTTTTCATCACCGGCAGGATGTTGCCGCCCGGGGCCAGCACGATGCCGTAGCGCTCCGGCTTCATGTCGGCGATCTTGTTCAGCGGGTTGGGGCCGGCCCAGACGATGGACAGGATGCGCGGCTGCGGCTTGTCCTTCAATGCGTCGAACAGGCGCTGGGTGGGCGCGGTAAAGTCCGTCGAGGTGGCCGGGGCGTATTCCTCATGCACGACCTTCACCTTGCTGCCGGTGGCGGCCAGTGCATCCTTGCCGGACTTGATGGCGTCGCGCCCGAAGGCGTAATCCTGGGCCAGGAAGGCCACGCTGCCGCTCTTGAGCGTCGAGGCGGCGGCCAATGCATCCTGCATCGAGCTGCGCGCGGTGCGGAAGATGTACTTGTTCCACTTGGCGCCGGTGATCTCGTCGGCCACGGCCGGCTCGACGATCAGCACCTTCTTGTATTCCTTGGCCACCGGCAGCATCGCCAGCGCCGAGCCGGACGAGGTGGTGCCGACCGCGAGGTCGACCTTGTCGTCGCCGTAGGCTTCGGCCAGCAGGGTGCGGCCGAGGTCCGGCTTGCCCTGGTCGTCCTTGACGATCACCTTGATCTTGCGGCCGTTGATTTCCATCTTGCCGCCGGTCAGGTATTCGAGGCCCATCATGAAGCCGGTCTCGGTTTCCTTGGCATAGGCTTCCAGGGCGCCGGTCTTGCCGGCGATGAGGGCGACCTTCAGGTCCGGTGCGGCGAGGGCGCTGCTGCCGGCGGTGGCGATGAAGGCGGCCAGCAGGGCCGTGGGAAGTGCTTTGATGCGTTTCATGTGGTCTCCTCGTTTCTCTGTTTCTCTTGCTGCGTTCGATTCAGGGCAGGGCCGCCAGGAAAGCGCCGATCGCTTCCAGCGCCGCCGGTTCCGTCAGCATCGGCGCGTGGCCGACCTTCGGCACCTCGACGTACTGCATGGCCGGGGCGGCGCGCCGCATCCAGTCGGCCTGGCGCGCCTCCAGCAGGTCGGACAGCTCGCCGCGCACCAGCAGGACCGGCCGCTTGCGCGCCAGCCGGCGGAACGCCATGCGGGCCGCCAGGGACGTCGGACGGAGTTTACCGGTTTGTATCGCAATGGCAATGTTCGGATCGTAACGCGGCGCCAGGCGCCCGTCGGCGTCCGGTGCGAAGGCGCGGCGCGCCCACTTGCCCCAGTCCTCGTCCGAGTTGTCGGGGAAGGCGCACAGGTTGATGTCCTTGACGAAGCCGGCGGCGTCGTCCCAGGACTGCAGGGAAGCGCCCTTGCCGGCATACCCGGCGATGCGCGCCAGGCCTTTTTCGGACAGCACCGGGCCGATGTCGTTGATGACGGCGGCCGCGACCAGGTCGATGTGCTGGGCCGCCAGGGTCATGGTGATCAGGCCGCCCATCGAGGTGCCGACGAAGATGGCGCGGGCGATGCCGAGGTCGGACATCAGCCTGGCCACGTCGCCGGCATAGACGGCCGGGTTGTAGTTGTCGGGATTCGGATCGCGCTGCGAGTGGCCGCGTCCGCGTACGTCGAGGGCCAGCACGCGCCGCGACTGCGCGGCGAGCAGCGGCGCCAGCTCGTCGAAGTCGGCCGAGTTGCGCGTCAGTCCGTGAATGCAGATCACGGGCAGGCGCGCGGGCCCGCTGCTTCCGGCGTAATCGCGCGCGTACAGGCGCAAACCGTCATCGCTCGTAAAGCTGAGTTCAGTGTAATTGGACATTGGACCCCGTATCGATCTTGAAAAGAGGGCGTCCCGCAGGACGCCCCTGTGGCCGTCTGGCGGGGGCGGATCAGAACTTCACGTTGACGGTGGCGCGCACGGTGCGCGGGTCGCCGTAGAACGCGGTGACAGTGTTGAAGAAGCCGGAGAAGTTATAGCCGGCGGTCTTGTAACGCTTGTCGGTCAGGTTGCGGCCATGCAGGCCGACCTGGATCCTGCGGTCGCTGCTGGTCCAGACCAGGCCGGCATCCCACAGCGCGTAGCCGTCCTGGGCCAGGGCCAGGTTGCCCGGGATGGTGGCGTCCAGGCTGGCGACGCCGGTGGCGCGGGCGATCTCGGTCTGGTACACCTTGCTCTTGTAGGACACGCTGTTCATGAAGTTCATCGAACCCGAGCGGCCGAACACGGTCAGCGGCCAGTCGTAGTTGACGGCGAGGTTGGCCGAGTTGCGCGGCGTGTTCTGGAACTCGGTGCTGCCGGCGATGTTCACCAGGCTGGCGCCGTTCGCCACCATCCACTCGTCGTACTTGGCGTCGATGTAGCTGTACATCGCGTTCACGCTGAGCTGGTTGGTGAGATAAGCGACCGCTTCCAGTTCCAGGCCCTTGATCTTGGCCTTGCCGGCGTTGGTCAGGCTGCCGGCGAAGCCGTTCACGTTGCCGGCCGCGTCGAAGGTCGGGATCGAGCCCGGGATCTGCACGTTCTTGTAGTCGGTGAAGAATACCGCGGCATTGGTCTGCAGGCGGCCGCCGTTCATCGACGACTTCACGCCGAGCTCGACGCTGCTGACTTCTTCCGGCTCCACGCCCTTGCGCTTGGCCAGCGACACCACGGAGTTCGGGCCGCCGGTCGCGGCCAGGTCCATGCGCGGGTCGAACATGCCGCCCTTGAAGCCCTTCGACCAGGTGGTGTACAGGTTGTGTTCCGGTGCGAACTTCCAGCCGAAGCCCAGCTTGGGCGTGAACTTCTTGTCCTTGCGCTGCAGGGCGTCCTTGCCGAGGTTGGTGTTCGGCGCGCCGAAGGCGACCGCGGCGGCGTTGCCCAGGCGCGGCGAGCTGTTCAGGCCCAGGTAGGTCTGCTTGAAGATCTCGGCGCGGCGCTCGTCCTCGGTGTAGCGGCCGCCGACGCTGATGTTGAAGGTGTCGGTCAGGCTGTAGCTGGCGTCGGCGTAGGCGGCCCAGGTCTTGGAGTCGATGTCGTCGTGGGTCAGCAGCGACAGGCCGCCGGCCGCGTTGTACAGGACGTCGAAGTCGTTGTAGGCATTGGTCTTCATGTAGAACAGGCCGGCCACGCCCTGCAGCTTGCTGCCGGTGTAGGTCAGCTGGAATTCCTGGCTGGCCTGGTTGTCCTTGTAGAACGACGGCGCTTCCCACAGCGGCACTTCGAGCGAGTCGAAGTCGATCGGCGCGTAGGACTTCGACTTGCGGTAGGCCGTGATCGACTTGACCGACAGGGTCGGGTCGATGGTGTATTCGGCCAGCAGCGACGTGCCTTCGGTGGTGACCTCCTGGTCGTGGCCGAGCACCTTGTACAGGTTGGCGCGGGTGTCGTAGTTGCCCGGGGCCGGCTGCAGGTTGGCCGGCGCCGGGCCGGCGGTCAGGCGCTGGCCCTGGCGCGCTTCGGAATCGTCGCGGGTCTTGTCGGTGGCGAGGCGGATGAACAGGTCCGGGGTCGGGGTCAGCTCCAGGCTGACGCGGCCGGCCAGCACGTCCTTGTTGTAGTTCTCGCGGCCGTTCAGGATGTTGTGGCCGAAACCGTCGCGGTTGAAGGTGCCGACGGTCGCGCCGATGCGCAGGATGTCGTTGACCGGCATGCTGCCCTTGACCACCAGGTCCTTCTCGCCGTAGTTGCCGAAGGTGACCTTGGCGTCCAGGGTCGGCTTCGGCGCCAGCTTGCGGGTCACGTACTTGACGGCGCCGCCGATGGTGTTGCGGCCGT
>CAJYXO010000011.1 GCA_913778765.1 uncultured Massilia sp. | reverse complement strand
CGCTATGCTGACCTGGCCGAAATCGGTACCGATCCGCTACAGGCTGGCAAGGAGCTTCCTATTGCACTACAGTTAGCTCCATCCGCTGCCGACTGTCGATTTCGTGTTTTTACACAGCCTGGGCCGATAGCGGACGGTCGGCACGGCTCAGTGTACTCGGCTGTTGCCTGATGAGCAACTAGAGGGTTTTGTTAGGCGCTCTTAGTCATTTTAAACGTGAGGCCTCGTCCAACGACGTCAGCCATGGCAGCGCTTGTCTTTCTGGTTGTTACCGCATGGGCATAGCTCCCGACCCGGTGACAGCTGGCCGTGTCTCCAACTGCCGACGCCGCACCAGCAGGTACACCACCGGCACCACTAACATCGACAGCAGCGGTGCCGTAATCATCCCCCCAACCATCGGCGCCGCGATCCGCTGCATGATCTCCGACCCTGTCCCGACGCCGATCATGACCGGCACCAGACCAGCAATAATCACAGCGACCGTCATGGCCTTCGGCCGCACGCGCAGCACCGCGCCTTCGCGGATCGCGTCGACCAGGTCTGCCTCGCTCGCCTTCCCCGCCGCTAGCCGCGCTTCCCAGGCATGCTTCAGGTACAGTAGCATGATCACGCCAAACTCGGCCGACACGCCCGCGAGCGCAATGAAACCCACCCCGCTCGCTACCGACAGGTTGTGCCCTAGAATCCATAACAGCCAGGCCCCGCCAGCCAGGGCGAACGGTAAGGTCGCCATAATCAATGCAGCCTCATCGAAGCGACCAAATGTGAGATACAGCAGCACGAAGATGATGGCCAGCGTCGCCGGCACGACAATCTTCAGCTTCGCGGCCGCTCGCTCCAGGTATTCGAACTGCCCGGACCAGGAGACCGAGTAGCCGGCCGGCAGCCGGACCTCCTTGGCGACCACCTGCTGCATCTCGCGTACGGCCGACCTCAGGTCACGCCCGCGCACGTCGACATACACCCAACCCGACAGGCGGGCATTCTCGCTCTTGAGCATCGGCGGCCCATCATTGATGCGGACGGCGGCCACATCCCCAAGCCGGATCTGCGCGCCCGCTCCGGTGAGCACGGGCAGCCCGCGCAGCTTCTCTAGCGAGTCTCGCACCTCACGCGGGTAACGCACGTTGATCGGGAAGCGCTGCAAGCCTTCCACGGTCTCGCCGATGTTCTCGCCGCCCACCGCGGCCGAGATCACGCTTTGCACGTCCGCCACGTTCAGGCCGAAGCGCGCGGCTGCGGCCCGGTCGATCTGCACGTCGATGTAGCGTCCGCCGTTCAGCCGCTCGGCCAGGGCCGACGAGACCCCGGGAACCTTGCGCACGGCAGCCTCGATCGCGCCCGTGATGCGGTCGATCTCCTGCAGACTGGCTCCGGCCACCTTGATGCCGACCGGGCTCTTCACGCCGGTTGCCAGCATGTCGATGCGATTGCGGATCGGCGGCACCCAGACGTTCGACAGCCCCGGCACCTTGACGACGCGGTCGAGCTCTTCGACCAGCCTGTCCGGCGTCATCCCGGCGCGCCACTGGTCGCGCGGCTTGAACTGGATCGTCGTCTCGAACATCTCGAGCGGCGCCGGATCGGTCGCGGTTTCCGCCCTGCCCGCCTTGCCGAACACAGTCTGAACCTCCGGCACCGTCTTGATCAGGCGATCCGTCTGCTGCAGCAGCTCGGCAGCCTTGCCGGCGCCGATCCCCGGCAGCGCCGAGGGCATGTACAGCAAATCGCCTTCGTCCAACGGCGGCATGAATTCGCCGCCCAGGCGGCTGACCGGCCAGACCGTCGCGATCGCAATCAGCGCCGCGACCACCAGGGTGGCCTTCGGGTGGCGCAGCACGGCATCGAGCAGCGGCCGGTACGCGCGGATCAGGAACCGGTTGAGCGGATTCGCGTCTTCCCGGGGAATCCTGCCACGGATAAGGTAACCCATCAGCACGGGGATCAGCGTCACCGCCAGGCCGGCGGCGGCGGCCATTGCATAGGTCTTGGTGAACGCCAGCGGGGCGAACAGCTTGCCCTCCTGGGCCTCCAGCGCAAACACGGGAATGAAGGACAGCACGATGATCAGCAGGGAGAAGAACAGCGCCGGCCCGACCTCTGCAGCTGCCTCTTCGATCACCTGCCAGTGCGCGGCCCCTTCGAGCTTCTTGCCGGGATGCTGGTGGCTCCACGCTTCCAGGTGTTTGTGCGCGTTTTCGATCATGACGACGGCGGCGTCGACCATCGCTCCGATTGCGATCGCGATGCCGCCCAGCGACATGATGTTCGCGTTCACGCCCTGGTAGTACATGATCGTGTAGGCGGCGAGGATCCCCAGCGGCAGCGACACGATGGCGACCAGCGCCGACCGCAGGTGGAACAGGAACAGAGCGCAGACCACGGCGACGACGATGAATTCCTCGACCAGCTTGTGCTCGAGGTTCGTCACTGCCCGCCTGATCAGGCCAGAGCGGTCATAGGTCGGCACGACCTCCACACCCGCTGGCAGGCTGGCCTTGAGCTGGGCCAGCTTGGCCTTGACCGCATCGATGGTCTCGAGCGCGTTCTTCCCCGAACGCATGACGATAATGCCGCCGGCGACCTCGCCCTCCCCGTTCAGCTCCGCGATCCCGCGCCGCATCTCGGGACCGATCTGTACCCGCGCCACATCGCCCAGCGTCACCGGCACGCCGCCGGCGCCGGTCGTCAGCGGGATACGCCGGAAGTCGTCCAGCGACGACAGGTAGCCAGACGCGCGGACCATGTACTCGGCCTCCCCCATTTCTAGCACAGAACCGCCGGCTTCCTGGTTCGCCTTTTGCACCGCATCGATCACCCTGGCATGGGTGATGCCGTAGGCACGCAGTTTGTCCGGGTCGAGCTGTATCTGGTACTGGCGCACCATACCGCCGATGCTCGCCACCTCGGACACGTTCGGCACCGTCTTCAGTTCGTACTTCAGGAACCAGTCCTGCAGGGCGCGCAGTTGCGACAGGTCGTGCTTGCCGGTGCGGTCGACCAGCGCGTATTCGTAGACCCACCCGATGCCGGTCGCGTCTGGGCCCAGCGACGGCTTGGCCTGCGGCGGCAGCCGCGATTGCGTCTGGTTCAGGTACTCCAGCACCCGCGAGCGCGCCCAGTAGGGATCGGTGCCATCCTCGAACAGGATATACACGAAGGAATCACCGAAGAAGGAGTAGCCGCGCACGCTGCGCGCGCCGGGCACCGACAGCATGGTCGTGGTCAGCGGATAGGTAACCTGGTTCTCGACGATCTGCGGCGCCTGGCCCGGATAGGTCGTGCGGATGATCACCTGCACGTCGGACAGGTCAGGTAGCGCATCGACCGGCGTGCGCTGCACCGACCAGATACCCCAGCCGATGAGGCCGATCGTCGCGAGCAGCACCAGGAAGCGGTTGGCGATCGACCAGCGAATCAGGCGGGCAATCATTTGCCGGCTCCGGCGTTGGCGTCCGTGGCTGTAGCGCGTGATATCGAGACGATCTTGAACATCCCCTTGTCAGCCTTCTGGAATTCGAACTCTACGGTATCCCCGACCTTGATGTCCTTCGGTAGGCCGCCGGCCGGCAGTGTGAAGCCCATGGTCATCGGGCCCCAGTTCAGGCTGGGAACCGGCCCATGCGAAAGGGTCACCTGGTCTGCTGCAATCTGTTCGATTTTGCCGGTCGCATGATGTGTCGGGACCTTCGCCAGCTTCTTGGGCATAGATTTGTCGGTGGTCGCGGTGCGTGACATCGCGACGATCTTGAACACCCCCTTGTCGCTCTTCTGGAACTCGAACTCTACGGTATCCCCAACCTTGATGTCCTTCGGCAGGCCGCCGGCCGGCAGTGCGAACCCCATGGTCATCGGTCCCCACTTCAGGCTCGGAACCGGCCCATGCGAAAGGGTCACCTGGTCGGCGGCAATTTGTTCCACCTTGCCGGTGGCATGATGCGTCCGCTCCTTCGCCGGCATGGCCGGCATGGATTCCGCCGGGGCTCCACCGCCAAGGCGCTGCAGGGTGCCGCGCAGGCTCGCCTCGGAATCGATCAGGAACTGGCCCGAAGCCACAAGCTTCTGGCCTTCACTCAGGCCTTTGACGACTTCCGTCTGACCGTTCGCCTCGGTGCCTGTGACGATCTCCGCCGGTGCGAATTTCCCGTTGCCAGGCATTGTGATCACCACAGTGCGCATGCCCGTCTGGATCACGGCTTCCGACGGCACCAGCAGCGTTTTTCGGCTCTGCGCCGGTGCCATGTGAATGGTCGCGAACATCCCCGGCACCAGCTTCCCGCCGGGATTGGCCAGCTCGATCCGCGCCTTCAGCGTGCGCGTGGATGCGTTCACCTCCGGCAGCAATGCCTCGACCTTGCCGCTGAACTCCGTTCCAGGGAAAGCCGGACTGGTGGCGCGGACCGCCGTTCCTGGCTGGACTTGCGCCGCCGCGCTCTCCGGCACCTCGGCATTGACCCAGACCGTCCGCAGGCCGTTAATCCGGAACAGTGGCGCCCCCGGTGCAACCGTCATGCCTTCACGTACGGAGAGCTCGCTGACGACGCCATCGACCGGCGCCGTGACGGTGATGCGGGGACTGACCTGCGATCGTGCACTCACCTGCCTGACCTGTTCCTCGGTCATGCCCACAAGCCGCATCCGTTGCAGGGCCGCATCGAGCAGGCCTGCGCTATCGCCGCCAGGCGGCATCCGCTTGATGGCCAGGTATTCCTCCTGTGCGGCGACCCAGTCGGGCACGTAGAGCTGGAGCAGCGCCTGGCCCTTGCGTACCGGATCGAGCGGCGCGCGCACGAACAGCTTTTCCACGTAGCCGCTGCTTCGGGCCTGCAGCAGGACGAGATCACGCTCGTTGAACGCCACATTGCCGACCGCGTCCAGCGTGCTGGCCAAGGAGCCCTTCCGCACCTCGGCGACGCGTATCCCGAGATTCTGCTGGACGCCCGGACTGACGGTGACGCCGCCCTCTGCCTGGCCTTGCTCCACATAGACGGGCACCAGGTCCATGTCCATGAAGGGGGACTTGCCTGGCTTGTCGAACTTGTGGCCCGGCACCATCGGGTCATGCCAGTACAGAACCTTCCGTCCCGTCTTGTCTGCCCCAGGCGTGGCAGTTGCAGCAGGTCCGGCGCCGTGCTCCGCCGACTGCTTACCAAGGCGATACGCCCCGGCCCCGGTCACCGCGAGAACAACCAGGCCGCCAAGGATTGAAATGGTGATGTGACGGTTCATGGCTTCGCCTCCGGCTGGTTCATGGAAGGCGGCATGCTGCGACCCGATGGATAAAGAAAGTTCAGCTGCGCCCAGCGCTTTGCCGTCTCGGCTTCCAACTGCAAGGCCTGGAGCCGTACGTCGAGCTCATTGCGGCGCGCGGCCAATACCTCGGCCAAGCCCGTCTTGCCGCCACGGTAGGCGGCGAGAACGGCCGTGCTCTGGTCAGCGGCGAGCGGCTCGAGCTCGCCCTTGTAGCGCGCAAGCCGTTCACGACCGCTGCGCCACTCGTCCAGCATTACCCGCACCTCCGCGGCATGGGCGCGCAGCATTTCCTCGCGTTCATCTTTGACTTGGTCGGCCTGCATGATCTTCGCTGCGAGTTCGCGGTCCTGGCGGTTCTTCCTGTCCCACTGAAGCGGCACGGACACCCCCACGGACAACATGTTCGAATACCCCTGCCCGCGGTGCTGCAGCGACACCTCGACCGACCAGTCGGGATGCCGGTTTGCCTCGGCAAGCTGGGCTTCCGTACGGGCGACGGCTTCCTGACGGTTGAGCACGGCAATCTCGGGGTGGTGTGCAAGCTGGCTGTCGAGGGAATCCGGGTCGAGCCGCACTTGGCCGATATCCGGCAGGCTTCCGGGCA
>CAJYXO010000010.1 GCA_913778765.1 uncultured Massilia sp. | reverse complement strand
ATCGCCCATTCCGAACAGCTGGCGGCGCTGGCGGTCCGCCTCGGCCTCCTGCTGGGCAGGGGCGTGCTGCGCGCCGAGGCCAATCCATTCCGGCCCGAAGTCTTCCTGAGGGCTCTCGAGGAAGCTTGGCGCGAGTTCGAGCCCGACGAGGAATCCCACGGCCTGCTCCTCGGCATGCTGCGGCCCGAGCTGGTATTCGACTTCGCCCCGCTCTACGACGCCCTGGTCGACGGGCTGACCCGCAAGGAAGGCCAGCCGGGGTCGGTCGAAGCTTACCGGATCCAGAAGACCGACGATGCCGCCGCCGCCCGCGCCGCCCGCGCCAGCGGCAAGGTGGCGCTGGCCGAGCAACTGCGCAAGCTGTTCGGCGACGATGACGGCGGCGTGCCGGGGCTGCCCCTGATTCCCGAACTGCCCGAGATGCCGGCCGGTAGCGGCGGCTGGCGGCCGAGTGCCGCGGCGGCGTTCGCGCCGGTCCAGCCGCCGGCAGATTCGCCGGTCCATTCGCCACAGACGGCGGAGCGGGGCGCAGCGCAGCCGGCTGCCGGTTTTGCGGGGCGGCCGCCCCGCCAGGCCGCGCAGGCTGCGGGCGGATTCGTGCCCGCCGGCGTGGGACTGTCCGCAGCATCGCCGCACGGCGCCTTCGCGGCTGGCGCGGCGCCGGCCGGCGCGGCTGTCGGCGGTCCGGTCGCCGGCCTGCCGTTCGACGTCGCGGCGATGATGGTCCCGGGCCAGGCCGCGCCGCTGCTGGACCTGCTGGCGCGCATCGAGCCCGCGCTGGCGTCTCAGGCCCAGGGCCAGGCCGCGGCGCACATGGCCGGCACGGCGACGGCCGCCGCCGGCG
The DNA here is from genome assembly GCA_913778765.1 of uncultured Massilia sp. Taxonomy (GTDB): domain Bacteria; phylum Pseudomonadota; class Gammaproteobacteria; order Burkholderiales; family Burkholderiaceae_D; genus Telluria. The sequence continues at coordinate 2,141 of CAJYXO010000010.1, read as the reverse complement.
CGGGCACGCTGCCGCACAACGTGTTCTACCTGCCGCGCTTTGCCCAGAGCCTGCCGAAGGGCAGCCTGTCGCGCGGCGACGAGAGCACGCTCGGCCTGCTGTCGCGCGTATTCGAAACCGTGCTGCTGGACGACAGCATCCCGCCGCAGACCCGCGAACTGCTGCAGCTGCTGCAGGTGCCGGTGCTGAAGGCGGCCCTGCTCGACAAGACCTTCTTCTTCGAGGAAGCCCATCCGGCGCGGCGCCTCGTCGATTTGCTGTCGCGCATGGGCTGGGAGCAGCGCAAGGACCAGGACGATCCGCTGTTCCAGGCCATGCAGCGCAGCGTGGAAAGAGTCGGCGGCCCCGGCGAAGCCAGGCCCAGCGCCTTCGCCGAGGCGGTGGCCGAACTCGAGGCCGGCATCGCGCTGGAAGAGAGCGCCCAGGAACAGGCGATGGCGGGGCCGGTCGCCAGCGCCCTGAAACAGGAAAAGCTGCAGGTCGCGACCCGCGCCGCGCGCGATGCCGTTGCCTTGCGCACCCAGGCCGGCGACGTCGGGCAGGTGGTCGGCGGCTTCCTCGAGCAGCGCTGGACCACGGTGATGACCTTCGCCTACAGCATCGAAGAGGACAAGCCGGGCGCGGTCGGCAATGCCACGCGCGCGATGGACGACCTGATCTGGAGCGTCAAGCCGAAACAGACCCAGGAACAGCGCAAGGCCCTGATCGGCAAGCTGCCGCGCCTGCTGTCGACACTGAATAAATGGCTCGACGCGATCCGCTGGCAGGACGCCGAGCGCCTGCAGTTCTTCGCCCACCTGGCCGAGTGCCATGCCTCGATCGTGCGTGCGCCGATCGAACTGTCGCCGGAGCGCCAGCTGGAACTGGCGGTCGAAGCGGCCCAGCAGGACGCCCTGCGCCGGGTCGAGCTCGAGCAGCTTGCTTCCGAGCAGGAAGCGGCGCGCCGCGAGACGATCTCGCCGGTGGATGGCCTCGAACGCGGCATGTGTTTCGAATTCCGCGGCGCCGACGGCGCGCGCAGCAAGGTGAAGCTGGCCTGGGTCAGCCCGCTGCGCACCCTGTTCATCTTCTCCGGCGCGGGCCGCCGCGAAGCCTTCTCGCTGTCCGCCGAAAAGCTCGCCGCCATGCTGCACGACGGCGCCGCGCGCGTGCTGGCCATCGACGGCGTGGTGGGGCAGGTGCTGTCGGCGGCGATGGCGGCCGGGGCGGTCAACGATGCGTCGGTGAAGGCCACCGCCGGCCGCTGACACGCAGCCCCGGAAGTCGTCCCGGCGGCGGTAGAGCGTCATTCCCGCGAAGGCGGGAATCCAAGTCCTGCAAGCGTCCCGTCAGCCACAGCAAACTTGGGTTCCCGCCTGCGCGGGAACGACGGCATTTACGGTATAGTCGGGCCCATGATCTGGTGGTACCACCTCTCCGCCCTCGGCGGCCTGAACGTCACCGCGCTGCTCGCCGTCGCCATCGCCGCCTGGCTGGTCGGCGCGCGCTGCTGGCGGCTGGCGCGGGCCTGGTGCCTGCTGTTCGCCGCGGCGCTGTTCATCGCCGCCGCCAGCCAGATGGCCTTCCTCGGCTGGGGCAACGGCCTGCGTTTCCTCGAATTCACCGGCTTCTCCGGCCACGCCACCCGCGCCGCGGCCGTGTTTCCGGTGGCGCTGTTCCTGCTGCTCGAACGACGCGGCCTGCGGCGCGAGGACCGGCGCCGCGAAGCCCGTCCGGGCGGCCAGGACCGGCGCGCCGGCGGCTGGCTGCGCGCGGCGGTGCTGGCCGGCGCGGTGCTGGCGGTGGCGGTGTCCATCGCCCGCGTCAAGGTCGGCGCCCATTCGGCCAGCGAAGCGGCGGCCGGCTGCCTGCTGGGCCTGGCCTGCGCCGGGCTGTTCATCGCGCGCACCCGCGCCGCCCAGGACCGCTCGCCGCAGCCCTTGTTATTGGGTTTGCTGGCGGCCACCGTGCTGCTGCCGCGCGCCGACCCGATCAACTCGCACCAGTGGCTGACCGCGGCCGCGCTCAAGCTGTCCGGCAGCGACCGGGTCTGGCTGCGCGACGGCTGGCAGCCGGCGCGCAACCCCTATGTGCCGCCCTGCGCGCCGGCAAGGCGCCGCTTCGAGGTACTCTGCACCTGAGGCCGGGAAACCGACGCCGAA
>CAJYXO010000009.1 GCA_913778765.1 uncultured Massilia sp. | reverse complement strand
TTACCGCTCAACACACATGGCGATGCCCATGCCGCCGCCGATGCACAGGGTCGCCAGACCCTTCTTCGCGTCGCGCTTCTGCATTTCGTAGATCAGAGTCGTGAGCACCCGCGCACCGCTGGCGCCGATCGGGTGGCCCAGCGCGATGGCGCCGCCGTTGACGTTGATCTTCGACGTGTCCCAGCCCATCTGCTTGTTGACGGCGACGGCCTGGGCCGCGAACGCCTCGTTGATCTCCATCAGATCGACGTCTTCATGGCGCCAGCCGGCCTTTTCCAGGCACATGCGGGCCGCCGGTACCGGGCCCATGCCCATGATGGTCGGGTCCAGGCCGGCCAGCGAATACGCCTTGATGCGCGCCAGCGGGGTCAGGCCCAGCTCTTTCGCCTTCGACGCCGACATCATGATCACGGCGGCGGCGCCGTCGTTCAGGCCGGAGGCGTTACCGGCGGTCACGCTGCCTTCCTTGTTGAAGGCCGGGCGCAGGCTGGCCAGGCCCTCGAGGGTCGCGCCATGCTTCGGATACTCGTCGGTATCGAAGACGGTCGGGCCCTTCCTGGACGGGATCTCGATCGGGATGATCTCGTCCTTGAACTTGCCGGCCTTCATGGCGGCTTCGGCCTTGTTCTGCGACGCCAGCGCGAATTCGTCCTGCTCGGCGCGCGAGATGTCGAACTTGCGGGCCACGTTCTCGGCGGTCACGCCCATGTGGTACTGGTTGTAGACGTCCCACAGGCCGTCCACGATCATGGTGTCGGTCAGCTTGGCGTCGCCCATGCGGAAGCCGTCGCGCGAGCCGTTCAGTACGTGCGGCGAGGCGCTCATGTTTTCCTGGCCGCCGGCGATCACGATCTGGGCGTCGCCGCATTTGATTGCCTGGGCCGCCAGGTGGGTGGCGCGCAGGCCGCTGCCGCACACCACGTTCAGGGTCGAGGCCGGGATGCTGTCCGGCAGGCCGGCCTTGATCAGGGCCTGGCGCGCCGGGTTCTGGCCGGCGCCGGCGGTCAGCACCTGGCCCATGATGACTTCGCTGACCGAGGCCGGATCGATGCCGGTCTTGGCGATCAGCTGCTTGATCACCTGCGCGCCCAGTTCGGTGGCAGGGATCTTCGAGAGGGTGCCGCCGAATTTGCCGATGGCGGTGCGGCCGGCGGCCACGATGACGACGTCTTCCATAACAATCTCCGAAGTAAGGGATGGGCTTTTGGCCGGAAAGCCAACAATGATAGATACCTCACCCATGGCTCATTTGAGCGATATCAATCTTATCAGCTAATTCATTGATGAGAACCGCCATTTGGGTGAATCGGCTTATTGCAGAGCTTCTTTTATTGTTCAGTTTTTTATGCCTGGAAATACCTATTGCCACCTATAACGATTCGCCTGAAACCCTTTACCTTTCAAGGAAATTTCACAGTAGAATGCACGGCTAGTGCCAACCAGAACGTTTTATGTCCAAAAGCCCGAGCTCCCTGCCTATCGAAATCAAGATCTCCACGGTCGTGGCCATTTCGACCATTCTGCATTCAGCCGATCCGATCGCGATCGATGCCGCCTTGAAGCAGATGACCGGTGGGGTATCGGATTTTTTCGAGGATGAATTCGCCGTCATCGACGTCGCCGGCATTGCCGACGATGCCGCACAGGTCGACTGGCCGGCGCTGGTGGCGCTGCTGAAGAATTACCGGCTGAACGCTGTCGCAGTACGCGGCGCGCCGGCCGCGCTGCACGATGCGATCCGCGCCCATGGCCTGTTCCTGGACGACGGCTCGAGCAGTGCACGGTCCTCCAGCGCGCGCGCCGAGGAAGCCCAGGCCGCCCCGGCGCCCGCGCCGGCCCCTGTTCCGGAACCGGCCCCCGCGCCCGCTGCGGCGCCGGCCGCGCCGGTCCACGCCATGATCGTCGACACCCCGGTACGCGCCGGCCAGCGCATCTATGCGCGCGGCACCGACCTGATCATCACGGCGGTCGTCAACAACGGCGCCGAGATCATCGCCGACGGCAGCATCCACGTGTACGCGCCGCTGCACGGCCGCGCCCTGGCCGGGGCCTCGGGGAATGCCGGCGCGCGCATCTTCGCGCTGTCGATGCAGCCGGAACTGGTGTCGATCGCGGGCGTGTACCGCACCTTCGACGACGGTTTTCCGGCCGAACTGGCGCGCCAGCCGGCACAAATCCGTTTGGTTGGCGACCGAATCGATATATCATCGCTGGGTTCGGCTAGCCGCCAGCACTGACCAGATACTGAATAGGACACCTCATTTCCATGGCAAGAATTATCGTTGTAACGTCCGGTAAGGGCGGCGTCGGCAAGACCACTTCGAGCGCGAGCTTTGCGACCGGCCTGGCGCTGCGCGGCCACAAGACCGCCGTCATCGACTTCGACGTCGGCCTGCGTAATCTCGACCTGATCATGGGCTGCGAACGCCGCGTGGTGTACGACCTGATCAACGTCGTGAACAAGGAAGCGACGCTGACCCAGGCCCTGATCAAGGACAAGCACTGCGAAAACCTGTTCATCCTGCCGGCCTCGCAAACCCGCGACAAGGACGCCCTGACCGAAGACGGCGTCGAGCGCGTGCTGAACGAGCTGGTGCAGATGGGCTTCGAATTCATCATCTGCGATTCGCCGGCCGGTATCGAGCATGGCGCGCTGATGGCCCTGACCTTCGCGGATGAGGCGATCATCGTCACCAACCCGGAAGTCTCGTCGGTGCGCGACTCCGACCGCATCCTCGGCATCCTGCAGGCGAAATCGCGCCGCGCCCAGAGCGGCGGCGAGCCGGTCAAGGAACACCTCTTGATCACCCGTTACTCGCCGCGCCGCGTGGAAAACGACGAAATGCTGTCTTACCAGGACGTGCAGGAAATCCTGCGCATTCCGCTGATCGGCATCATCCCGGAATCGGAAGCCGTGCTGCACGCCTCGAACCAGGGCAATCCGGCGATCCACTTCAAGGAAACCGACGTCGCCCAGGCTTACCAGGATGTGATTGGCCGCTTCCTGGGCGAAGAGATCCCGCTGCGCTTCACCAGCTACGAGAAGCCCGGTCTGCTGCAGCGCCTGTTCGGAGCAAAGTGATATGCCCCTGCTTAATTTCCTGTTTCCCCAGAAGCAGAAGAGCGCGACGGCGGCCAAGGAAAGGCTGCAGATCATCATCGCCCGCGAACGCGGCGGCCGCGGCGGTCCGGACTTCCTGCCGGCCCTGCACCGCGAACTGATCGAGGTGATCTCGAAGTACACCAAGGTCAACGCGGACGACATCAAGATATCGCTCGACCGCCAGGGCAACCTGGAAGTCCTCGACGTCAACGTGGTGCTGCCGGACGCCTGAGCGTCCTCCTCTACCCGGCGCGCGGCTGGACCTAGGAACCTAGCCCGGCCGCACCTTGCCTGGCGCTGCATGCAGCGCCACTTCCTGTGCGACCTTGGCGCAGGCTTCCACGTGCTGGTAGCCCATCTGGCGAAACAGCGCGAAGCCGATCGCCGCCGACGCGATCTGCCCCGCCAGCGGTACGATCTTGGTGGCCGACTTGGCCGCCAGCTTGGCGCCCGACTTCTGCAACAGCTTCAGCACCAGTTCCCTGGTCACCAGTTTACCGACCAGGGTGCCGCCCAGCGCCGCCATCGCCTGGTAGGCCGCGATCCGCATGTGCGGCTGCAGCGCGTCGATCTGCGCCGGGGTCAGGCCGAAATCCTTGTTGATGTCCTCGACCATGGACGCAAAGCTGGCCAGGTCGGCCGCCATGTCCACGCCCGGGATCGGCACCGCCGAGATGCCGGCCGAGATCGCCGCCCGCTTGCGCACCAGCGCCCGGCAGCGCTCGCGCACGGCGCCGAGGTCGTGGTCCGTCATCGGCAGCACGACCAGCGCGTCGTTGTGCGTCTTTTTCTTGAAGATTTTCTTGAGCATCGCCTTCCCCGGTTTGCTTTCGTAAACGCAGTGTATCCCGGCCACTGTTGGGGCGTTGTCACGGCTGTGACGCTATTCCCCAACGAAAATGTAAATTTATCTGAAGCATCTGTAGCGTTGATTTTAAAAAGTCTGATATATTCGGACATAAGTTGTAGGAACGATCCTACAGCACAATTGCTCCTAGTCCCACCGGCCGAGACCGCTTCATCATGAGAATTTCAGTACTGGACAACGATACCTCGCAAGCAGAGCTGATCTGCCAGGTGCTCAGCGGGGCCGGCCACCAATGCCAGGCCTTCGACAACGGCAAGGATTTGCTGGGGCAATTGCGCAAGGACAGTACCGATCTCTTGATCATGGACTGGCAGGTGAACGATGTCCCGGGCGCGGAATTGCTGCGCCGCGCCAAGGAAAAAATGGCGCCGAACACCCCGACCATGTTCCTGGCCGGCAGCTCGTCGGAAGACGACATCGTGTCCGGCGTCACCGCCGGCGCCGACGATTACCTGGTCAAGCCGCTGCGCCGCGGCGAGCTGGTGGCGCGCGTGCAGGCCCTGCTGCGCCGCGCGTACCCGTCGCAGAACGGCGCCGAGCAGCTGCAGTTCGGCCCCTACACCTTCGAGACCCGTCCGGGCCGCCTGACCATGGAAGGCGAGCAGATCGACGTCACGCACAAGGAATTCAACCTGGCGCTGCTGTTCTTCCGCAACCTCGGCCGTCCGCTGTCGCGCGCCTACATCCACGAATCGATCTGGGTCCGCGAAACCGCCGTGCCGTCGCGCACCATGGACACCCACGTTTCGCGGGTGCGCAACAAGCTGCGCCTGCGTCCGGAAAACGGTTTCCGCCTGGTGCCGGTGTACAGCTACGGCTACCGGCTGGAGAAGCTGGGCGCCTGAAGGTGGGCCGGTGATGAGCGCCATGAAACCCCGGGCGCATCGGGGTATAATGGGCGCGCTGCCCATTTTTTGACCACTCATGCAACTGCTCGCCGTCGGCCTGAACTACACCACCGCACCGGTCTCGCTGCGCGAGCAACTGGCGCTGGCGCCCGAGCATCTGGGCCAGGCGGTGCAGGCTGCGCGCGGCTGGTTCTCGCGCCTGGACCCGCAGCCGAGCAGCCGCGGCGACCACGAAGCGGCCCTGCTCTCGACCTGCAACCGCACCGAGATGTATGCCGCCAGCGACGTCGCCGACCCGCTCGACGCCTCGGCGCGTTTCCTGGCCGACTACCACCGCCTGAATTTTTCCGAACTGCGTCCGCACCTGTACATGCTGCCCCAGCATGACGCCGTGCGCCATGCCTTCCGCGTCGCCTCCGGCCTCGATTCGATGGTGCTGGGCGAACCGCAGATCCTGGGCCAGATGAAGGATGCGGTGCGGGTCGCCGACGAAGCCGGCGGCCTCGGCACCTACCTGCACCAGCTGTTCCAGCGCAGCTTTTCGGTGGCGAAGGAAGTGCGCAGCACCACCGAGATCGGCGCCCATTCCGTGTCGATGGCCGCGGCTGCGGTGCGCCTGTCGGAGCGCATCTTCGATTCCGTCAGCGAGCAGAACGTGTTGTTCATCGGCGCCGGCGAGATGATCGAACTGTGCGCCACCCACTTCGCGGCCCATAACCCGAAATCGATCACGATCGCCAACCGCACCCTGGAGCGCGGCGAAAGCCTGGCTGCGCGCTTTGCCGGCCGCGCGATCCGCCTGGCCGACCTGCCGGAACTGCTGCCGCAGTTCGACATCGTGATTTCCTCGACCGCCTCGACCCTGCCGCTGATCGGCAAGGGCCTGGTGGAACGCGCGATCAAGGCGCGCCGCCACCGGCCGATGTTCATGGTCGACCTGGCGGTGCCGCGCGACATCGAGCCCGAAGCCGGCAAGCTGGACGACGTGTTCCTGTACACCGTCGACGATCTCGCCGACGTGGTCCGCAGCGGGGTCGAACACCGCCAGGCCGCGGTGGCCCAGGCCGAGGCCATCATCGAGACCCGCGTGCAATCCTTCATGCACTGGATCGGCGACCGCGCCGTGGTGCCCGTCATCCGCGACCTGCACGAGTCCAGCGAAAGCCTGCGCCTGGCCGAGCTGGAACGCGCGCGCCGCTTGCTGGCCAAAGGCGAGGATGCCGAGGCCGTGCTGGAAGCGCTGTCGAAGGGTCTCACCGCCAAATTCCTGCACGGCCCGCAACAGGCCCTGCACCGCGCCCAGGGCGACGAACGCGCGCGCCTGGCCGCCCTGCTGCCCCAGCTGTTCCGCGGCCGCCGTTAGCGCCTCCGCTTCTGCTATCCTGCGGTCGCGACCGCATTCCGTGCCGCCTGCGCGGCTGTCTTACTCTTCCGTTTGATTCAATCTATGAAACCATCCATGCTGTTCAAGCTGGACCAGCTGGCCAACCGTCTCGTCGAACTGGACGAACTGCTGGCCACCGAAGGCGCCACGTCGAACATGGAAAACTTCCGCAAGATGAGCCGCGAGCACGCCGAACTCGGCCCGCTGGTGGCCGTCTATCACCAGTACCAGACGGCGCAGGGCGACATCGTCGCCGCCCAGGACATGCTGGCGGATCCGGAAATGAAGGAGTTCGCCCAGGACGAGATCGAGGCCGCGAAAGGGCGCCTGGCTGAACTCGACCTGGACTTGCAGAAGATGCTGCTGCCGAAGGACGAGAACGACGAGCGCAACATCTTCCTCGAGATCCGTGCCGGCACCGGCGGCGACGAATCGGCGCTGTTCGCCGGCGACCTGCTGCGCATGTACACCCGCTACGCCGAGCGCAATCGCTGGCAGGTGGAGATCGTGTCGGAGTCGCCGTCGGACCTGGGCGGCTACCGCGAAGTGATCGCGCGCATCATCGGCAACGGCGTGTATTCGAAACTGAAATTCGAATCCGGCGGCCACCGCGTGCAGCGCGTGCCGGCCACCGAAACGCAAGGCCGCATCCACACCTCGGCCTGCACGGTGGCGGTGATGCCGGAAGCGGACGAAGTCGAGGACGTGCAGATCAACCCGGCCGACCTGCGCATCGACACCTATCGCGCCTCGGGCGCCGGCGGCCAGCACATCAACAAGACCGACTCCGCGGTGCGCATCACCCACCTGCCGACCGGGATCGTGGTCGAATGCCAGGACGACCGCAGCCAGCACAAGAACAAGGCCCAGGCGATGAAGGTCCTCGCCGCGCGCATCAAGGACGTGCAGCTGCGCGAGCAGCAGAGCAAGGAAGCGGCGACCCGCAAGAGCCTGATCGGCTCGGGCGACCGCAGCGAGCGCATCCGCACCTACAACTTCCCGCAAGGCCGCCTGACCGACCACCGGATCAACCTGACCCTGTACAAGCTCGACATGATCATGGACGGCGACCTGAACGAACTGACCAGCGCCCTGTCCGCCGAACACCAGGCCGAGCTGCTGGCCGCGTTGGGCGATTAATAGCGTAAATTGGTTCAGTCCCGATTAAGCTGCTTCGTGCGAAAATCGCAAGATTCGTCATCACAGGAAGACCACATGCCCACCTCCCGCAACGCCCTGCTCCTGATCGCCGCGGTCAGCCTCGCCCTCGTCGGCGCCGCCCTCTATCTGCAGCACGTGAAGGACATGCTGCCCTGCCCGCTGTGCGTGATCCAGCGCTACGCCTTCCTGGGCATTGCGATCTTCAGCCTGATCGGCGCGTTCGCCAACAAAATCAAGGCCTTCGGCGCGCTGGCCCTGCTGTCCGCGCTGGGCGGATTGGGCACCGTGGGCAAGCACCTGTACGTGCTGGCGCACCCGGGCTTCTCCTGCGGGATCGATCCGATGGAGACCATGCTGAACAAGATCCCCACCGCGACCCTGCTGCCCTGGCTGTTCCGCGCCGACGGCCTGTGCGAAGCGGCCCAGGACACGGTGCTCGGCCTGAACGTGCCGCAGTGGTCGGCCGTCTGGTTCGTGCTCCTCACCCTGGCGCTGCTCTGGGTGCTGGTGCGCCGCGCTCGCTGATGCGCATCGCGGCATGATGACCCAGGCCGGCACGCCCATCGGCGCGATCATCGCGGCCCTGCCGCTCGACCCGCTGGAAAACCGCATCCTGCTGTGCCATGCGACCGGACTGTCGCGCGTGCAGCTGATCACCCGCGCCGAACAGCCTCTCACGCCCGACGAAGCGGCGTGCCTGGACACGCTGGTGCAGCGCCGCCTGGCCGGCGAACCGATCGCCTACATCGTCGGCAAGCGCGAATTCTTCGGCCTCGACTTCGCCGTCAGCGAGGCGGTGCTGATCCCGCGTCCGGACACGGAACTGCTCGTGGAACTCGCGATCGAGCGCCTGCCGCCCGACGGCCGCCTGCTCGACATGGGCACCGGCAGCGGCGCGATCGCGGTCTCGGTCGCGCACGCGCGCCCGGACGCGCAGGTGACGGCGCTGGACCTCAGCGAGGCGGCGCTCGCCGTCGCCCGCCAGAACGCCGCCGGCAACCGGGTGCAAGTGCGCTTCCTGCAAAGCGACTGGTTCAAGGCGCTCGAGGCCGCCGAGCGCTTCGAACTGATCGCCTCGAACCCGCCCTACATCGCGGCCGGCGACGCGCACCTGTCCCAGGGCGACCTGCGCTTCGAACCGGCCGGCGCCCTGACCGACCACGCCGACGGCCTGTCGGCCCTGCGCAGCATCGTCGACGGCAGCCCGGCCCACCTGCTGCCCGGCGGCTGGCTGCTGATGGAGCACGGCTACGACCAGGCGGCGAACGTGCGCGCGCTGCTGGACGGCGCCGGCTATACCGAGGTGCAGAGCTGGCGCGACCTGGCCGGCATCGAGCGGGTCAGCGGCGGCCGCTGCCCAGGCCGGCGCTGATCGACAGACCCGTTTGTTACAATGGCAGGCCCACTTTCCGGAGCCCTGCGATGCCTAGCCTGTCCGCGCCCCGGCTGTTCGCGGCCCGGCTGCCCCTGCTCAATGCGACCCTGTTCAACGCAACCCTCCTGAGCGCCCTGCTGCTGGCGGCCACGCTGGTCCCTGCCCGCGCGCTCGCCGCCGACAGCGCCAGGGAGCAGACGCGGGAGCAGGCCCGCGCCCTGTTCGAACGCGACTGGCAATGGCGCCTGAAGCACGCGCCGGAATTCGCCACGGCGGTCGGCGACCACCGTTACGACGCCACCCTGTCCGACAGCTCGCCGGCCGGCGCCGCCAGAACCATCGGGCATGAGCGGCAAATGCTGGAGCTGGCGCGCCACCTCGACCGCAGCCAGCTGACCGGTCAGGACCTGCTGTCGCTCGAGCTGTTCGTCGACGCCAAGGAACGCAGCCTGGCCATGATCGCCATCGCCCCGGTCGATCCGCAGCCGCTCACGGCGCGCGACGGCCTGCACATCCGCCTGCCGCAACTGGCCGCGCAGATGCCCTTCGTGAGCGAAGACGATTACCGCAGCTATATCGCGCGCCTGAACGCGGTGCCGCGCCATGTCGACGGCCTGATCGAGACCATGCGCGAAGGCATGCGCACCGGCTGGACCGCGCCGAAAGTGACACTGGCCGCGCTGCCGGCCCAGCTGCGCGCCCTGCGCGAGCACCTCGGCGACGGCCCCCTGTCCGAACCCTTCCGGCGCCTGCCCGCCACCATCCCGCAGGAGGTGCGCGACAAACTGGCGCTCGACGGCCAGGCCGCCGTGGCAGACCTGGCGCCGGCCCTGCAGCAGCTCGAAGACTTCGTCCGCAACGACTACCTGCCAGCGGCGCGCACCGGCATCGCCGCCTCCGGCCTGCCGGGCGGACCGGCCTGGTACGCCTACCTCGTCAAGAACGCCACCACCACCGACCTGACCCCGGCCGAGATCCACGCGCTGGGCGTCAAGGAAGTGGCGCGCATCCGCGCCGAGATCGCGGCGCTGGTGCCGAGCACCGGCTTCCGCGGCAACCTGAACCAGTTCATCGCCTTCGCCCGCAGCGACCCGCGCCTGTTCTATACCGACCCGGACGCCCTGCTGAACCGCTACCGCCGCACCGTCGCGCGCGTGGCCAGCAAGCTGCCGCTGCTGTTCAATGCGATCCCGCAGGACGACCTGGCGGTCAAGCCGGTGCAGGCCGCGGGCGCCGAGGGCCAGGGCGCGGCCTATTACGAAGCCGGCAGCCCGGACCGGGTGGCGGCGCTGGTGGTCAATACGTCGCGCCTGAACACGCGGCCGATGTGGGAAATCGAGACGCTCACCCTGCACGAAGGCCTGCCCGGCCACCACCTGCAGGTCGCGCGCACGCAGGGAAACACGGCGCTGCCGGCCTTCCGCCGCCAGGGCTGGTACGTGGCCTATGGCGAAGGCTGGGCCCTGTACGCGGAAAGCCTGGGACCGGAACTGGGCCTGCTGCGCGACCCGTTCTCGCGCTTCGGCTACCTGGCCGACGAGCTGCTGCGCGCCGCGCGCCTGGTGACGGACACCGGCATCCACGCGCTGGGCTGGACGCGCCAGCAGGCCGTCGACTACCTGAACGCGAACACCGCGAACCTGCCGTCGGACAACGAGGTCGAGGTCGACCGCTACATCGTCCATCCGGGCGAGGCGCTGGGCTACAAACTCGGCCAGCTGCGCATCGCTTCGCTGCGCCTCGAGGCGCAGACGGCGCTGGGCGAGCGCTTCGACCTGCGCGCCTTCCACGACGCGGTGCTGGACAACGGCGCCCTGCCGCTGGCGGTGCTGGAGCGCCAGGTGCGGCGCTGGATCGCGGCGCAGACGCCGCCGCCGGCGCCCCCGCCGGCCCCTGCGGCGGCCCCCGCGGCCCCTGCCGCGGCCCCTGCGCCGGTCACGAAACCTTGACGATATTGACATAGCCTGCGGAATTGGGGGGTGCCCGACGCGCTTGGCGTTTTTCGGTTACTCTCTGCACCTCATCGGCAGTACAAGAAAGGAAACACCGTGTCGAAGCCCGTCTCGAATCAACTAGAACGCCGCCTGGCCCTGCTGGACGACGATGCCCATCGCGGCCTGCTGATGCAGGGCCTGCGCGGCATCGAGCGCGAGACCCTGCGCGTCGACGGCCAGGGTCAGCTGGCACGCACGCCCCATCCTGTGCAGCTCGGCTCGGCCCTGACCCATCCGCAGATCACCACGGATTACGCGGAAACCCTGCTCGAATTCATCACCCCGGCCGAGCACGACATCGGCCTGGCGATCCACCGCCTGGACGCGATCCACCGCTACGCCTACAGCAAGCTGGGCGGGGAAATGCTGTGGAGCCAGTCGATGCCCTGCGACCTGCCGTCGGAGGAAGAGATCGAGATCGCCTGGTACGGCAGCTCGAACATCGGCATGCTCAAGCACGTCTACCGCCGCGGCCTGGCGCTGCGCTACGGCAAGGCCATGCAATGCATCGCCGGCATCCATTACAACTACTCGCTGCCGGAACAGTTCTGGACCCTGATCGCGCAAAGCGAAGGCATCATGGAAGAGCGCCGCAACGCGCTGCGCGACTTCCAGTCCGAAAGCTACATCGCGATGATCCGCAACTTCCGCCGCTACAGCTGGCTGCTGATGTATCTGTTCGGCGCCTCGCCGGTGCTGGCCAAGGGCTTCCTGCGCGGCCGTGCGCACCAGCTCGAAACCCTGTCCGACGACACCTTGTACCTGCCGTACGCGACCAGCCTGCGCATGAGCGACCTGGGTTACCAGAACGATGCCCAGTCCGGCCTGCGCCCGCACGAGAACAGCCTGGAAAGCTATGTGACCTCGCTGATGGACGCGGTCAACCGCCCCTATCCGCCCTACGAGGAAATCGGCACCAAGAAGGATGGCGAGTGGGTGCAATTGTCGACCAACGTCCTGCAAATCGAAAACGAATACTATTCGACGATCCGGCCGAAGCGCGTGATCCGCACCGGCGAGCGCCCGGTGCAGGCGCTGTGCAACCGCGGCGTGCAGTACATCGAAGTGCGCTGCCTGGACGTCGACCCCTTCGAGCCGGTCGGCATCGCGCTGGAAACCGGCCGCTTCCTGGACGCCTTCCTCCTGTACTGCGCCCTCGAGGAAAGCCCGAAGATCAATGCGATGGAGGGGCAGGTCCACGCGCGCAACTTCGCCCGCACCGTCAAGGAAGGCCGCGATCCTGCCCTGACCCTGACGCGCGACGATCAGGAAGTGCTGCTGTCGGACTGGGCACTGGAACTGATCGAGCGCATCCGCCCGCTGGCCGAACTGCTGGACAGCGAGCACAACTACAAAGGCGCGCACGTCGAGGCGCTGGAGGCGCAGAAGGCCAAGGTGCTGGACGTGTCGCTGACGCCGTCGGCGCGCGTGCTGGAAGCCGTGCGCGAACTCGGCTCGTTCGCGAAATTCGGCCTGCAGCAGAGCGAACTGCATGCCCAGGCCTTCCGCGCCGAACCGCTGATGCCGGCCGAGGTGGCGGCATTCGACGAAACCGCGCAAGCCTCGCTGGCCGAGCAGCGGCAGATCGAGGCGACGGACACCGGCAGCTTCGACGATTTTGTTGCTGCGTATAACAGCAGTACACTGTGCGGTAATTGCTGATACCCCCGAACGTCGTCCCCGCGCAGGCGGGGACCCAAGTTTGCACGCGTTTCGATAGCTCACGCAGAACTTGGGTACCCGCCTCCGCGGGTACGACGGTTGGGCCACCGCACGGGGTCCCACCTTGCTCACCTTTTATAACGAACACCACGCCCAGCACGCCCCGCGCCACGAAAACTTCCGCGGCGAACGCGTCCCGTGTTCGGAAAAGCCCGAGCGGGCCGATCTCGTCGTCGCCGAACTGGGCCGGCGCGGCCTGGGCCAGATCGTCACGCCGCATGGCGTGCCGCTGGTGTCGCTGGAACGGGTGCACACGCCGCGCTACCTGCACTTCCTGCGTTCCGCCTGGAGCGAATGGCTGAACCTCGACCCGCGCAATCTTGAGCGCGACGCGCTGCCCTCGGTGTGGCCGATCCGCGGCATGCGCCACGACGTCGAACCGGACAATTTCACGGCCCGCCTCGGCCTCTACTCGATGGACGACGGCACGCCGCTGACCGCCGGCACCTGGGTCGCGGCCAAGACCGGCGCCGACTGCGCCGTCAACGCCGCCCACGCGCTGCGCCTGGGCGAACACGGCAGCTTCGCGCTGACCCGCCCGCCCGGCCACCACGCGGGCGCCGATTACTTCGGCGGCTACTGCTTCCTGAACAACGCCGCGCTGGCGGCCCAGCACCTGCTGGACGACGGCCTGCAGCGCGTGGCCATCCTCGACATCGACTACCACCACGGCAACGGCACCCAGAGCATTTTCTATCATCGCAAGGACGTGCTGTTCGCCTCGATCCACGCCGATCCGCGCCAGGACTACCCCTTCTACCTCGGCCACGCCGACGAAACCGGAGAGGGCGAAGGCGCCGGCTACAACATGAACCTGCCGCTGCCGCACGGCGCCAGCGCGAGCCAGTGGTTCGCGGCGCTGGAATCAAGCTGCCTCAAAATGTCGATGTTCGCGCCGCAGGCGCTGGTGGTGTCGCTGGGGGTGGACGGTTTCAGCGGCGATCCGCGCTCGCACTTCGGCCTGTCCAGCGCGGATTTCCTGCGCATCGGCGAGCGCATCGGCTATCTCGGCCTGCCCACCGTGTTCGTGTTCGAAGGCGGTTCCGTCGTGCCGGAGCTGGCCGTCAATGTCGTCAACGTGCTCGAGGGCTTTGAAACAGCCGTTTGAATTCTCAACAATTGTTTATAAAAGCAAACAAATGATTACCTGGCAATGGAGCAGCTTCGCCGACCTGACGGTCTCGCAGCTGTATGCGATGCTGGCCTTGCGCCAGGAAGTGTTCGTGCTCGAGCAGAACTGTCTCTACCCCGACATCGACGGCCTCGATCCGGCGGCCCGGCACCTGCTTGGCTGGCGCAACGCCGGCGACAAGCTGGAACTGGTGGCCCATCTGCGCTGCCTGGCGCCGGGCGCGAAGTACGAAGAGATGTCGATCGGCCGCGTCGTCACCAGCCCGGCCGCGCGCGGCGCCGGCCTGGGCCGCGAGCTGGTGGCGCAGGGCCTGGCATTCGCCCACCTGCTGCATCCGGGCCATGCGATCCGCATCGGCGCGCAGGCCCATCTGGAACAGTTCTATGCCGGCTTCGGCTTCGTCACCGTCTCCGAGCCTTACGACGAAGACGGCATCATGCACATCGACATGCTCCTCCCGGCCGCTACTTGAGCAGTCCGCGCCTGGTCGGATCCGGCATCCTGATCGCGACGATGCAGGCGATCGCACACATGATGCTGACGTACCAGTAGAAGTTCGATTCGTGGCCGGCCTGCTTGAACCACAGGGCCACGTACTCGGCCGAGCCGCCGAACACGGCGTTCGCGATCGCATACGAGAAGCCGACGCCCAGCGCGCGCACCTCGACCGGGAACATCTCGGCCTTGATCAGGCCGCCGATCGACGAATACAGGCTGACGATCGCCAGCGCGCAGGTGATCAGCACGCCCGCCATCACCGGGCTTTGCACGTCGCGCAGGCTGGTCATGATCGGCACCGTGAAGATCGCCGCCAGGGCGCCGAAGGCGATCATCGAGGTGCGCCGGCCGATGCGGTCCGACAGCGCGCCGAAGATCGGCTGAAACACCATGTAGATCAGCAGGCAGACCGTCATCACGCGGCTGGCCGTGGTGGTGCTCATGCCCACCGTGTTGACCAGGTATTTCTGCATGTAGGTCGTGAACGCATAGAAGATCAGCGAGCCGCCGGCAGTGAAGCCGAGCACGGTGATGAAGGCGGCGCGGTGGTGCTTCAGCAGCGAGCCGAGGCTGCCCGCGGATTCGCTCTTGCGTTCCGACTCTTTCGTGGTTTCGTGCAGCGAGCGGCGCAGGTAGAGCGACACCAGCGCCGCGCAGGCGCCGACCACGAAGGGAATGCGCCAGCCCCAGGCCACCAGCTCGTCGTGCGACAGCAGCAGCTGCAGGATGCCCAGCACCAGCAGGGCCGCCAGCTGGCCGCCGATCAGGGTCACGTACTGGAAGGAGGCATAGAAGCCCTTCTTGCCCGGTTCGGCCACCTCGCTCATGTAGGTGGCGCTGGTGCCGTATTCGCCGCCCACCGACAGGCCCTGGAACAGGCGCGCCACCAGCAGCAGGAAGGGCGCCGCCGTGCCGATCGTGGCGTAGGTCGGCAGGCAGGCGATCAGCAGCGAGCCGCCGCACATCATCAGCACCGAAATCATCATCGAATTGCGGCGGCCATAGCGGTCGCCGATGCGGCCGAACAGCCAGCCGCCGACGGGACGCATCAGGAAGCCGGCGGCAAAGATGCCGGCGGTGTTCAGCAGCTGGACGGTCGGATTGGCCTTCGGGAAAAACGCGGACGAGAAATACAGCGCGCAGAACGAGTAGATGTAGAAGTCGAACCATTCGACCAGGTTGCCCGACGAAGCGCCGACGATGGCGAAGATCCGCTGGCGCGGGGTCAGGTGTTCGATTGCGTGCGGGTCGTCTGCACCTGTCGGGGTGGTGGTGGTATCCATTGTTGCCATTACTTTCCTCCAAATCCGCCATGGCCAGTGCGGCCAGGCAGACTTAGCATAATGGCTATTCGCGATGGGTGGCGCGCCGGTGGCGGCGCCGGCTCAGAAGGTGATGACGAAGTGCGCGCCGCGGCCCACCGAGCGCGCATGGCGCACCGTGCCGCCATTCTCGTGCACCAGGTGGCGCACCATCGCCAGGCCGATGCCGCCGCCCTGCTTCTTGGTCGTGAAGAAAGGCGTAAAGATGTGCGCCGCCAGGCCGTCCGGCACGCCGGGACCGTCGTCGGATACCTCGATGCGCAGGCGCGCGCCGCGCACCAGCCGCGCCGTGACCCAGGCATTGCCGGCCTGCTTGCCGTCGCCGGTGGCTTCGAAGGCGTTTTTCAGCAGGTTGATCAACGCCTGCTCGAGCTGGCCGGGATCGGCCATCAGTTCCAGCGAGGCCGGTTCGGTCGAGAACTGGACCGCACCGCCGCGCGCGCGCCAGGCCGGTCCGACCAGGACGGCGATGCGTTCGAACAGCGCGTCCAGGCGCACCCGTTCGGGCCGCGCGGCCGGCACGTTCGACAGGCTGCGGTAGCTGGCCACGAAATCGACCAGGCTGTCGGCGCGGCGCCGGATCGCGTCCAGCGCGGTCCGCAGATCGTTGCCGACGTCGTCCGGCAGCGCGCCGCGGAACTCGTCCAGCAGGCCAAACGCCGTGTGCGACAGCGACGCCACCGGCGTCAGCGAATTCATGATCTCGTGGGTCAGCACGCGCACCAGCTGGCGCCAGGCGTGCAGGGCTTCGGCTTCGAGCTCGCTCTCGACCGGCATCAGCGCCGCCAGCCGCTGCGGCCGGCCCTGCAGGGTCAGCGCCGATACCGCCAGCAACGCGCGCTCGGTGCCGCGCTCGGTGTCGAAGTCGATCAGGGCGCGGCGCTCGCCCGGCTGGGCCGCCAGCTGGCGGTACAGGTCGGCCGGATCGCTGGCGCGGCCCGGCGCCGCCAATTTTCGCGCGTTGGCATTCAGCGGCGCCACCTGGCCCTCGCCATCGCCGCCATCGATGCGGAACAGGGCCACCGGCGTGTGCTCCAGCCGCGCCTCCAGCGCCAGCGCATTGTCGAGCAGGGCCTGCTGGCCGATCGTCAGGCCGGGCGCCTGCGCCGGCGGGGTGTGCCGCAAGGACCCCAGCCGCTCCAGGCAGCGCCACAGGTGCAACAGCAGCGGCAGCGCGGCCAGGCCGCACAGCACCGCCAGGCGGGCCGGCTCCTGCACCAGGGCGGGACCGGAGGCCAGCAACACGCCGGCGCCGAAGGCCAGCAGCGCGACGCCCGCCAGCGACAGCAGCACCGCCGCCTTCAGGCGCCCTTCAGATGCCATGCTTGCCCAGCTTGCGGTACAGCGCGGCGCGGCTCAGGCCCAGCATGCGCGCCGCCAGGCTGATATTGCCCTTGGCCTTGTCGAGGGCCGCGGCGATGGTCTCGCGTTCGAGCGCGCCGAGGCGGAACGCGCCGTCTTCCGCTGCGTCTTTCACGCCGGCGGCCGGCGGCGCCGCCTGCACCGGCATCGCCAGGCCGAAATCCTCGTAGCGGTAATCGTCCTGGCTGGCGAGGATCACGGCGCGTTCGCAGGCGTGACGCAGCGCGCGCACGTTGCCCGGCCACGGCCAGGCGCACAGGCGCTCCAGCGCGCTGGGCGCCAGCTCGCGCACCGGGCGCGCGTACTGCGCCTCGTACAGCGACAGATAGTGGTGCAGCAGGCCGGGGATGTCGCCGCTGCGTTCGCGCAGCGGCGGCACGCGGATCACGATGGTGTTCAGGCGGAACAGCAGATCGGGCCGGAACACGCCCGGATCGAACAGGCGCGCTTCATCCAGGTTGGTGGCGCTGACGATGCGCACGTCGATCGCTTCCGGGCGGTCGGCGCCGATCGGCGTCACTTCGCGCCGCTCCAGCGCGGTCAGCAGCTTGGCCTGGCTGGCCAGCGGCATGTTGCCGATCTCGTCGAGGAACAGGGTGCCGCCGCGCGCCGTCTGGAAACGGCCGGCGCGGTCGCTGCGCGCATCGGTGAAGGAACCCTTGCGGTGGCCGAACAGTTCGCTCTCGAAGGTCGCTTCCGGCAGCGTGCCCATGTCGACCGCGAGGAAGCTCCCGTGCGCGCGGCGGCACCCTGTTCCTCGACGAGATCGGCAACCTGCCGCTGCCGTCCCAG
>CAJYXO010000008.1 GCA_913778765.1 uncultured Massilia sp. | reverse complement strand
CGCAGGCCGCGCTGTACGACTGGCTGCACCGCCACCGCGCCACCCTGGCCGAAGAACTGGCCGGCACGCGCCTGGTGCTGGTGGCCGACGTCGGCGGCGGCACCACCGACTTCAGCCTGGTCAAGGTCGAGCTGGAGGACGGCGCGCCCAAATTGACCCGCATCGGCGTCGGCAACCACCTGATCCTGGGCGGCGACAACATGGACCTGGCCCTGGCCCACCTGGTCGAGTCGCGCCTCGCGGCACAGGATGGCAAGCAAGGCCAGGGACAGCGCCTGTCGGCCGCCCGCCTGGCCCAGCTGACCGAACGCTGCCGCGCCGCCAAGGAACAGCTGCTGGCGCCCGACGCGCCGGAACAGGTGAGCGTCACCCTGCTCGGCGCCGGTTCGCGCCTGATCGGCGCCAGCCGCAGCGCCGCCCTCACCCGCGAGGATATCGAACGCGTCGTACTGGACGGCTTCTTCCCGCGCAACGAAGTCCGCGAAGGCGCGAAGCGGGCGCGCGCCGGCATCGTCGAATTCGGCCTGCCCTACGCCAGCGATCCAGCCATCACGCGCCACCTGGCCGACTTCCTGCGCCAGCATGCGCAGGCGGCGCGCG
Organism: uncultured Massilia sp.; assembly: GCA_913778765.1. Classification (GTDB taxonomy): domain Bacteria; phylum Pseudomonadota; class Gammaproteobacteria; order Burkholderiales; family Burkholderiaceae_D; genus Telluria. Next base: position 1,928 of record CAJYXO010000008.1, on the reverse strand, counting down.
AAGCGCTCGGCCTCCAGCACGATGACGGGTTGCAGGTCCCGGACATGCCGGTTCCGGACATGCCGGTCCCGGACACGCTGCTGCTGAACGGCGGCGTGTTCCGCGGCGCCGCGCTGGCCCGGCGCCTGGCCGGCGCCCTGTCCGCCTGGCGCGGCAGGCCGGTGCGCGTGCTGCACAACCTCGACCCGGACGTGGCCGTGGCGCGCGGCGCGGTCGCCTATTCCCTGGCGCGCCAGGGCCTGGCGCCCGGCATCGAAAGCGGCTCGGCGCGCAGCTATTTCCTGCTGCTGGACGGCGCGCGCCAGACCGGCAAACTGCAGGCGGTCTGCCTGCTGCCGCGCGGCCAGCAGCCCGGCCTCGAGGTGCGCCTGCTCGAGCGCAGCTTCGGCCTGCGGCTGGGCCGGCCGGTGCGCTTCCACCTGGTCTCCACCACCGCCGATCCGCGAGGCGCGCCGCCGCATCCAGGCCAGTTGATCGACCTCGATCCCGGCGAGGTGGTGCGCCTGCCCGCCATCGCCACCGTGCTGCGCGCCCACGACGCCGGCGTGAAGACCGAGATGCCGGTGCAGCTGGCGGCATCGCTGTCCGAGGTCGGCACGCTGGAAGTGCACTGCGTGGCCGAGGATGGCAGCGGCCAGCGCTGGAAGCTCGAGTTCCAGCTGCGCGGCGCGGACGACGACGCCGGTCCGGATGACGCGGACGCTGCCGCCCTGCCGCCCGGTCTCGACGACGCCCTGCAGCGCATCGACCGCATCTTCGGCAGCCGCAACCAGCAGGTCGAGAGCCGCGAAGTGCGCCAGTTGCGCGGCTCGCTCGAACACCTGCTCGGCGCGCGCGAACGCTGGGAGACGCCGCTGCTGCGCCGCCTGTTCGACGCCCTGATGGAGCGCGCCAGGGGCCGGCGGCGCTCCGCCGAACACGAACGGGTCTGGCTCAACCTGACCGGCTGGTGCCTGCGCCCCGGCTTCGGCGATCCGCTCGACGAATGGCGTATCGGCCAACTGTGGGCGCTGTTCGAAACCGGCGTCCAGTACCACAAGGACCGCCAGGTGCGCGCCGAATGGTGGACCCTGTGGCGCCGCGTCGCCGGCGGCCTGTCGCTTGACGCCCAACTGCGCCTGCTCGACGACTTCGCCTTCAACCTGCAGGCCGAACCGGCGGACCGCGCCAGGCGTCCCGTCACCCTGGTGGACGGCAGCGAGGACGACATGCTTCGCCTCGGCGCCTCGCTCGAGCGTATCCCCTCCGCCTACAAGGTCGAGATCGGCGACTGGATGCTGCAGCAGATCATGGCCATTCCTTCCGCGCCCAGGCCGGATCCGAAGACTGCCGCCGCCTATGCGCGCTATCTGTGGGCGCTGGCCCGGGTCGGCGCGCGCCAGTCGCTGCAGTCCAGCGCCCACGAAGTGGCGACCGTCGAGGCAGCCGGGCGCTGGCTGGAAAACCTCATGCAGCTGGACTGGAAGCGCATCGAGCCGGCCGGCTTTGCCGCCGCCCACATCGCCCGCAAGACCGGCGACCGCTCGCGCGACATCGACGACGACTTGCGCGGGCAGGTGCTGCACAAGCTGGCCGCGAGCGGCGCCCCGTCCAGCTGGGCCGCCATGGTGCGCGAGATCGTGGAGCTCGACCAGGCCAGCGCCACGCGCATGTTCGGCGACGCGCTGCCGCCGGGCCTGAAGCTTTTACACTGAACAACGGAGGAAACATGAAACGCGTAACCGGCATCGGCGGCATCTTCTTCAAGGCGAAGGACACGGAAGGGATGCGCGCCTGGTACAAGCAGCACCTTGGCATCGACGTCCAGGTCTGGGGCGGCGCCGCCTTCGAATGGAAGGACGACGCGGGCGAGCCGGTTGGCGGCACCACGGCCTGGTGCATCTCCTCGATGGATGCCGACACCTATGCCCCGAGCAGCGCGCCCTTCA
>CAJYXO010000007.1 GCA_913778765.1 uncultured Massilia sp. | reverse complement strand
ATTACGTTACCGAAGATAACCCAGTCCGGGCCGTCGATGTCTTCGTTGACGAGCTGGACTTGGTCAAGCTCGGCTTCAAGCGCATCCAGCCCGCGAAAACCGGACGGCCTTCTTACCACCCGGCGGTGCTCCTGAAGCTCTACATTTATGGGTACCTCAACCGCGTTCAGTCGAGCCGTCGGCTGGAGCGCGAAGCCCAGCGAAACGTCGAATTGATGTGGCTGACGCAGCGTCTGGCGCCTGATTTCAAGACGATCGCAAACTTCCGCAAGGATAACGGCAAAGCGATCCGCAACGTCTGTCGCCAGTTTGTCGTGCTGTGCCAGCAGCTCGATCTCTTTTCAGATGCAGTCGTGGCCATTGATGGCAGCAAGTTCAAGGCCGTCAATAGCAGCGATCGCAACTTCACCGATGCAAAGCTCAAGCGTCGGATGCAGGAAATCGAAGCCAGTATCGGGCGATATATGGCCGAACTCGACACAGCGGATCGCCAGGAACCCACTACCAAACAGGCAAAAACGGTTCGCCTCAACGACAAGATTGCGGCGCTGAAGAGCCAGATGGCCTCGCTCAAGGACATCGAAGCGAAGATGCAAGAGACAGGCGAAACCCAGATATCGCTGACCGATCCTGATGCGCGCTCGATGATGACGCGTGGCTCGGGCATCGTCGGTTACAACGTGCAGACAGCGGTCGATGCCAAGCATCACCTGATCGTCGAGTACGAGGTGACGAACAACGGCAGCGACCGCGATCAACTGTCCGGCATGGCCAAGAAAGCACGCGCCGCAATCGGCACCACGACGCTTACTGCAATCGCTGACCGCGGCTATTTCAAGGGTGAGGAAATCCTCGCCTGTCACGAGGCTGGGATCACTGCACTGGTGCCGAAATCGAAGACTTCCAACGCCAAGGCCGAAGGGCGATTCGACCGGGCCGACTTCATCTACGATCCGGAAAAGAACGAGTTTCGCTGCCCAGCAGGACAAGCATTGATCTGGCGTTTTGCAGCCCTTGAGAATGGCCTGAAATACCACCGCTACTGGAGCTCGAACTGCAAGGAGTGCCCCCTCAAAGCCAAGTGCACGCCGAGCCAGGAACGCCGAGTAACCCGCTGGGAACACCAGGACGTGCTCGACGACATGCAGAGGCGCCTCGACCAATATCCAGAAGCGATGCGCATTCGTCGCTCGGCAGTCGAACACCCGTACGGGACAATTAAATCGTGGATGGGCGCAACGCACTTTCTGACGAAAGGCCTGGAACGTGTGAATACAGAGATGGGCCTGCACGTCCTCGCCTATAACTTCCGAAGACTGCTGGTTGTCCTGGGCATTGAAAACATGCTGGCCGCGATCCGGGCATAAGCCCGTTTTCTCAAGCGTTTTGGCCTGCTTTGGGCCGTCGCTATGCTGACCTGGCCGAAATCGGTACCGATCCGCTACAGGCTGGCAAGGAGCTTCCTATTGCACTACAGTTAGCTCCATCCGCTGCCGACTGTCGATTTCGTGTTTTTACACAGCCTGGGCCAGAAGCGGTCGTCCACAACACCTCGCTTAGGATGCCTTTTATGATTCAGATGGAAGAAATGCGTCAGCTACTTTGTCGCGCCTATACCGGGCTCCGCGACCAGGTGGCTGCGAATGCTGACGACTGGATTGGCGAAGGCGGTGAATTTCTGTCGCAAAGGTGGATGACTCAACTCTGCGCTCTGATACTAGACCGATTGATACATGGCGACTATGCCCAGTCAGCGGAGCTTTTTCAGCTCGTAGAACGGCTTCTTCAAGACGGTGAGAACGACGTAAAAGACGCGGTCGCAACCGGGCTCATCGAAGGTTTGCAACATCAGCGGGACCTCGCGCCGACGCTTTGGCAACCGCTATTAGGCCCTTTGGCAAGGGCTCACTGTGTAGCCATGGATGAGTTTTACGGTATCAAATCGTAGGTCCGCTTCGGGTCGTGAGCGGCTCCATCCGAGAGACGGCACTCGGCACGGTTCCGGCCTGTCATTGCAGTTCGCGCATTTTTCGTGCGAGCAACCTGCTACACTGGGCCGACCAGTCGGACATCGGCCGGCTCAACGCTTTCCAGACGAATGGTCCTTCTCGAAGCCACGACAATAACGTTGAAAGCGCTTGCAACGACTGCGTCCGGGCTGCAAACCGCCGCCACGCAAAGCCAAACCCCCAACTCAAACCCGCCTACGCTCCCCCCGAAACCGCTGGATCGCCGCATTCACCATCCCCGCGCAACTGCCCTGGCGCTCGTACTGCCCCCGTAGCAAACTGGCGTCGCTGCCCTCGGCCGCCGCCGCGGCCAGGTGCACCAGCGCCTCGACGCTGCCCAGCGCCTGCGCATGCGGTTCCATCAGGTCGAGGGTGGCGAGGATGTCCTCGCGCAGCGGCAGCTGTTCGTAGGTTTTGGGATGCGTGATCACGCCGTCCAGGCCGAAGCGGGCGGCTTGGAAGCGGTTGTAGTTGTAGACCAGGTAGTCGTCCTCGACGGGTGGCGCATCCTTCCGTTCCAGCAGGTGCCGGCAGATCGCTTGCAGGTAGGCCGCCAGCGCCGCCGCCCGCTCGACCGTCAGCGGGGTGTCGCAGACGCGCAGTTCGATGGTGCCGTATTCCGGCTTGGGGCGCAGGTCCCAGTAAAAATCCTTCATGCTCTTGATGATGCCGGTGCGCTCCATCTTCGCGAAGTAGACGTCGGCGAATTCGTCCCAGTGCAGGACGAAGGGCGCACGGCCGCTCAGCGGGAAGGCGCTGACGGAATTCAGGCGCGCCGAGTCGAAGCCGGAATCAATGCCCTGCACGAAGGGCGAGGAGCTTGAGAGCGCGATGAAGTGCGGGATGTAGCGCGACAGCGCGTGCAGCAGGTAGAGCGCGTCGTCGCCGTGGGCGCAGCCGATGTGCACGTGCTGGCCGAACACCGTGAACTGCTTGGCCAGGTAGCCGTACAGGCTGGAGAGCTCCTGGAAGCGCGGCTTGGCCGAGATGCGCTGTTCGGACCAGTGCTGGAAGGGATGGGTGCCGCCGCCGGCGATGCCGATGTTGAGCAGGTCGCTGGCCGCCACCAGGGTGTCGCGAATCGCGAGCAGTTCGGCCAGCAGCGGGGCATAGACGGTGTGCACGCTCGAGTTTATCTCGATCATGCTCTCGGTGATCTCCGGCGTCACGTTGCCGGGAAAGGGCTTGCGGCGCAGCAGGTGCAGCAGGTCCGGGCTGGCCGGGGTCAGGTCGAAGTCGGACAGGCTGACCAGTTGCAGCTCGAGTTCGACGCCGAAGGTGAGGGCTTCGGAACTGGCGAAGGCTTCAAGCGGCATGGCGGATCTCCGGCGCTTCGCGCGCCCACACCAGGGCGCGCTGCAGAAGAATTGGGCCGAACACTTCCAGCAGCAGGGTGACGCCGGCGATCGCGCGCAGCTCCTCGACCACCTGCACGCCGGCGTGGCGCGCGTGCTCGATCAGCAGGATCACGAACACGGACAAGGGCGCCAGCGCGATCCCGGTCAGCGCGCCCTTGCGCCAGGAGATGCCGGACAGGTGGGCGAAGGCCGTCACGCCGGCCAGCTTGGTCAGCAGGCGCGCCAGCACCAGCGCCACCGCCATGCCGCCGCCGGCGACGATCTTCTGCCAGTCCAGCGTCGACGCGGCGAACACGAACAGCACCACGGTCAGAAGCTCGCCGAGGGCGCCGAAATTGCGCTGCGCCTGGCTGAAGGCGACCCGCCGATGGCGCGCCATCAGGCCGAAGGCGAGGGTGGCGACCACCGGCGACAGCCCGAGCGTGTAGGTGATCGAGACCAGCAGGATCACCGCCAGCGCGAAGGCGACGGTGGCGTCCTGGGCCAGCTTGCCCAGCAGGCGCAGCACGGCCGGCACGGCCAGCCCGAACACGGCGCCGCTGAAGGCGGAGACGGCCAGCACCACCAGGCTGTTGAGGAGGGCGTCGCCCAGGTCTTCGGAGGTGTGGAAGATCCACAGGCCGACGCTGGCATTGAAGGCGAATACCGCCAGCACGCAGTTCAGCGCGCACAGGTGCAGGGCGCGCTCGGTCACCTGGCCCGAGCTTTTCTGTTCGTTGATCACGCGGACCACGGTGGCCGGCGAGGTCGCCATCGACAGCGAGGCCAGCATCATGGCGTTGATCGCCGCCACGCCGAAAGCGCGCGCGATCAGGTACACGGCGGCGAAGGTGAGCAGGGCCTCGGCCAGCCCGGAGATGCCGATCCACGGGTTGGTGCGCAGCCAGCGCAGGTTGATGCGGTAGCCGAGTTCGAACAGGATCAGGCCGAAGGCGAGGTCGGCCAGCAGCAGCACGGCGCCGGCCCCGGGCGCCGGCAGCACGCCGAGCTGGGGCGCGGCCAGCAGGAAGCCGGCCAGGCCATAGAAGCTGATGCGCGGCAGGCCGGTCCAGCGCTGGCCGAATTCGCCGGCCAGCCAGGCCAGCACGATCGCGCATGGCCAGGCAAGACTGTCCAGGGTCGCCAACAAATCCGGCATGCGCGCTCCTTTGTCAAAATGGCATGAGGTGTGAGCCGATTCTACAAGCGCTTTTACGCGCACGATTCCGTGTAGGAGGAGAGGCAGGGCGGCTCATGCGGCGTGGGATAAAATGGCGGGATGACTGAACCGCAACCCGAACCGCAAACGAATCCGGCGCCGCCGCAGCACATGACCCGCGCCCCCATCCGCCTCAGCGCCCAGGTGCTGACCTGCCTGGCCATGTGCCTGATCGCCGCCCCCATCATCTGGTTCAGCCGGCAGGAACCGCTCGCGCTGTTCGCACGGCCGGCCGGACCGCTGACCCAGCTGCTGGTCGGCCAGGTGCTGGCCCTGGTCGCCGCCAGCGCTTCCTGGCTGCTGTTCAAGCTGACGTCCCATTCGGCTTCCAGCGCCCGCACCATCCAGAGCTATGCGCGGCTGGACTTGCGCGGCCTGAACCCGCTGTGGATCAGCATCGCCGCCGCCATCGGCGAGGAGATGCTGTTCCGCGCGGCCCTGCAACCGTTGCTGGGCGTGTGGATCGTGTCGCTGATCTTCCTGCTGACCCACGTGCCGGTGTACCGCTTCCGCAAGATGGACGGCGCGACCATGGCGCAGGCGGCCAGCGTGTTCGTCGGCAGCGTGGTGCTGGGTTATGTGTTCCAGTACGTCGGCCTGCTGGCGGCGATGCTGGTGCACATGTGGATCGATATCGTGGGCTTGCTGATCGTGCGGCACGCGATCCAGACGCGCGAATAAGCCTTATTTGCTCAGCAGGCGCATCGCCCGCTCCAGCCCATCGATCGTCACCGGGAACATCCGGTTATTCATGATCTGCCGGATCACCGCGATCGACTGCCGGTACTGCCACAAACTTTCCGGCTCCGGATTCAGCCAGGCGAATTTCGGGAAGGCGTGGCAGAAGCGCGCCAGCCATTCGGCGCCGGCTTCCTCGTTGTTGTACTCGACCGAGCCGCCCGGCGCCAGCACCTCGTAGGGGCTCATGGTGGCGTCGCCCACGAAGATGACGCGGGTATCGGGCGGGTATTTGCGCAGCACGTCCCAGGTCGCGAAGCGTTCCGAGTGGCGGCGCCGGTTGTTCTTCCACAGGTAGTCGTAGACGCAGTTGTGGAAGTAGAAGAACTCCAGGTTCTTGAATTCCGTCTTCGCCGCCGAGAACAGCTCTTCGGTGCGCTCGATGTGGTCGTCCATGCTGCCGCCCACGTCCATCAGCATCAGCACCTTGATGCGGTTCTTGCGCTCCGGCCGCATCTTGATGTCGAGCCAGCCGGCGTTGTTGGCGGTCGAGCGGATCGTGTCGTCCAGCGCCAGTTCTTCCGCCGCGCCCGTTCGAGCGAAGCGGCGCAGGCGGCGCAGCGCCACCTTGATGTTGCGGACGCCGAGTTCGCGCTGGCCGTCGTAGTCCTTGTATTCGCGCTGCTCCCACACTTTCACGGCGGTGCGGTTCCTGCTTTTTCCGCCGATGCGGATCCCTTCCGGATTGGCGCCGCCGTTTCCGAACGGCGAGGTGCCGCCGGTGCCGATCCATTTATTCCCGCCTTCGTGGCGCTCCTTCTGCTCCTTCAGCAGTTCGGCCAGGCGCGACATCAGCTTGTCGTAGCCGAGCTTCTGCAGTTCGGCCTTCTGCTCCGGCGTCAGCTCGCGCTCCAGCCGCTTGATCAGCCAGTCGAGGGGGATGTCGGCCTTGGCGTCGAACACCGTCTCGATGCCCTTGAAATAGAGGCCGAAGGCCTTGTCGAACTTGTCGAAGTGGGCTTCGTCCTTCACCAGCGCCAGGCGCGCCAGGTAATAGAAATCGTCGAGCGAAGGCGCGATCACGTTCTTCTCCAGCGCTTCCAGCAGCGTCAGGAATTCCTTGATCGTGACCGGGACCTTGGCGTCACGCAGCGTGAAGAAGAAGCCGATCAGCATGGCTCAGTCCCCGGCATGCCTCGACAGGCGGTAGTGCAGCTGCGACTTGATCTCGGGCCACTCGCCGCGCAGGATGCTGTACATGACGGTGTCGCGCACGGTGCCGTCGCGGCGCGGCGCGTGGTGACGAATGACGCCATCCTTCTTCGCGCCGAGCCGCTCGATCGCGGCCTGCGAGGCGTGGTTGAAGTTATCGGTGCGCAGTCCGACCACCGCGCAGCCCAGGGTGTCGAAGGCGTGCGACAGGAGCAGCAGCTTGCAGCTGGTGTTGACGTGGCTGCGCTGGCGGCTCCGGGCGTACCAGGTGTAGCCGATCTCGACGCGGTCGACGCCCGGGACGATGTCGTGGTAGCTGGTCGAACCCATCACCGCGCCGCTGCCGGCGTCGATCACGGCGAAGGCCTGGCGGTTGGCGGTGTCGAGCGCGGTGCGGATGTAGTCTTCGGTCTCGTGCGGCGCCGGCACCGAGGTGATGCGCAGGTTCCACAGCTCGCCGTCGGCGGCCGCGGCGGCCAGTCCGGCGTGGTGATGCGGGGCCAGCGGCTCCAGCCGCACGCCGTTGAATTCCAGGGTGACGGGATCGACGCGGATCATCGGTTGTGCCTCGCCATCGCCACCAGGCGCTCGAACAGGTGCACGTCCTGCTCGTTCTTCAGCAGGGCGCCGTGCAGCGGCGGCACGATGGTCTTCGCATCCTGGCTGCGCAGGGCGTCGAGCGGGATGTCCTCGGCCAGCAGGAGTTTCAGCCAGTCGAGGAATTCGGAGGTCGACGGCTTCTTCTTCAGGCCCGGCACGTCGCGCAATTGGTAGAAGTTTTCCAGCGCCGCGGCCAGCAGGTCCTGCTTCAGGTTCGGGTAGTGGACATTGACGATGTCGGCCATCGTCTGGCGGTCCGGGACTTTGATGTAGTGGAAGAAGCAGCGGCGCAAAAAGGCGTCCGGCAATTCCTTTTCGTTGTTCGAGGTGATGATCACCAGCGGACGGTGCCTGGCCACCACCATCTCGCGCGTCTCGTAGACGTAGAACTCCATGCGGTCCAGTTCGCGCAGCAGGTCGTTCGGGAATTCGATGTCGGCCTTGTCGATCTCGTCGATCAGCAGCACCACCGGTTCGGGCGCGGTGAAGGCCTGCCACAGCACGCCCTTGACGATGTAGTTGTGGATGTCGC
>CAJYXO010000006.1 GCA_913778765.1 uncultured Massilia sp. | reverse complement strand
GCCCCGGAAAGGCTTGATGAGCTTGGACATGTTGCACCTTGGTCAGGAAGAAGGAACCAGGGGCCGGCTTGCGCCGGCCACCCACCACGCCCGCCGCAGTTACGCGGCGGCGGCGACCTTCATCGCCCGCATCGGCTGCGGGTTGTGCACGCCGCCGCCCACGCGCTTGGTCGTGTAGAACAGGACGTACGGCTTGGCGGTGTACGGATCGCGCAGCACGCGCACGCCCATGCGGTCGAAGACGGTGTACGTGCGCGCGAAGTCGCCGAACAGGATCGGAGTCGAGTTCGCGGCCACGTCCGGCATGTCGGGCACCTCGGCGACCGGGAAGCCAGCCAGGGTGGCGGGCTGGCCTGCCACGTAGGACGGCTGCCACAGGTAGTTGCCCTCGCCGTCCTTCAGCTTGCGCACCACTCCCTGCGTCTTCCGGTTCGACGCGAAACGCGCATTGCCGGTGAAGGCCGACGGCAGGTCGTAGATCAGATCCAGCACGCCGTCCGAGGTGATGGCCGCGGCGGCGCCGCTGTTGACCGCGGTGATGGCGCCGAACGGATGCTTCGCAGCATTCGCCCCGCCGGTGACGTAGGTCAGGATGCCGAACGGCTTGTTGACGCCATCGCCAGAAACGAAGGCCAGGCCCTCCTGCCTGGAGAACTCGTTCTCGACCTCGCCGGCCAGCCAAGCCTCCAGGTTGATCTCGGCATCATCCAGCAGTTGCTGGGTGGCCGCTGGATTGGCGTAGATCTCGCCCCAGCCGAAGGCCAGCGACGCGAACTGGCCGGTGCCAGTCTGCGGCCGCGCGTCGGTCTCGCCGACCCAGCCGGATGCCGTGCCGCCCATGTTGAACAGCTTGGTGAGGCCGGCGCCGCCGACGGACTGGACGTTGGCCAGCTGCCGCATCGGCGAAACCAGCAACAGCTTGTCGGTGATGGTGCGGTCCCACTCGACCGGAGCCAGATAGCCGCCGTCCTGGGCAGCGCCCTTGTTCAGCGCTGCCTGCACGTCGCCCTTCTTGAAGTGCGCGCGGAAGGCGTCGCTGTACTCGCGATCCTTGACCTTCTCCGCGGCACCGCCGCCCACCTGTGCCGATGCCAACTGCATGTTGGCATCGTCCACCGCCTTCTGCAGCCGGCTGATGTCGGCGTTGATGTTGTCGACCTTCAACGCCTGCAGGGCGTCGGCGTTGCCCTTCTTGATCTCGTCGAGCTGCTTGTTGTGCTCGGCCTTGAACTCGTCGAACGCCTTGTTCAGGGCCTCGACCAGGGCCTTCACCTCGGTCGGGTTACCGCCATCGGCGCGCACGGCCATCAAGCCGCGCGGGACGCAGCTGTTCTTCATCGCGTTCATCTGTATTACCTCGTGGTGATGGTTCTCAGCAGGGTCTGCAGCAGGGCTGCGTCTTCGGAGCCAGCGCGCGGCGTGGCGGCTCCGGCAGCGCTCGGCGTGCCGGAAAAAAGGGACTTCAGGGTGTCGCGGCGCATGGAGCGCGAGTGGCCGGCCTGGGCCATCGCGGCCTCGACCAGCGCGAGCGCCTTGCGGCCGCCAGAGGCTTTCGCGTCCTTCACGACGGAATCGCCGGCGAGCAAGCCATCGGCGAAACCACCTTCGACGGCGTCGCTCGCGCCGATCCAAGTCTCTTGATCCATCATGCGGGCAGCCTCGGCGACCGGGATGCCCGCGCGGTCGGCGTAGACGCGCGCCATCGCCGCGTCGAATGGCTCCAGCCGCGATGCGGCGTCCGCCATGTCGTGGCGGTTTCCAATCGCCACCGCCCAGGCGTTGTGGATCATCAGGAAGGCGCCGTCTCCCATCAGGATCTCGTCGCCCGCCATGGCGATGACCGACGCGGCGGACGCGGCCAGGCCCATCACCTGCACGGTGACCTTGGCCTTGTGCTCGCGCAGCAGGTTGTAGATCGCGACCCCCTCGAAGAAGTCGCCACCCGGGGAATTCACATTCACGACGACGTCCTGCTGGCCGATCGAGCGCAATGCGGCGCTGATCCGCTTGGCGGTGACCCCCGTCCCTTCCCAGTTGTCGCCGATCGCGTCGTAGATCGAGATCGCGTTGTCGGAGCCGCCAGCGGCCCGAACCTCCGGCTCCCACCGCTCCAGCGCGTCGGGACGCATGTCGAACTGCGCCGCGCCCAAGCGGTGGTCGGCGCGAATCTCAGGCAGCTTGCGGAGGCTCATTGCTCGGTCCCTTCTGGGTCATGGGGTTTCGCAGGTCGTCGGCGCCGGGCTGCGTCGACTCGGGGTAGTCCAGGAGGTCGCGCACCTCGTTCTGGGTGTGCCACGGCGCTTGGCCGCCGGCGCCAAGCGCCTTGGCGAAGAACTCGGCCTGGTCTTTCAGGGTGCCGCGCATGAGCGCGCGCACGTTGTACTTGAACTGGTAGCGATCCAGCTCCGAATCGGTCAGGAACGAGCGCGCCGCGGCCTGCTCCCAGTTGGTGAAGCGCTCCAACATCGTGTACTGCAGGAAGAAGATTCCGAGCTGCTCGATGCCCGAGCCCCAGCTTGTGTCGTCCATCATCAGCAGCGGGCGCGGCACGCCGAACGCTCGCGCAGCTTCCTCAACCTGCATGTTGCGGTTCTCGGTCTGCTGGGCATCGCGAGCGTTGCTGCCGAACTGGTGCGCCTTGGCGCCCTCTTCCGCGATCATCCAGCGTTGATTGCTCCTGACGCCGGCGAATTCGGTATCCAGGCTGGCGCGCATGCGGTCGTATGCCGTGTCGCTCAGGGCGTTCGGCACCTCGATCGCACCGCCAGCCATGTTGCCGGTGTTGAACAACCGGGAAGCGGCCTGCTCGGCGTCAAGGGCCAGGCGAATCGCGCGATCCGCCAGTCGCATCCTGGAAAGGCCGGTGACGCCGTCTGCCGACAGGTCGCGCAGGTGAAAAACCTCTTCCTGCCGCAGCACCACCTCGCCGCGGTTCTTGGAGCTGTAGCGATAGACCATCCTCCAGTCATCGCCGAGGCTCGGATCCATGGCCGTGCTGTCGAGCGGGATAACCGCGATCGGCCGGCCAGCGGACCAGACGATCCGGCCGTAGGCGTTGCCATGCCGCAGCAGCGCCAGCTCCATCTGCCGCTTGAACTCCAGCGGCGTCTGGAACGGGTTGGGCTTCACCTTCAGCAGCCGGTGCGCGGGATGCTCGGCGGCAACGCGCTTCTCCGGGCCGTCGTCGATGAGGCTGATCGGCAGCATGCCGATCGTCCCGCAGATCAACGACACGCAGCGCAGGACGGCCATGTTGCGCAGTTGCTCGCCGCCCGACTGCTCGGCGGACCCGGTGCGGATGAACTCCAGGAGGCGCGGATCGTCCAAGCCGTTGAAGCTCTGCGACTCGGCGCTGGCACGCGGTCGGCTCGACGCGGCCTCGCCGCGCCAGATCGCGTCCAGCGCTTGCAGCGAGGCTGCATCGAAACGAGACATGGAATCCCTCAGAGATAACGAAAGCCGCGCTCCTCGTACACCGAGGTCCGCCGCGCAACAGGGTTCAGGGCCATCAGGGACACCGCGTTGAACAGCGCCATCAGAGGGTCGATCTTTGCGGAGCCGCTGACCTGCTTGGTGATCGTGATCGCGTTGCCGACCGGCACCACCTTCGCATTGCCGACGCACCACGCCATCAGTGCTTGGCCGCCATGGGTGAGGCTGCCGCCGGCCAGGGCGCGCTCCGTGGTCTTGATCGCGCCGTTGAGCTTCCAGCCCTGAGACACCGCCACGATCTGACCGATGTCGACGCCGCGGTCTTCCGCCGTCAGTTCATCGACGATCGCGCCGATCCCAGCCGGGTCCACGCCGATGGCATGCTGCTCCGGCAGCAGCCCCGCGTCCTTGATCTGGCAGATCGCGTCGGCGACCTGCTGGACGTCCAAGCCGGGTAGCTCGACGATGGTCAGGTTCCCGTCGCGCTGGAAGTCGCGCAGGTGGGAGACCACGTCCTTGCGACGCTCCAGCACGATTTCATGTGCCCAGGCGTGGAACCATGCCAGCCATCGGCGGCTGTTTCGCTCGCGCCC
>CAJYXO010000005.1 GCA_913778765.1 uncultured Massilia sp. | reverse complement strand
CGCGCAGGCCGGGTCGCCGTTGGAGGCCCCACGGCCGCCGCGAGTTCCCGTGCGCGTCAGACCACGCCGCGCGCCTTCAGCCCCGCCAGCCTGTCCTCGTCCAGCCCCAGCAGCTCGCGCAAGACTTCCTGCGTTCCCTCCCCCAGCTGCGGCGGCGCGCGCCGCACCGGCAGGCGCTCGCCGTCGAAGCGGTAGGGCGAGGCCATCACGTGCACGCTGCCCACTTCCGGGTGATCCATGGTGGTCACCAGCCCGCCCTCGACCGCCCGGCGCGAGGTCAAGGCTTCGTGCAGGCCGGCGACTTCGCCGCACGGGATCCCGGCCCGGCTCATGCGATCGAGCAGCTCGGCGCGCTGGCGCGAGGCCAGTTCGCGCCGGATTTCCGGCATCAGCGCGTCGCGGTGCACGGTGCGCGTGATGTTGGTCTTGAAACGCTCGTCGGTGGCGAGGTCGGGACGCTCGATCACATCGGTGCAGAAGCGCAGGTACTGGCCGTTGTTGCCGACCGCGACCACCAGCGGGCCATCCGCCGCCTCGTACACGCCGTAGGGCATGATCGACGGGTGGCCGTTGCCGAAGCGCGGCGGATCGTTCCCGCGCAGCAGGGCTTCCAGGCCGTAGTAGGCGCTGATCATCATGCCGCAATCGAACAGCGCCATGCCGACGTGGCGTCCCTTCCCCGTCTTTTCGCGCTGGAACAGCGCCGCCAGCACGGCCTGGGCCGCATACATCCCGGTCATCATGTCGACCGCGGCGACGCCGAACTTCAGCGGCGGCTGGGTCGGCTCGCCGTTCAGCGCCATCAGGCCGGCCTCGCCCTGGATCACCAGGTCGTAGCCGGGGCGCGCCGCTTCCGGCCCGATGCGGTCGTAGCCGGTGATCGAGCAGTAGACCAGGCCGGGCTGCGCCTTGCTCATTTCGTCGTAGCCGAGGCCCAGCCGTTCGATGTCGCCGAACTTGAAGTTCTGGATCACGACGTCGCTCTTGCGGATCAGCGCGCGCGCCAGTTCCTGGCCTTCCGGCGTCTTGAGGTCCAGGCACACCGAGCGCTTGTTGCGGTTGACGCTGTTGAAGTAGGCGGTCTCGGTGGAACCGATGCGCATGCCCCAGTCGCGCGTGTCGTCGCCGCGCTGCGGATGCTCGACCTTGATCACTTCGGCGCCGAGGTCGCCCAGCGCCATCGCGCACCATGGGCCGGCCAGCACGCGCGACAGGTCGAGCACGCGCACGCCGGCCAGCGGCAGGTTGCCCAGTTTGCTATCGGTGGTCACGATCGTCCCCTCAAGCCGCCAGCCGGCGGCCGAGCGCGATGTAGCGCGCCAGGTGGTGATCCTCGTCGCCGAGCTGGTGGTCGATCATCACCAGGCGCTTGGCATAGTGGGCCAGCGGCAGTTCCCAGGTCATGCCGATGCCGCCGTGCAGCTGGATGCACTCCTCGGCCACCAGCGTGCCGATGCGGCCGATGCTGGCCTTGGCGGCCGACAGCGCGCGCTCGCGCACGAGGCGTTCACTCTCCAACGCGGCGGCGGCATTGATCACCGCCGAACGCGCCTGCTCGATTTCCAGCAGCAGGTCGGCCATGCGGTGCTGCAGCGCCTGGAAGCTGCCGATCGGCACGCCGAACTGCTTGCGGGTGCGCAGGTAATCCAGGGTCGCGGCCTTGGCCGCTTCCATCGCGCCCAGGCTCTCGGCGCACAGCGCCAGCACGCCGCGCCCGGTTGCGCGCTCCAGCACCGCGTAGCCCTGCCCCTCTTCGCCCAGCAGCGCGCCGGCGTCCAGCTGGACGTTTTCAAGGGTCAGTTCGGCCACGCGGCCGCCGTCGATGGTCGGCGTGCCCACGATCCGCACGCCGGCGCCATCCTTCGGCACCAGGAACAGCGAGATGCCGGCTTCGTCGTCGACCGCGCCGCCGGTGCGCGCGGACACCACGAACCAGTCCGCGGCCTCGCCCTGCGCCACCACGGCCTTGGCGCCGTTCAGCACCCAGCCCGCGCCGCCGCGTTCGGCGCGCGTTTGCACCCGCGCCAGCTCGTAATGCGTCTGCGGCTCGTCGTGGGCGAAGCCGGCGATGACGCTGCCGTCGGCGATGGCTTCGAGTCGGGCTTTCTGCTCCGCGCTGCCGGCGGCGGCGATCGCTTCGGCGGCCAGCACGGCGCTGCCGAGGAAGGGTTCGAGCACCAGGCCGCGGCCCAGCGCCTCGAACACCACGGCGATGTCGAAGCCGCCGCCGCCGAAGCCGCCATCCTCTTCGCGCAGCAGGGCGCCGATCACGCCCAGCTCGGCGAACTGCTGCCACATCTCCCTGGAGTAACCCTCGTTCGAGGCGGCGATACGGTCGCGCGTCTCGAAGCCGTACTGTTCGGCGATAAAGCGGTTCAGGCTGTCCGCCAGCATGCGCCGTTCTTCAGTGTGTTCGAAGTTCATGGTCTTGCCCTCACAGTCCGAGGATCATCTTGGAGATGATGTTCTTCTGGATTTCGTTGGAACCGCCGAAGATCGACAGCTTGCGGTTGTTGAAGTACTGCGCCGACGCGGCCGCGGCAAAATCCGGACCGAACTGCGGGCCGTCGTAACCGGCGTCCAGCATGTCCTGGGTGAAGGGGCGCGCATACACGCCCATCGCGCGGCGCGTGAGCGCATTGATCTCCTGGCGGATCTCGGTGCCGCGGATCTTCAGCATCGAGCTTTCCGCACCCGGCACGCCGCCGCCCGCCACCGCGGCGATCACGCGCAGGTTGGTGGTCTTCATGTTCTCGAGGTCGATCTCGACCCGCGCCAGGCGCGCCGCGAAGGCCGGATCCTCCAGCAGCGGCTTGCCGTTGCGGGTCTGCTGCGCGGCGATGCGCTTCAGGCGTTCCAGGCCCGCCACCGAAAAGCCGACGCCGGCGATGTTGGTGCGCTCGTAGGTCAGCAGGTACTTGGCGCAGGTCCAGCCGCGGTTTTCCTGGCCGACCAGGTTTTCGACCGGCACCCGGACGTCGGTGAAAAACACTTCATTGACTTCATGCTCGCCGTCGAGCAGGACGATCGGGCGCACGTCGACGCCGGGCGAGTTCATGTCGATCAGCAGGAAGCTGATGCCTTCCTGCTTCTTGGCCTCGCGGTCGGTACGCACCAGGCAGAAGATCATGTTGGCGTGCTGGCCGAGCGTGGTCCAGGTCTTCTGGCCGTTGACGATGTAGTGCTCGCCCTGTTCGTCGACGCCGCGCACGGCCGTGGTCTTGACCGCCGCCAGGTCGGAGCCGGCGCCCGGTTCCGAATAACCCTGGCACCACCAGTCGGCACCGTCGAGGATGCGCGGGAGCCAGTGGCGCTTCTGGGCTTCGTTGCCGTACTTGATCAGCACCGGCCCCAGCATGTTGACGCCGAAGGGCACGATGCGCGGCGCATTCGCCAGCGCGCATTCGTTCTCGAAGATGAATTTTTCGATGGCGCTCCAGCCCGGGCCGCCGTATTCCTGCGGCCAGTGGTTGGCCAGCCAGCCGCGCTCGTTCAGGATGGCGTGCCATTCCTGCATGTCGGCCTTGTTCAAATGCTTGCCGTTGGCGACCTTGTCGGACAGGCGCTCGGGCAGCTTCTCGGCCAAAAACGCCCGCACTTCGGCGCGGAAGGCTTCTTCTTCGGGGGTGAAATTCAGGTCCATGACAATCCTCGTATCCGATCAGTAAATCTCGAACAGGCCGGCCGCACCCATGCCGCCGGCAACGCACATCGTGACCACGGCATACTTCGCGCCGCGGCGCCGGCCTTCCAGCAGCACGTGGCCGGCCAGGCGCGCGCCGGTCATGCCGAACGGATGGCCGATCGAGATCGCGCCGCCGTTCACGTTCAGGCGCTCGGACGGGATGCCGAGGCGCTGCTGGCAATAGATCGCCTGCGAGGCAAAGGCTTCGTTCAGCTCCCACAGGTCGATGTCATCGACCGTGAGGCCATGGCGCTCGAGCAGCCTGGGCACGGCGAACACCGGGCCGATGCCCATCTCGTCGGGCTCGCAGCCGGCCAGCGCCAGGCCGCGGAACACGCCCAGCGGGCTCAAGCCGGCGCGTTCGGCGGCTTTCGCTTCCATCATCACGCAGGCCGAGGCGCCATCCGACAGCTGCGAGGCATTGCCGGCGGTGATGAATTTATCGGGACCCATCACCGGCGCCAGCTTGGCCAGCGCCTCGTAAGTGGTGCCGCGGCGGTTGCAGGTGTCCTGGTCGACCGTCACCTCGACTTGCGAGACCGCGCCGGTGTCCTTGTCCTTGACCGCCATCGTGGTGGTGCAGGCGACGATTTCATCCTTGTAGCGCCCGGCCAGCTGCGCTTCCTCGGT
>CAJYXO010000004.1 GCA_913778765.1 uncultured Massilia sp. | reverse complement strand
CCGAACGTCAACCTGATTGCCCAGTACCTGCGCACCGGCCAGTCCGAGAAGGCGCTGAACCTGGCGGGCAGGCTGCAGGTGGGCCACCCCGACAACCCCGACCTGCTCGACCTGCTCGGCAAGAGCCAGCTCGCCAACGGCCAGCAGGCCGACGCGCTGGAAACCTACCGCAAGCTATCCTTCGCGCTGCCGCGTTCGGCCCAGGCGCTGATGCAGGTGGCGGCGCTGCACCTGGTGCTGAACCAGCCGGTGCAGGCCGAGGAAGCACTGAAAGGCGTGCTGGCGATCCAGCCGGACTTCCCTTCGGCCCAGCTCGAACTGGCCGAGCTCTATGTGCGCAAGGGTTCGCGCGACCTGGCGCTGATGGTGGCCGAGCAGCTGCAGCGCCGCCACCCGGAAGCGGCGGCCGGCTACCAGCTGCAGGGCGACATCCTGATGTCCAAGCGCCAGGCCGCCGAGGCCTTGGCCCTGTATGAAAAGGCCTTCAAGCTCAAGCCCGTCAACGAACTGGCGATCAAGATCGACAATGCGCTGCGCGAGGCCGGGCGCGCCGATGAAGCTTTGAGACGCCTCGACCGCTGGCTGGCGGCCCATCCGGACGATGTGCGCACCGAGGCCTACAAGGCGCAGACCCTGATGGCGGGACGCGATTTCCGGGGCGCGGCCGGGCTGCTGGAGACCGTGCTGAAGCGCCAGCCCGGCAATGCCGTCGCGCTGAATAACCTGGCGCTGGCTTACCAGGAGCTGGGCGATGCGCGCGCCCGCGCCACCGCCGAAGAAGCCTACCGGCGCGCGGGCGAGCAGCCGGACGTGATGGACACGCTGGCCTGGATCCTGATCGGGCAGGGCGACACGAAAGCGGATGCGGCGCGCGGCCTGGCGCTGCTGCAGAAGGCGCACGCGCTGGCGCCGAAGGCGCGCGACATTCGCTACCACCTGGCGGCGGCGCTGGCGAAGCAGGGCGACCGCGCCGGTGCGCGCCGCGAGCTCGAAGCGCTGGCGGCCGGCGACATGCGCTTCGCCCAGGCAGACCAGGCGCGCGGCCTGCTGGCGCAACTGGGCAGGGAGTAAGGGAATGCGTTGGACTTTCATGTCCTCGGGCGCCGGTGGCCATGGCAACGAGGACCATGTGGCAGTATTTGAACAGCGACATGGCGTGGCGGACATCGTGGTGCTGGACGGCGGCTCCTCGGTTGCCGACCAGGATTACATCTGCCGCGCGACCGGCGACGTGGCGTGGTTCGTGCAGTGTTTCGGCGCGGCCTTCGGCAAGGCGCTGGCCGGCCATGGCGCCCAGGAACAGCTGGTGCGCCAGGCACTCGAGACGGTGGGCGCCGAATTCCGCACGCGCACGGCCGGCGCCGCCGTGCCGGTGCATGCCTGGCCGATCGCGGCCATGACCTGGATCCGCATGCTGCCGGGCCGCGGCGCTTCGGAACTGATCCTGTACTGCCTCGGCGACTGCAAGACCCTGCTGCTGCGCCCGGACGGCAGCGTGCAGGATCTCGACCCCTGGACCAATCCCCAGGAAGCGATCCTGCAGGACGCGATCCGGGCGCTCGCGCTGGAAGGCGTCAGCGATCCGGCCGCGCGCCGCCGACGCCTGCTGCCCATGCTGCGGCGCCGCCGCGAGGAGCAGAACACGGCGCCGGCGCCCGGGGCCCTGTGCCTGGCGCCGGCGGGACCCTTTGCCGCGCGCCGCTATTCGGTGCGGGCCGAGCCCGGTTCAAGTCTGCTGTGCATGACCGACGGCTTCTACCGGCTTGTCGCCCCCTACGGCCTGTACAGCGACGCCAGCCTGGTGCAAGCCTGCGTGCGCGAGGGCCTGGACAGCCTGCTGGCGCAGCTGCGCCGTCACGAACACGCGGCCGGCCGCGGCACCGGCATGGCGGTCAAGCAGGCCGACGATGCGTCGGCCGTGCTCTGGCAATTCTGAGGCTGTTGCGAGACGGCGACAGAGATCCATGCGCCGTCACAATGGTTCGTCAAACAGCTCAGCCATTCGTATCGCGGGTTTGGAAGCGGGCGTATTATCATTCAGCATATCCAATGCACATGAAAGGGCTGCCATGACCACCGATAAAGGATTTCGCCTCTCACGTTTCTCGCAGCAGAAGCAGCGCGCCCGCCGTGTTCGCATCGGCGTCGTGCTGGTGCTGTGCGCGTTGCCGGTCGCAATGGCGCTGGCCAAAACCAGCCTGGTCTGACAGGAAGATCGTCGCATGCGTCCCGCACACCTGAACGAACCGGCGCCCGACAACGTCTACCGGGACCTGCGCCGGGTCCTGTTCGGTACGGCAGCCATCCTGCTGGCGCCGCTGCTGGCCATGCGCTTCACCGCAGAAGTCGACTGGGGCCCGCTGGACTTCGCCGTGGCCGCCGTGCTGCTGGCCGGCGCCGGCAGCGCCTACGTCCTGTTGACCCGCAAGCTGCGCACGGCCGGCCAGCGCCGCGCCATCGGCGGCGGCCTGCTGCTGGCCCTCCTGCTGGTGTGGCTGGAACTGGCCGTCGGCCTGTTCGGCAGCCCGCTCGCAGGTTCCTGAGCGCGTCTCTGATCAGATCGCCGGCTGGGTCCCGAAGCCCACGGCCAGTCGGTTCCAGCTGTTGATCGCCGCGATGGCCAGGCTCAGGTCGACCATCTCGCGCTCGCTGAACTGTTCCCGCAACGCCGCATAATCCGCGCCGAGTTCCGGCTGGTTCGACAGCCGCGTCAGCGCTTCGGTCCAGGCCAGCGCGGCGCGCTCGCGCGGGCTGAAGAAGGGCGTCTCGCGCCACGCCGCCACCGCGTACAGGCGGCGCTCGGTCTCGCCGGCCTGGCGCGCGTCGCGGGCGTGCATGTCGACGCAGTAGCCGCAGCCGTTGATCTGCGAGGCGCGCAGCTTCACCAGTTCGAGCAGGCCGTGTTCCAGGCCGGACTCGCGCACGTAATGTTCCACGCCCAGCAGGGCTTTGTAGGCAGCGGGCGAGGCTTTGCCGAAATCGAGTCGTTGCATGAGGTTCTCCTTCAGGTTGGGTTGGCTTACCATCCTTAGTCGGCAACCGATACCGGTTTGTGACAGCCCGCGAAGCTGTCACAATCGGCCTACCGCCCCCGTCTAATACGCATGGACACATCGACCGACATCTTTCAAGGGCTCCGCCCGCGCCTGTTCGGCATCGCCTACCGCATGCTGGGCGTGCGCGCGGACGCCGAGGACATCGTGCAGGAAGCCTGGCTGCGCTGGCAGCGCGGCGGCGCGGACGCGCAGATTCCCGAAGCCTGGCTGGTGACGGTGGTGACACGCCTGAGCATCGACCGCCTGCGCGGCGCCATCGCCGAGCGCGAACGCTACGTCGGCCCCTGGCTGCCGGAACCGCTGCTCGGCGAAGCCGTGGCGCCGCCGGAAGCGGCGCTGGAAGCGGCCGGCGACATCTCGACCGCCTTCCTGCTGATGCTGGAGCGGCTCGGGCCGGAGGAACGCGCCGTGTTCCTGCTGCACCAGGTGTTCGAATTCGGCTACCCCGAGGTGGCGGCGATGGTCGGCAAGACCGAGGCCGCCTGCCGCAAGATCCTGCAGCGGGCGCGCGAAAGGGTGCGCGCCGGACGGCCGCGCTTCGAGGTCGGGCGCGAGCAGCAGCTGGCGCTGCTGGGCAAATTCATCGAGGCGGCGCGTTCGGGCGTGCCGGCGCAGGTGCAGGCGCTGCTGACCGCGGACGCCACCTACATGGGCGACGGCGGCGGCAAGGCCAGGACGACGGTGCGGACGGTGCTGGGCGCGGACCGGGTGGCGCGCCTGGTGGCCGGCATCGAGCGCAAATGGACCGACCGCGGCCGCCACCAGCTGATCGAGGTGAACGGCGCGCCCGGCCTGCTGACCTGGCGCGACGGCCGCCCGGATTCCGTCACCTCGCTGGCGATCGAAGGCGGCCGCATCGCCGCCATCTACGTGGTGCGCAATCCGGACAAGCTGGGTTATCTGGCGGAATTGCCCAGCCTGCGTTCGAGCGCCGGCAGCACGTCGTAGCAGGCGCCCATGGTGTGGTAGTCGGTCTTGCCGGCCGGGCTTTTCTCATCCGAGATCTTGCGGTTGTCGGCCGTGAGGATGCGGTACCAGGCGCCGCGCTCGTGGTCGACGAAGTGGGTCCAGGTATACTCCCACAATTTGGCGTACCAGTTCCAGTAGCCGGCGTCGCCGGTGCGGTCGCCCAGCAGCGCGGCCGCGGCCAGGGACTCGGCCTGCACCCAGAAATACTTGTCGGCGTCGCAGACCCGGCCATCCGGCGCGAAGCCGTAGTGGATGCCGCCATGTTCGAGGTCCCAGCCATGGCCGATGGCCTGCTCGAACAGCGCCTGGGCGGTGGGCAGCAGCCAGTGGCCGCCGCGCGCCAGCCTGTCCTCGTGGCGTTCGAGCAGCAGAAGCAGCTTGGCCCATTCCGTGAAATGCCCCGGCTGGTAGCTCCAGGGCCGGAACAGGTTGGCCGGATCGTCGCGGTTGTAGTCCCAGTCCGGGGTCCAGTCGGCGCGGTAATGCTCCCAGATCATGCCGTCGCCATGGGCCGCCTGGCGCCGTGTGATGTTCCAGGCAATGGTCTCGGCGCGTTCCAGGTAACGCTGCTCGCCGGTGGCGGCGTAGGCGGCCAGCATCGCCTCGCAGCTGTGCATGTTGGCGTTCTGGCCGCGGTACGGCGCCAGTTGCGACCAGTCGCCGCTGGCTTCGTCCGCGTACAGGCCGTGCCCGGGTTCCCAGAAGCGGCGCTCCATCAGCTCCCAGGTTTCGTCCAGCCAGGGCCGGGCTTCCTCGACGCCCGCCATCACCGCATGCGCGTAGGCCAGCAGCACGAAGGCCAGGCCGTAGCAGTGGTTGGTGGCGTCGAGCACCTCGGTGCGGCCGCCGTGGCGGCGCAGCAGCCAGCCATAGCCGCCGGTGTCTGGATCGCGGTGCGCGCCGCGCAGGAAGGCCAGGCCGTGGCGCACCATCCGCAGGTAGTCCGGGTCGTCGAAGTGGCGGTGCGCCATCGCATAGTTGAAGACGAAGCGGGCGCTCGACACCAGGTGCCGGGTCTCGGCGTCGTAGACGCTGCCGTCGTCGCGGAAGAAGTGGTAGAAGCCGCCATCGGGGTCGACCGCGCGCGGATGGTAGAAGGCCATCGTGTGCGCGACGTGCGCCTCCAGGGTCTCCGGCACGAAGAAGTCGGGGTACTGCATGTGGGGTCTCCGTTCAGTCGTCATAGCTGCTCTCGCGCACGATCAGCTGCACGGGCAGGGTCTGTTCGGCGGGCGCGTTGGCCGCCTTGTCGAGCAGCAGGGCGACGCCGGCCGCGCCGAGCGCTTCCTTGTCGATCGAGATGCTGGACAGCGGCGGGATCGCCTGGGCGGCGCCGCTGATGTCGTCGAAGCCGACGATGGCGATGTCGGCCGGGACCTTCAGGCCGGCGTCGAGGCAGACCTGCATGGCGGCCAGCGCGGTGCTGTCGTTGTAGCAGAACAGGGCGTCCGGGCGCGGGCTCATCGCCAGCAGCCGGCGGGTGGCCGCGCGTGCGCCTGCGGCCGGATCGTCGCCGGCCGGCACCTGGATCTCGAGCTCGGGATCGGCCAGCATGCGCGCGTCGAACAGCGCCTTGCGGTAGCCGCGGGCGCGCTGGTGGATGCTGTAGTGGGCCAGCGAGCCGGAGATCATGGCGATGCGGCGGCGCCCGGTGCGGATCAGGTGGCGGGTGGCGAGGTAGCCGCCCAGGTGGTGGTCGGGGTTGATCGAGCTGAAGCCCGGCAGCAGCATGTCCACCAAGGCCAGCGGCTTGCCGCTGTCGCGCAGCACCGCCACCAGGTCCGGCTCGAAGTAGCCGGCGCACAGGATGGCGTCCGGCTGGTGCGAGCGCAGCAGCTCGGCCACCGGCTCGGCCGGGCTGACGACGTGGAAGGACAGCGTGACGCCGGCGCGCCGGCAGGCCTGCTCGGCGCCCTGCAGCACCGGCGAATAGAAGGGGCTGGACGACAGCGTGTTGTGCTGGCGGTGCAGCAGGAAGGCGATGCGCCGGATCGCGCCCAGGCGCAGGCGGCCGAAGTCGTAGCCCAGTTCGCGCGCGGCCGACAGCACCCGCGCGCGCGTGGTCTCGCCCAGGCCGGGCTGGTTCTTCAGCGCGCGCGACACCGTGCCGATCGAGCAGCCGGTGGCGCGCGCGAGGTCGCGGACGGTGACCGTCATCACTGCACCTTCGGCGCCGCCGGGTCGGTCGAGAACGAGTAGGGCGCGTCGGCCGGACGCACGCCGCGGCGCGTGTTCGGTTTTGCCGACATGCTGAAGTCCAGCTTGGCGCCGGCCATCAGCTCGGCGTGGCCGATCCAGTTGCGCTCGACCTGCCTGCCGTCGATCCGCAGGGCGTCGACGTAGCGCTTCTCGTCGCTGTTGCCGGGCGCGCGGATGGTCACGGTGCGGCCGTTCTCCAGGTGCAGCAGGGCTTCCGGGAACAGCGGCGCACCCAGCGCGTACTGCGGCACGCTCGGCGTGACCGGGTAGAAGCCCAGGCTCGAGAACACGTACCAGGCCGAGGTCTGGCCATTGTCTTCGTCGCCGCAATAGCCGTCCGGGGTGGCGCGGTACAGGCGGTCCATCACTTCGCGCGCATGGTACTGGGTCTTCCAGGGCGCGCCGGCATAGTCGTACAGGTAGATCATGTGCTGGATCGGCTGGTTGCCGTGGGCGTACTGGCCCATGCCGGCAATCTGCATCTCGCGGATTTCGTGGATCACCTGGCCATAGTAGCTGTCGTCGAAGGTGGGCGGCAAGGTCCACACCGCATCCAGCTTGTCGACGAAGGCCTGGCGCCCGCCCATCAGTTCGGCCAGTCCGGCGACGTCATGGAACACCGACCAGGTGTAGTGCCAGCTGTTCCCCTCGGTGAAGGCGTCGCCCCACTTGAAGGGATTGAAGGGCTGCTGGAAGCTGCCGTCGCGGTTCTTCCCGCGCATCAGGCCCGTCTCCGGGTCGAACAGCTTGCGGTAGTTGCGGGCGCGTTCGGCGTAGACGTTGATCTCCGAGGCCGGCTTGCCGAGCGCCTTGCCGAGCTGGTAGATGGCGAAATCGTCATACGCGTATTCCAGCGTGCGCGCAGCGTTTTCCTTGAGACCCGAATCGTAGGGCACGTAGCCGAGGCGCTTGTAATCGTCGAGGCCGGCGCGGCCCACGGCTTCCAGCGGGCCGGCGTTGTTGGCGCCGTGGACCACGGCCTGCCACAGCGACTCGATGTCGTAGCCGCGCAGGCCCTTCAGCCAGGCCTCGGCCACCACCGAGGCCGAATTGTTCCCGACCATGACGTTCGCGTAGCCGGGACTCGACCATTCCGGCAGCCAGCCGCCTTCCTTGAAGTCATTGGCCAGGCCTTCCTGCATCTCGCTGTTCACCGACGGGTACATCAGGTTCAGGAAGGGGTAGAGGGCGCGGAAGGTATCCCAGAAGCCGGTGCCGGCGAACATCCGGCCCGGCAGGACGCGGCCGGTGTAGGGGCTCCAGTGCAGCGGCTTGCCGCCGGCATCCAGTTCGTACAGCTTGTTCGGGAACTGCACCATGCGGTACAGGCTGGAATAGAAGGTGCGCTGCTGGTCGACGCTGCCGCCCTTGACCTCGATCCGGCCCAGCACCTCGTTCCAGCGTTTCGCCGCCTTGGCGCGGGTGGCCGCGAAGTCGTCCTTGCCGATTTCATTCGCCAGGTTGCGTTCGGCCTGTTCCAGGCTGATGAAGGACGAGGCGACCCGCACGCCGACCTGTTCGCCGGCGGCGGTGGCGAAGCCGACGATGGCGCCGGCATGCTGGACCTCGGCTTCCTGCGCATTCGCCAGGATCTTGTCGCCGTCCCAGACCTCGGCGGTCCTGAACGGCTTGTCGAACTGGATCACGAACCAGTTGCGGAAGTTCGGCAGCGGACCGTGCGCGTAGCGGGTCGAGTAGCCGACGATCTTGCGCTCGCCCGGAATGACTTTCACGAACGAGCCCTTGTCGTAGGCGTCGATGACAACCCAGGCGGCGTCGGTTTTCGGGAAGGTGAAGCGGAACTGGGCCGCGCGCTCGGTCGGCGTCAGTTCGGCGGTGACGTCGCTGTCGGCCAGGTAGACGCGGTAGTAATCCGGTTTGCTCAGCTCCGCCTTGTGCGAGAACCAGCTGGCCCGGTCTTCCTGGTTGAAGCGCTTGGCGCCGGTGACCGGCATGATGGCGAACTGGCCGTAATCGTTCATCCACGGCGACGGCTGGTGGGTCTGCTTGAAACCGCGGATGCGGTCGGCGTCGTAGGTGTAGGTCCAGCCGTTGCCCATCTTGCCGGTCTGCGGGGTCCAGTAATTCATCCCCCAGGGCAGGCCGATGGCCGGATAGGTGTTGCCGTTCGAGAGCTCCGGCTTGCTGGCGGTGCCCATCAGCGGATTGACGTAATCCAGCGGCGCGGCTTGCGCAGCCAGGGCGGCGAACGCCAGGGTGGCGGAAAAGAGGAGACGTTTCATTGGTAGGCCGTTTGCGTGTAGGGACGGGCACTCTTTTCCTTGCCCCAGCCCGTGTTCGGGGACGCCTGCATGGTGAACACCAGTTCGCCGCCGGCCAGGATCTCTTCGTGGGCTAGGAAGCTGCGCGCCAGCGGCTTGCCGTTTAGCGTGACGCCGCCGACATAGCCGTTCGAAGGCGACAGGTTCAGCGCCCGCACCGTGAAGCGCTTGCCGTTCGGGAGGTTCAGCGTGGCGCGTTCGACGAACGGACGGCCGATCACGTACTCGTTCGAGCCCGGCGCCACCGGATAGAAGCCCATCGCCGTGAAGGCCAGCCAGGCCGAGGTCTGGCCCAGGTCGTCGTTGCCGGCCAGCCCGCCAGGTGCGTCCTTGTACTGGCTGGCGACGATCTGCGCCAGGCGGCCCTGGGTCTTCCACGGCGCACCGGCATAGTTGTACAGGTAGGCCACGTGGTGCGAAGGCTCGTTGCCGTGAGCGTAGTGGCCGATCAGGCCGGAGATGTCTTCCATGTGGGCGTAGACGTTGGCGTCGACCTTCGCATCGAACACCTGGTCGATCCTGTTCACCAGGCCGGCGTCGCCGCCCAGGAATCTCACGAGGCCGGCGTTATCGTGGGGCATGTACCAGGAATACTGCCAGGCGCTGCCTTCGGTATAGTCGCTGCCGAAGTTCGACTGCACCGGATTGAACGGGGTGCGGAATTCGCCGGTCGACTTCCGTGCGCGCACGAAGCCGGTCTTCGGGTCGAACACGTTGCGGTAGTTGAGCGCGCGCTTGTAATAGCGTTCGGCGACGTCCTTTTTTCCCATCTTCTCGGCCATGCGTGCGATGGTCCAGTCGTCGAAGGCGTATTCGACGGTCTTGGAGGCCGCCTCCGGCTCCAGGTCGATCGGCACATAGCCGTGTTTCATGTAGTGCTGC
>CAJYXO010000003.1 GCA_913778765.1 uncultured Massilia sp. | reverse complement strand
GGACACGCGCTACACCGTGCAGCTCGACGGCCGCCCCTACGTACTGCTGATCGTCAGCGAGGCCACGGGCGAGCTGTACGTGCCGGGCACGCCGAAGCCGACCTCGGTGCGCTACGACGCCGATCTGTCGGCGCAGAGCAATCCGGAGCACTACCTGACGGACTACCAGGAGCAGGGGAACGGGCGCTGACGCGCTGCGGCGTTCCGGCATGCCGACACAGGTCGTTTTTGCGATGATGCCGGCCTCGCCATTCACGCCTGACCTCATGATGACTCCAACGCGCTCCGTCCTGCAGTGCATGCACGTCATCGGCGCGGCCTTGGTCGCCGCGCTGAGCCTGTGCGCTGTTGCACAGGCGGCGCCGCCTGCGCAGACCGTCACCCGCTGCGGCTGGTTCGACAATCCCACGCCAGGCAATGCCACGCTCGTGGACAAGGACGGCGAGTGGACCGTCGGCCAGCAGGGCGGGCACCAGGCCGAGGGCACGTGGCCGACGTTTCCGCCGGCGCGCTGGGTGGCGACCGGCACAGGCAGCGCCGGTTATGGCTGCGCCTGCCTCAAGGTGCGCGCGCGTGACGACACCCAGGAAGTCACCACGATCGTGGCGGCCACGGCGCAGCCCTTGAAGACCTGCCGACAGGACAAGGCGCTGCAGGGCAGGGAGCCGGAGAATCCGCTGAAG
This sequence comes from uncultured Massilia sp., assembly GCA_913778765.1. Classification (GTDB taxonomy): domain Bacteria; phylum Pseudomonadota; class Gammaproteobacteria; order Burkholderiales; family Burkholderiaceae_D; genus Telluria. The sequence goes on along the minus strand of CAJYXO010000003.1, from coordinate 1,898 downwards.
TAGCGCCTCGGTTGCGTGGCCGGTTGCCGGTGCGCTGCCATCAGGGGACGCGTTGACGCCGAGAATGCGTTCCGATTCAGCGAGGCGGCCATGCCCGACCGAACCTCGCCATGGTCGACGTTCGCTGCGTTCAGGATCGGACGGCCGCGGTTGCGTGTCGCGCCGGCTGGCCGGTCCGCACCAACGCCGCAGAACCGCGAATGGAAAGGCCGAATCGCGACCTGGCACGCCGCCGGCCGGCGGCAGACATTTTTTTGCAACGAAGGACTAGCGCACCTCCTGGGAGGCGTGTAGAATGCGCGGCTCCCAAGCGGGAATAGCTCAGTTGGTAGAGCGCAACCTTGCCAAGGTTGAGGTCGCGAGTTCGAGTCTCGTTTCCCGCTCCAGATTGCGTCACGTGCCTCTTGCGAGGCGGGTGAAACCCCGAAAAGGAGCCTCGGCTCCTTTTTTCGTTTCCGCGATTCGTCTCTTCCGAAGAGCGCCGGCCCCGGCCCTGCGCGACGACTTCCCGGCATCACGAACACGCCCGGCGTCCGCTCACGCAAGCGAGCTGGCCAGGAGCGCCTGTCTGGTCGCATCGTCGGCTGGGTAGAAGCATTCCAGCGTCAGCTCGGCCAGTGTCACGTCGGTTGCGGTGCCGAAGACGGTCGTGGTGGACAGAAACGACAGGATGCTTCCACTTGCTCCGCTGCGGATCGAAAGCGGCACCGCGATCCGAGCGGCAGCGCCGTGCGGGCGATCGCCGGCCGGGCAGGGGAACCCGTTGAGTTCGGCATGCAGGGTTTCGAGTGCTGGATCGGCCGAATGGTCGATCTCGAGGCGAAGCCGGGCCAGCAGATGGTGCCGCCAGTCGGCCAGGTTGACGATGCGTGGCGCCAGGCCATTGGGGTGGAGCGTGGCCCGCAGCACGTTGACGGGCGCGGTCAGCAACGTCGGATCGATGCCGACCAGCAGCGCGGTCGCCGCCTCGTTGGCGCGCACCAGGTTCCAGTGACGGTCGACCGCAAGGGCAGGAAACGGGGCGTGCGCGCGTAGAACCGTGTCGACGGCCGCCAGCGCGGCCCCCATGTCGGGTGTGTCGAGGGCGCGCTCGCCATGCACTGGCGCATAGCCCGCCACATGCAGCAGCCGGTTCTGTTCCCTGAGCGGCATCGCCAGCGGTTCGGCCAGGCGCAGCAGCAGGTCGCGGCTGGGAGCCGCTCGCCCGCTCTCGACGAAGCTCAGATGCCGCGTGGAAACCTCTGCCGCGCAGGCCAGATCGAGTTGGCTCAGCCGGCGCCTGGCCCGCCAGTCGCGCAGCACGTCGCCCACGGTGATCGCGTGTGTCGTCATGTCCTCATCCTACCGACCTGCGGCGGTGGTGCCATTACCTGCGAGGTAATCGCATCGGCCGATCGGCCTCGGCATGCTCGACCCATCAACGACGAGGAGATGGCGATGAATGAACCGGACCTGCTGGCACGTGCCTATCTTGCGCTATGGAACGATGCCGATGCGGCCTCGCGCGACCGTCGCTTGGCGGACGGCTGGACCCCCGACGCCCGCTACGCCGATCCGATGATGACCGGCGCAGGCCATGACGGCATCGCCGCGATGATCGCGGCCGCCCGCGCACAGTTTCCCGGCCACCGATTCACGCTGCGCGGCGCGCCCGATGCGCACGGCCCCTTCGTGCGTTTCTCCTGGACGCTGTCGCCCGAACATGGCGCACCGATCGCCGCCGGGACCGATATCGCCCGACTCGCCGCGGATGGGCGCATCGCCGACGTCATCGGCTTTCTCGACAAGGACAGCGCATGACGCCGGCATTCATCCCGCGTGGCGACGGCCATGCGCTGTTCGTGCGCGATTGGGGCGAGGGTCTGCCTGTGGTTTTGCTGGCGGGCTGGGCGATGGAC
>CAJYXO010000002.1 GCA_913778765.1 uncultured Massilia sp. | reverse complement strand
CTTGCCGGCGCCGCAGCGCTCCATCTCGGACTTGATCCAGCGACGTGCGGCGCCGATGCCGCGCGTGTCGGAGGTGGTGTCCGACATCGTGTGGCGGGTGCCGAAGCTCACCAGCTTGTTCACATAGGCCTGGATGCGCTGGGGCGAGATCTCCTTGACGATGGCGTCGATCTCGGCCTGGCGGGCCGGCAGGGGACGGTCTCCCGCTTGTTCGGCGGCTTGCGAAGACGCGGCCGCTGCAAGCAGCAGGGCCACGGATAGCTTGTTCAAACGAGGCATAAAACTCCTAAGGTATGAATGCGCTGAAGAGAATAGCTTACTTCCAGCTGTGTGTCGCGCTGGCGTAGACGTAGCGGCCGCGCGGGTCGCCGTAGCTGACGTCGTAACCGCCCAGGAAATTCGAGGTCAGGTTGGTGTAGGGCGGATCGCGGTCCGCCAGGTTCTTGACGCCGAGCGCCAGCCGGGTCGCCTTGATGCCGTTGTAGCCGAGCTGCAGGTCGAAGGTCTGGTAGGCGTCGACCTTGCGCACCTTTGTTCCGGCCGGCGCGCGGTTGGCGGCGACGTCGGTGTAGCCCTTCTGGTAGTTCTGCAGCAGCGAGACTTCGAACGCGCCGCGCTGCCAGGTGGCGCTGGCATTGTGCTTCCAGCGCAGCACCACGCCGCCGGACGCGTTCAGAGCCTGGTCGAGCGAACTGGTATAGCTGCCGTCGGGACCCTGCACGTCGTATTTGCCGAGGTAAGTGCCGGACAGGCGGAAGGTGATCCGGCTGGCGCCGTCCAGGCGCAGCGCGTAGCGGCCGTCGACGTCGACCCCGGCCACCTTGGTGCGGAACAGGTTGGCGTTGGTCTGCAGGATGCCGGTGATCGGTCCGAGTCCGCTGGCGTTGCCGTCCGGCGCGCCGCGCAGGATGTACTGGGCGTACTGCTTCGCGCGGTCGCCGTTCGCCAGGAAGTAAGTCGACGAGAGGCCGCCCACCACGATCGCATCTTTCAGCTGCAGGGCGAAGGCATCGAGGCTGAGCGACATGTCGCGGGTCGGCTCGAACATCACGCCGAAGGTATAGGACACCGACTTCTCCGGCTTCAGGTTCGGGTTGCCGCCGGTGATGGTGGTGAACTGGAAGTTGCAGTCGTTCGGGGCGCCGGTGGCGATGTTCGGGCAGCGGATCGGGTCGCGCGTGCCGTTGGCGGTGACGCTGGTGGCCTGGGGCGTGTACAGGTCGGTCAGCGAGGGCGCGCGGAAGCCGGTGCCGGCCGCGGTGCGCAGCAACCAGGCGCTGCTCGGCTGCCAGCGCAGCGAGGCCTTCGGATTCACGGTCGAGCCAACGCCCTGGTACCGGTCGTAGCGCACGGCGAGGTCGCCGTCGAGGGTCCTGACGATCGGGATGCTCGCTTCCGCATAGGCCGAGCTCACGTTGCGCTGGCCGGTGACGGGAAAGGCATTGCCGCCCAGTCCCGCGATGTCGCCGGTCTGGATCGCCACCGAGGGGTTGTACTCGAACTTCTCGCGGCGCAGTTCGGCGCCGACGGCGACCGCCAGCATCCCCGCCGGCAGCTGGAACAGTTCGCGCGAGGCCTTGGCGTCGACCGAGGTGGTCGATGTCCTGGTGGCATAGCTGGTGCCGCGAAATTCGGCGGCGCGCACCGCGTCGAGGGCGGCCTTGTCCGTGGTGTCGCCGAAGGGGTTGATCACGCCGCTGTTCAGGATCGGCAGCACCTTCGAGTACTGGGCGTAACCGGCCAGCAGGTTTTCCTTGACCTTGCTCTGACTGAACAGGAAGGCCGAGTCGAGGTCCCATCCCGCCACGCTGCCGCGCGCGCCGGCCAGCAGGCGCGCGTTCTCGGAGATGTCCTCCGTGTTGCGCACGCCGTTGGCGACGTCGCGGTAGTTCAGCAGCAGCGGCAAGCCGGTCAGGCCGTTGGCGGCGGCGAAGGCGCTTGGATAATACGGGCTGGATGGGACCAGCACGAAGCCGCCGATGCCGACGTTGTACTTGGCCGTACCAGGGTACTGCGCCATCAGCGCCTTGTACTGCGGGACGTAGGGATTGGTGGCGGTGGTGATGGCGTTCCAGGCCATCGGCACGGCCTGGGTCTGCGAGACGAACTCGTTGCGCGTGAAGCCGGCTTCCGCATACAGCTCGGCGTCGTCCCCGAGCTTCTTGCGGCCGTTCAGCATCAGGCTGGCGCGCCGCGCATCCGGTTGCAGCGACACCGAAGGGCTGTTGTCGAAGCTGCAGCGGGTGTTCGCGAACGGCGACACCACCGACACCGGCCCGCAGTTCGGCAGCAGCGGGTTCTTCAGCACCCCGGTGCCGTACATCGAGACGTTGGCCGGGAACGCGATCGAGGACAGGTAGTCGTTGTTCTGGGCGACGTCCAGGCGCCGCGCGAAGGCGCGCTCGTAGCCATAGATGGCGTCGGTGGTCTGCAGGTTCAGGCCGGCCGTGAGGTTGTAGCCGTCCGCGGCAAAGTCGCCGATGCCGCCGAACAGGGTGGCCTTGGTATCCTTGCCCGAGCTGCCCTTGGTCGGCTGGCCGTAGGTGCCGGAGATTTCGAAGCCCTTGTAATCGCGGCGCAGGATGAAGTTGACGACGCCGGCGATGGCGTCGCTGCCGTAGACCGCGGAGGCGCCGTCCTTCAGCACCTCGACCCGTTCGATGGCGGACAGCGGGATGCTGTTCACGTCCACCGAGGAACCGGCCGAACCGGCCGAGCCGCCACCGTACACCGACACCCGGCGTCCGTTCACCAGCACCAGCGTGCGTCCGCCGCCCAGGCCGCGCAGCGACACGGTGGCGATGTTGCCGCCGCCGTAGCCGGACGCGTTCGCGACCGTGGTCGAGCTACCGGCGCTGCTCAGCGAGCTGAGTTGCTTGACCAGTTCCTCGGTCGAGGACGCGCCGATGCGTTCGATGTCGGCGCGCTTGAGCACCTGGACCGGCAGCGCGGTCTCGCCTTCGATGCGTTTGATCGAGGAGCCGGTGACGACGACGCGGTTCTTGACGCCGTCGAGGTCCTGTTCCTGGGCGTGGACGCCTTGCCAGAAGGCCGGCGCCAGCGCGGCGCCGATGAGGAGAACGGAAGGTTTGAGACGCAGAGTGGAACGGATCATGCTGGACTGCTCCTGTGCGATGGATGTTGTATTTATGCGGACTGCAAGAGAAGTATAGAGGTTACAAACGGGCAAGATTTGCTATAGTTGACCAGCTTCCTTGCCACTTCGCGCAATGGGTGTTTCGTCAGAAAGCGGATATCGTCATGAACATGCCTCAGCTCGACCGTATCGACCGGCGGATTCTGGAGGAATTACAGGGCAATGCGCGGCTCTCGAGCGCCGACCTGGCGGAACGCGTCTCGCTGTCGACCTCGCCGTGCTGGCGGCGCGTCAAGCGGCTCGAGGAGGAAGGGGTGATCCGGGCCTACCAGGCGCGCCTGGACCCGGCCCGGCTGGGTTACCAGGTGACGGCCTTCGTCCACATCTCGCTGGACAAGAAGGACACCCGCCACCTGCAGGCCTTC
>CAJYXO010000001.1 GCA_913778765.1 uncultured Massilia sp. | reverse complement strand
TGCTCGACGCCGGCCGCCGCATCGACCAGCTGGCGCCGCGGGGGATGCGCTGATGTACGCCGCCCACTTCGGCCTGCGCGAGGCGCCGTTCGGCATCACGCCCGACACCAGCTACTTCTTCGGCAGCCCGCGTTCGCAGGAAGCCCTGAACACCCTGCTGGTGGCGGCGCGCAACGGCGAGGGCTTCATCAAGATCACCGGCGAAGTCGGCACCGGCAAGACCCTCCTGTGCCGCAAGTTCATGGCGACCCTGGGCGAGGGCTTCGTCACCGCCTACATCCCGAACCCTTATCTGGAGCCGCGCACGCTGATGCTGGCGCTGGCCGACGAACTCGAGATCGCCTACGAGAAGGATATCGACCAGCACCATCTGCTGAAGGCGATCACCCACCGTCTGCTGCAACTGGCGGCGGCGGGCAAGCGGGTCCTGCTGTGCCTCGACGAAGCCCAGGCGATGCCGGTCGAGACGCTGGAAGCCCTGCGTCTGCTGACCAACCTGGAAACGCAAAAGCGCAAGCTGCTGCAGATCGTCCTGTTCGGCCAGCCGGAGCTGAACCGCAAGCTGGAGCTGGAATCGATCCGCCAGCTGGCCCAGCGCATTACTTTCCACTACCACCTCGGGCCCCTGAGCCGCGACGACCTCGATTTCTACGTCGCGCATCGCCTGCGCGTGGCCGGCTTTGCCGGCGCCCGCCTGTTCTCGAACGCGGCGGTGGCGCGCCTGTACAAGGCCAGCGGCGGTGTGCCGCGCCTGGTCAACGTGCTGGCCCACAAGGCGCTGATGCTGTGCTACGGCGAAGGCGGCCACGCGGTCTCGCGCGCGCACGTGAACGCGGCCGCGCGCGACACCCTGGCGACCAGCGGCAAGGAGGCCGGGCGTCGCCGCGTCTGGCCCTGGGCCGCTGCCGGCGTGGCGCTGGCCGGCGCCGCCGCCAGCCTGGCCTGGGCGTTCACACGGTGAGGCCGCGATGAGCCTGATTAACAAGATGCTGCAGGACCTCGATGCGCGCGGCACGCCCGGCGGCGAGTCCTTTCCCTCGCAGATCCGTCCGGTGGCGCGCGAGCGCGCCTCGCTGGCCGACCGCTTCGACGCCCGCACCGCCGCGCTGGCGGCGGCCACGGCCGGCGGCCTGTGCGCGGCCGGCGCGGCGCTGTGGTTCGGCTGGAGCCACTACCGGCCAGCCCCCGTCAACGCGCGGCCGGCCGCGGTTGCGGCGGCGCCTGGCAAAGCGGCGCCGGCAGCCGTCGCGGTCCAGCCGGCGCAGGGCATGCGGAGCACGATCACGATGGGTCCGGCCAATGCGGCCGCGCCAAAGAGCGTCAGCGGTTACGAACCGGACAGCGAGGAGGCGCGCGCCGCGCGCCAGGCCATCATGGCCGAACTACAGGCGCGCATCGCGTCGGCCGGCAAGCCGGCGGCGCTGGTCCAGGCGCCGGCGGATGCCGGCAAGCGGGCCGGCACACGCGCGGACAAGCGCCGCAAGCTGGCCGAGGAACAGTCGGCGAAGCCCGCGCGCCGCGGGAAGACCATTGCCGGCGCCGCCGCGGTCCCGGCTGCGGACAAGGCCCAAGGCAAGGGCAAGGACAAGCGCGGCGCCCAGGTCGCACAGGGCGCGCAGGGTGTGCGCGAAGCGGCGCCGCAGCGCGCCGAGGGCGAATACCGCCACGCCTTGAGCGCGCTGCAGGACGGCCGCATGACGGAAGCCTTGAGCGCGCTGGAGCAGGCGCTGAAGCTCGATCCCGCCCACGATGCGGCGCGCCAGACCCTGGTGGGCCTGCTGATCGAGGCGAAGCGCACCGACGACGCGATCCGCCACCTGCAGACCGGCCTGGCCCTCGATCCGCGCCAGCCCGCACTGGCGATGCTGCTGGCCCGCCTGCAGATCGAACGCGGCGGTTCGGGCATCGACACCCTCACGCGCACGCTCCCTTATGCCGGCAACAACGCCGATTACCACGCCTTCCTGGCCGGCGCCCTGCAGCGTGAACAGCGCCACCGCGAAGCGGCCGAGCAGTACCAGGCCGCCCTCCGCGCCGCGCCGGCGAATGGCGTGTGGTGGATGGGACTGGGGATGTCGCTGCAGGCCGAGAAACGCAATAGCGAAGCATTCGAAGCCTTCCAGCGGGCGCGCGCCAGCGGGACGCTGTCGGCGGAGCTGCTGGCGTTCGTGGAGCGCCGGCTGCAGCAGCTGGCCCAATGATCGACAGCCCGCATCGTAAGCACGTCATCCCCGCGAAGGCGGGGATCCAAGTGTTGTCAGCGCTGCCGAAACGCTTGCAAACTCGGGTTCCCGCCTGCGCGGGAACGACGTTTACAGGTTAACGGCCTTAAACTTTGCTCAGCCGCTCCAACGCCAGCTGCAAAGTCTCATCCCGCTTCGCAAAGCAGAACCGCACGATCCCCGATTCCTTGCCCTGGCCGTAGAACGCCGACACCGGAATCGCCGCCACCTTGACCTCGCGTGTCAGCCACTGCGCGAATCCGGATTCGCTCAGCGAGGAAATCCCGTCGTAGCGCACGCACTGGAAATAGGTGCCGTCCGCCGGCAGCAGAGTGAAGCGGGTGGCGCGCAGGCCTGCGCGGAACAGGTCGCGCTTGCGCTGATAAAAAGCGGGCAGTTCCAGGTAAGGCTTTGGATCGCGCATGTAGCCGGCCAGGCCGTGCTGCATCGGCGTGTTCACGCTGAACACGTTGTACTGGTGGACCTTGCGGAACTCCGCCATCAAAGCGGCCGGCGCGGCCACATAGCCGATCTTCCAGCCCGTCACGTGATAGGTCTTGCCGAAGCTCGAGACCACGAAGGCGCGCTCGGCCAGCACCCGATGCCGGCACACGGATGCGTGCTGCTCGCCGTCGTAGACCATGTGCTCGTAGACCTCGTCGGACAGGATCAGGATGCCGGTGCCGTCGACGATGGCGGCGAGGGCGTCGAGGTCGGCCTGGCGCAGGATCGTGCCGGTCGGGTTGTGCGGCGTGTTGATGACGATCATCCGGGTGCGCGGCGTGACCGCGGCGGCGATCGCATCCCAGGGCACGCCGTAGCCCTGTTCGCCGACCCGCATCGGCACCAACACCGGCACGCCGCCGGCGAGCTGCACTGCCGGCAGGTAGCTGTCGTAGGCCGGTTCGATGATGATGACTTCGTCGCCCGGATGCACGGCGCAGAGGATGGCGGTGGTCAGCGCCTGGGTGGCGCCGGCGGTGACGGTGATCTCGGCGTCGGCGTCGTAGGCGTGGCCGTACAGGGCCTGGATCTTGGCGGCGATCAGTTCGCGCAGCAGCGGCACGCCGGACATCGAGGGGTACTGGTTCTGGCCGCTGCGCATGGCTTCGTCCACCAGGCCGAGCAGGCGCGGGTCGCAGCCGAAATCGGGGAAGCCCTGGCCGAGGTTGACGGCGCCGTGCTCGGCGGCGAGGGCGGACATGAGGCTGAACACGGTGGTGCCGACGGCCGGCAGGCGCGAGGTCAGGATGGGGACGGACATGGTGTGTGCTGACGGAGGTTCGATGGATTCATTCTAGCGCGGCCTGCGCTTCGTTCTTGACCCAGGCTTCCGGTGTCATGATCCGGAACAGACCTTCGCGGACGGTCTTCTTGCCCAGCTTGAGCAGGGCCTTGTCCTTGGTGATGAGGATCCGGGCGCCGGCGTCGCGCGCCAGTTCCAGGAATTTCTGGTCGTCGCGGTCGGTGCAGACCGGCAGGCGGATGGCGCGGCTGTCGGGCGCCACGACCTTGATCAAGGCGTCGAAGCGGGCCGCCGCCTCCGGACGCGTGCCGTCGTCGAGGGGCAGGTGGGAATAATGGAGGACGATCCGGTATTCGTCGCGGCAATCGGACCGCGTCACGGCTTCGACGGCGCCGCTTTCCAGCTGGGCCAGCAGGCTGGCCCAGCGCGGGTCGCGGAAGACGAAGAGGTCGAGGCAGACATTGGTGTCGATGACGATGCGTTTCTGTGAGGAAGGAACTGAAGCAGGTATCATGTCGGCAATTCTACCGGTTGTCTTCGTTTCTTACCTATGCTGATCGTTTTATCGCCCGCCAAATCCCTCGACCTCGATACCCCGCCCACCACCGACCGTCATACCACACCGCAATTCATCGACCGCGCGGCCGAGCTGATCCGCGTGCTGAAGGACTATTCGCCGGCCGAGGTTGGCGCCCTGATGAGCATCTCCGACCCGCTGGCCGTGCTGAACGTGACGCGCTACGCCGGCTGGCGCCCTGACCACAGTGAAGCACGCCAGGCCGCGATGTCTTTCGACGGCGACGTCTATACGGGCCTGGATGCGCGCAGCCTCAAGCCGAAAGGGCTGGATTACCTGCAGGAGCACGTGCGCATCCTGTCCGGACTGTACGGCGTGCTGCGCCCGCTGGACCGGATGCACCCCTACCGCCTGGAGATGGGGACGAAGCTGGCCAATCCGCGCGGCAAGGACCTGTACGCCTTCTGGGGCGAGACCGTGACCGGCGCGCTGAACGACGCCATTGCGGCGAACGGCGCGACCGCGCTGGTGAACCTGGCGTCCGAGGAGTACTTCAAGTCGGTCAAGCCGAAGCTGTTGCGCGTGCCGGTGATCGTGCCGGTGTTCGAGGACTGGAAGAACGGCAAGTACAAGATCATCTCCTTTTTCGCCAAGCGCGCGCGCGGGATGATGGCGCGCTATGCGGCGGAGAAGGGGATTCTTGATCCGCAGAAGCTGAAGAAGTTCGATGTGGATGGGTATGCGTTCGACAAGGCGGCGTCAAGCGAGAAGGAGTGGGTGTTCCGCAGGCGCGTCGAGGCATAGGTTCCAGGACCGCGCACGCTTGCTCCGTCGTCCCCGCGAAGGCGGGGACCCAAGCTCGATTGCGTTTCGACTGCTCAAGCCGAACTTGGGTTCCCGCCTGCGCGGGAACGACGGCAGATGCAACAACGCCCGCATCGAGCGGGCGTCTTCATTCTTACTGCACAGCATCCTTCGGCGCCGGCTGCGGCCCCGATTTCGCCCAGAACTTCCACCACGGCGCATCGCCGTCGCCCTTGCCGCCCAGGAAGTGGCTGTTCGGGTAGTTCTTGGTGAACACGCGCTGGGTGTCGTCGCGCAGGTCGAACATGCCCAGCTTGTCGTAGGCGCGGATCATGATGAACAGCGCTTCTTCGCGCGCCGGCGAATCGGCGTAGTCGGTCACGGCGCCCTGGGCGCGGTTCAGCGCAGCGAGGTAGGCGCCGCGGCGGTAGTAGTAGTTCGCCACGTGGACCTCGTACGCGGCCATCGCGTTGATCAGGTAGTTCATGCGCTGGATCGAGTCCGGCGCGTATTTGCTGTTCGGGAACTTGTCGACCAGTTCCTTGAAGGCGGCAAAGGCTTCGCGGGTCGCCTTCGGATCGCGTTCGGTCGGATCCTGCGAGTAGATGAAGCTCATGAAGCCGATCTGGTCATTGAAGTTGATCAGGCCGCGCAGGTAATACATGTAGTCGACTTGCGGATGGTTCGGGTGCAGCTTGATGAAGCGTTCCACCGCGGCCAGCGCTTCGGCCTGGTCCTGGGCCTTGTAGTGCGCATAGGCGATTTCCATCTGCGCCTGGGTGGCGTAGGTGCCGAAGGGATAATTGGTTTCCAGCTTTTCGAAGAGCTTGATGGCGGCTTCGTAGTGAGCGCCATCCATTTCCTCGCGCGCCTCAGCGTATAATTTCGACGCTGACACGTTCTTGCTTTCGTCGGACTTACCCGGTAACAAACCGCAAGCTGACAAACTGAGCAGGGCGCACGTCACTACCAATACAGACAATTTTTTTTGCATGAGCTTTTTGCAAGAAAGTTTTTACCGAGATTCAACGAACGGCTGATTATAGCCGATGGGAACAACGTGATATCACCTGCTGCGCCGAATTCGGCGGAAATGCTTATGAACCCCGATTTGGACGACGACCTGGACGCCGAGTTCACGGCCGAGCCTGGCCTGGCCCCGAGCGGCGTCGACTTTTCGCCGATTACCCTGACCCTGGACCCGTCCCACTGCGGCCAGCGCCTCGACAAGGTCGTGGCCGGCCTGGTGCCGCAATTCTCGCGTAGCCGCCTGCAGCAATGGTTCGACGAAGGCCACATCACGGTCGACGGCAAGCCGGCCAAGGGCAAGGGCACGGCCTATGGCGACGAGACCGTCCACGTGGTGCCGCAGCCGGCGCCGGAAGACACCGCCTTCACGCCGGAAGCGATGGACCTGAACATCGTCTACGAAGACGAATCCATCATGGTCATCAACAAGCCGGCCGGCCTGGTCGTACACCCGGGTTCGGGCAACTGGTCGGGCACGCTGCTGAACGGCCTCCTGCATGACTGCCCGCAGCTGGTGTCGGTGCCGCGCGCCGGCATCGTGCACCG